>DAOSYC010000102.1:5565-12632 GCA_035380905.1 Spirochaetota bacterium | reverse complement strand
ACCATACATCAGAACAAGGGGTTTTAACCCCTTGCGGTTGTGGGACATGAATTAATGTATTCCATGAGATGTACAAGGGGCTGAAGCCGCCTTGTTCTCATGGATGTTTGGGGGGGGAGATATTATGACACAAAAAATGACATTCGGGAATCCGATAAAACTCACCATGTCAGGGGGAGGGTACCGCGCGGCCGCGTTCCATCTGGGGGTGCTGTCGTATCTTGACAGGATGGGGATATTGCATGAAGTGGATACCATCTCAACGGTGTCAGGGGGTACAATAACCGGTATCACCTATGTTCTTGCCCTGAAAAAGAAACGCCCTTTCGCGGCGTTCTTCCGCGGCCTTTATGACAGCCTCGCGTCAGTGAACGTACTTTCGAGGGGGCTCCGGTATCTCGGGAGGCCCTCGTCCCATACCCTTTCAGGCGATTACAATCTGATAACCTCATTCGCGGAAGTCTATGACAGCTGTTTCACGGAAGGGGACCGTTTCGGGATTCTATGGGAGGGGGAGGATATACACCTCCGTGAAATAGTATTCAATGCTACGGAATTTACCACAGGCCTCGCATACCGGTTTCAGAAAAGCGCCAGTCCCCGTGCCCGGATCGGCAACGCGCGTTTCGTGATACCGGAGGAAAGCGCGAGGAAACTTCGCCTTGCTGATATCCTTGCCGCCTCCACATGTTATCCCGGCGGCTGTGAGCCCCTTGCCTTTCCCCATGACTTTGCCTGGCCGGAACATGAAATGCCTCCTGCACTGCGGGAGAACTTTCCTGTTCCACTGCCCCTGATGGACGGCGGCGCCTATGATAACCAGGGAATTGACAGCGCCATACTTGCCGATGAGCGGAACGATAATAAAATAGGGGCCTTTATTATATCAGACGTGGACAGGCCCAACAATAACATTTATGAATTTCCGAAGGACAGGAAAAAAGGGTTTCTCTCCCTTTCGCTGCTGAACATTTTTTCCCTTGTGCTTATGGTGCTGCTGTTCCTTTCCTCACTCGCCCTTGGGGGACATTACGCGGTGACCCTTTACCGGAAAGAGGGGATGTTCCTGAAAGACCTCTTCGTGTCTCTTATACCGTGCCTGATCTCTTTCAGTGCCTCGGCGCTGATTTTCTGGGCGCGCCGGAAAGCGGCCGGATACATGAAAGAGGCTTCCCCTGTCATTGGTATAGATTCATGGCGTGATATCCGCCGGGTCACGGTGAACCAGTTTCTTGACATGGCAATGCTCCGGATTACGTCGCTCTATGCGCTGACGTCGGAAATACTGCTGAAACGCATACGCGGAATGGTGTACCGGAGGATATACCGCGATACCAACTACAACAGCAAACGCATTTCCTGCCTTATCTATGATATGAAGCGCGAAAACAAGAAACACGAAGACGCATTTCTGGTTCCTTCCGCGGCGGTACAAGAGGTATGCCGCAGGGCATCCTCGGTGGACACAAAACTCTGGTTCAGTGATACCGGTGAGCTCCGGGACGTGACGGCGTGCGGACAGTTCACCATGTGTTATAACCTTCTGGAATTTATTATCAGGGGCAGGGGACAGGGAACTTTTGGGGCGCGGGGCGATATCGACCTGATTTTCGAAAAGGCGAAGAAGGACTGGGGAGAGTTACAGAAAGACCCGTATGTTCTTCTGGATGCGATGCTGCAGCAGTATTGATGATATCCTGACAGATGTAGTCACCGGGAAATTGATCCCGGGTATAAAAAACCGGACTTCTATTTACAGAATGAAACCTTACGGTTTTAACCAGAACAGCATTTCCTTTTCAATTTCCTCTTCATCTCCGGTATTCAGAACAAGGAGCCTCCTGAGGTGCGCAACAGAATCAAGATCGGTTTCCAGGAACAGGAATCCGTAAAAAGTCTTGTGGTGATGCACTATTTTCGACTGGAATTCCAGGGTGACGTCGCTGCTCAGAAGAGAGAGGTTGAGCCAGCACTGTTCCCCGATCTGTATGGGGAGTTCCTTTTCGAATTCCACAAGGGCCCCCTTTAATGCGAGGTCAATGAGTTCTCCCGCTATTTTTTCTCCGTTAATAACAACGGCAACATTGACGTGGAATTCAATTCTTTTGAAATATCTCCTGTTATCCATGTGGCCCCCCCTTGCTTTGTGTGTTAAATATACACCGGAAATCAGCATGTGTCCAGAGTATTTTAACACGATCGTGTACTGTGGCTTGATGTGCCGGGATATTATTTGAAACCGAACTGCATGGATATCTCTTTGGATGTGGCCCTTACCTCGTTGATGATTGTGTCATGCTCCCTTGTCAGGTGTTCCGCGTCACCGGTGATAGCAAATGCGGCGATAACCTGACCGGTGTGGTTGTATATCGGGCCCCCTATTCCCGCCATTCCCGTGAAGTTTTCCTCCCTGTCGTAACTGATTCCGTCTTTCCGGACCTGCTCCAGTTCATGGAGGAACGATTTTCTGTCGGTAATAGAATTAGGGGTCAGAGCCTCGAAATTATAGCCTTCCAGCATTTCTTCGCGGCGCTCATCATTCATGAACGCGAAGAGCAGCTTCCCGATGCAGGTTGTGTGGGCGGGTATCACGGATCCCGCCTGGGGGAATGAGGTAAATCTGGTCTCCGGTTCGGCCCGGAAAAGGATAATGACCCGCTTCCCGACGAGCATTCCCACGTTGACCGGTTCCCGGAACTGGAAGCAGAGTCGTTCAAGCCATACGCGGGTAATGGTAAGCATGTCCATGTTTGTGGCGTAGCTCATGCCCAGCTGAAAGAGGCGGGCCCCGAGCCTGTATTTCGAGGTAAGGGGGTCTTTTTCAAGGTAATGCAGGGCCACAAGGGTATTTACGATCCCCTGAATTGTGGTCTTTGGCAGGGAAAGTTTCTGCGCAAAATCCGATATCCCCAGAACGCGTTTTTCTTCCATGAATAATGAAAGAATATCTTCCGCTCTCTGGATTGATTGTATTAACCGCCTATCATATTTTTCTTTCTGTTGCATTTTTTTGGATTTCTCTTGACATGATCTGAATTTAGTGTAACAATGTCGTACAGTATTCGACAATGTCGTACGTTGTCAACAACATTTTTCCATTACATTTCAGGTTTTTATTCATGTAATAAGGGGGGCTTATGTATGAGAAAAAACCATGGCTGAAGTATTACGGGGACGTGCCGCATACCATCGATTATCCCCGTATAACCATGTATGAGGGAGTGGTGAAGACAGTAGAGAGATTTCCTGATGCAATTGCCTATGATTTTCTGGGTTATACGTCAACCTACAGGCGGTTCATTGAGGAGATTGATCAGTGTGCCAATGTACTGGCTTCAATGGGGCTGCGCAAAGGGGACAGGGTTACAATATCCATGCCTACCTCTCCGCAGGGAATAATCTGTTTTTATGCCGTCAATAAGCTGGGAGCGGCAGCCAGCATGATCCATCCGCTTTCAACGGAAAGTGAAATTCAGTTTTATGTTGAGGTGAGTAAAAGCCGCTTTGCCCTGACCCTGGATGCGTTTTACGCAAAGTTTCGTGCTGTGATGAACAATACGAACCTGGAAAAGGTAATACTGACAAAAATTCCTGATTACCTGGGGCTCGTAAAAAAGGTCGGTTTCAACCTTACGAAGGGACGGATGATCCCGAAGGTCCCGGAGGACCCGGATATCCTCTGGTGGAAGGACCTTATGGGTAAAAAGTATCCCGAAGCGCCGAAAGCCGACATGGCCCCGGAGGACCTCGCGGTAATTCTTTACAGCGGCGGGACCACGGGAAAACCCAAAGGGATAATGCTTTCAAATTACAACTTTGTATCCCATGGTCACATGGTGTCCGCGTGGGGAGGTATCGACGAGACCGACAGTATCCTCGCAATCCTTCCGATATTCCACGGGTTCGGCCTCGGGGTCTGTGTCAATGCCTGTTTTATGGGGGGCGGCAAAAGCATCCTTGTGCCGCAGTTTACTCCGGAGGACGTCGCGAAGCTTATCAAAAAGAAACGTCCCACCTTCATTATCGGTGTGCCGACGCTTTATGAGGCGCTGAACAAAAATCCCCTGTTTCAGCAGACCGACCTCAGCTGCCTCAAAGCCGCCTTCAGCGGCGCCGATGGATTGCCCCGTGTCGTAAAGGAACGGTTCGAGGGGATTGTGCAGAAGCAGGGGGGGAGTGTTAAGCTCCTGGAAGGCTACGGCCTTACTGAGGCGGTGACTGCGATTGTCGCCACGCCTTTAGGTGAATACCGTGAGAACAGTATCGGCATACCTTTTCCTGATATCGATGCAAAGATTGTGACTCTTGATACCACTGATGAGGCGCCGGTTGGGGAAGAGGGGGAGCTCTGCGTGAAAGGCCCCGCGGTGATGCTGGGGTATCTCGATAATCCTGAAGAAACAGCCGGGGTCATGAAGGCCCACGGAGACGGCAATGTCTGGCTCCATACCGGGGACATCTGCACCATGGATGAAGACGGCTTCATTTACTTCAAGCTTCGGCGGAAGCGTATGATAAAATCCTCCGGAATGAATGTATACCCGGCACAGGTGGAGAATGAACTCTACAGGAACCCCAACGTGGAACTTGCCTGTGTGATCGGTGTGCCGGACCAGGACCAGGTTGAACGGGTGAAGGCGTTTGTGGTGCTGAAGGACCGCACAAAGGAGGGGCCCGATATGGAGGCCGCTCTCAAGGCCCACTGCAGGGAGAACCTGATAGTATGGAGCTGCCCGCGGGAGATAGAATTCCGTGAGGACCTGCCCAAGACCCTGGTGGGGAAGGTGGCCTACAAGGAACTTGAACGGCAGGAAATTGAAAGGCTCAGGGCCGAAGGGAAATATACAGGCAACGCGTAAGTCCTGATTGTGCTGCGCTTCTCCGGTGCCCCCGTTCACCAGCTGTTGTGTATCGGGGCCCGGAAGCTCAGTATAGCAGGGTGTTGGATAACAGTGGAATGTATAGATTTTAAAAATCCGAAAGGAGTATTACCGTGGAATTAATACAGGAATTCAAGAATGTTGTGGATAACCCGTATCAGTATGCGAAAAAGATAAAAGAGGAAGAGGGGAAAAAAATAATCGGGTATTTCTGTACCTATGCCCCGGAGGAGCTGGTGTATGCAGCCGGGGCCCTGCCGCTGCGGTTGTTCGGCGTGAGTGAAAATATCCACCTTGCCGACTCGCATCTTCAGTCATACAGCTGTTCACTGGTGAGAGGGGCCCTTGAGGAGGCCCTGAACGGGAACCTGGATTTCCTTGACGGAACGGTGTTTCCCCATACCTGCGATTCAATACAGCGCCTTTCGGACATCTGGAGAATGAACACAAATTTCGCGTTTTTCTCGGATGTGGTGATGCCGGTGAAGCTGACCACGGAAAGCGCCCGCAGGTACATGCGTGATGTAATACGGAAATTCAAGACAGATCTTGAAAAGGGGCTGGGAGTGGATATATCCGATGATGCTGTCCGGAACGCGATAGCGGTATATAATTCAGTCAGGGGATATCTTAAAACGCTCTATGAAATCCGGAGTGAAGACCCCGCACGTATCAGCAGTGAAGAAATGTACTATCTCGTGAAAGGGTCCATGATGATGGACCGCCGCACTGTTCTTGATCTGCTGCCGCGAATAATTCAGGAACTCCGGACGCGCCCGGCAAAGAAGGGTAATCCCGGGAAGCGGCTGGTCCTTGCGGGGAGTATCTGCAATCATCCGAATATATTCCGTCTTATCGAAGATGCCGGGGGAGTCGTGGTATGGGATGATCTCTGTACAGGATCGCGTTATTTTGAGGGAGAAACCGGCACAGAGGGTGACCTGGTTGACGCGATTGCCGACCGCTACAGCAGCAGGGAAATATGTCCCGCCAAACATATCTCAAATACCGCCAGGGGGGACAGGCTGCTACGCCTTGTGAAGCGGCACAATGCCGCCGGGGTGATGTTCCTGCATCTAAAATTCTGTGACCCCCATGCATGGGACTATCCGTACCTGAAGGAGGCACTTGACGGGGAAACAATTCCGGCGCTGCTTCTTGAGTTTGAAGAGACGCTTCCCCCCGAGGGGCAGCTCAGGACGCGGTTTGAGGCCTTTATTGAGATGCTGTAGCACAGGATATCCCTGCACATAATCCATAGAACACGGAGGCCTGAAATGGCAGAAACCACAGACGTCAAACAAACCGGCGCTGAAACACAGAAGATTAAAAGCGTCAAAAAGATGAAAGAGATAATGACAAAGTATTATATTGAGGCAAAAACAGCCCGGGACAACGGGAAAAAAGTTGCCTGGATCACAAGCGGCGGACCCGTGGAGCCCCTTCTGGCGATGGATGTGATACCGGTATACCCGGAAAATCACAGCGCCATGATCGGCGCGTCACACATGGGGGTGGACCTTTGTGAATACAGCGAGGAGCTCGGGTATTCCGGGGACCTCTGCTCCTATGCCCGTTCCGATATCGGCGCGGCACGGACACAGGGGGGACCCATAGGGGGGCTGCCGGAACCGGACATGCTGGTGTGCTGCAACAATATCTGCGGAACGGTAATGAAATGGTATGAGGTACAGGCGCGGTATTACAGGGTGCCGCTCTTCATTTTCGATACCCCCATTGTGCATACTGAATTCAATGATGAGATAAAAAAATATGTCCGTAGCCAGATACAGGAATACATCGCATTTCTCGGAGAGCAGTGCGGGAAGAAGTTCGACTATGATAAAATGAACGAAGTGGGGAAACTTTCGGTTGAGTCACAGAAGCTCTGGAAGGCGGTCCTTGAAACGACCCGGCACAAACCTGCCCCCATGAGCGCTTTTGACGCCTTTTTTCATCTCGCACTCATTGTGACACTGCGGGGCACACAGGAATGCGTTGATTATTATACCATGCTATGCGCGGAAATGGAAGAGCGCATACGCGACGGAATCAGCGCGGTGCCGAATGAAAAATACCGGCTCCTCTGGGACAACCTTCCGGTGTGGTACAAGACGAAGTGGCTTTCGGACAAGTTTGCCTCTCACGATGCCTGTCTTGTGGCGGACACCTATACCTCGGCCTGGA
>DAOSYC010000102.1:3936-5465 GCA_035380905.1 Spirochaetota bacterium | reverse complement strand
AAGTTTGCCTCTCACGATGCCTGTCTTGTGGCGGACACCTATACCTCGGCCTGGAGCGGACAGGTGGACATGCTCAACGAGAATGATTTCCTGGAAAGCATGGTGGAAGGATATACTGCAATTTATCTCAATATCGGTTCTGATAAAATGGCTGATCTTGTCCTTGGAATGATTGACAAGTATGACGCCGACGGGGTAGTAATGCATTCGAACAGGAGCTGCAAACCCTATTCTCTGGGACAGTACGATATCCAGAAAATCATTATGGAGAAACGCGATATCCCGACGCTTTTTATTGAAGCGGACATGGTGGACGAACGGAGTTTCAGTGAAAGTCAGATTGAAACGCGCATTGACGCGTTCATGGAAGTAATAAAACAGCGGAAAGCATAAGGAGGTTCAGATGAGCATAACCTATGGTTTAAAAGATAAAGTGGTCCTTATTACCGGGGGAAGCCGCGGAATCGGTTTTGAAATTGCAAAGTATTGTGTGCGGGAGGGGGCGAAGATCGTTATCAACGGGCGTAAACAGGAGGGCCTTGACGCCGCGGCAGCAGAGCTCAAGGCGGGGGAGAACCTTCTGACGGTATCGGCCCACATCGCGAAGGAAGAGGATGTGAACGGCCTTTTTGATGCGGTAATGAAAAAATTCGGCAGGCTCGATGTGCTGATCAATAATGTCGGCATGAACCTTCCAGGCCCGTCACTTGACGAAACCGACCCGGCGCTGTGGCAGAAGATCATTGACTCCAACCTCACCGGGACCTTTCTTGTGTCCCGGAAAGCCGCGGCAATCATGAAGGCGCAGAAGTCAGGGAAGATCGTAAGCATTTCATCAATTGCCGGGAGAAAAGCATCCCCGGGGATGGGAATTTACGGGATCGCGAAAGCGGGAATAGAGATGATGACGAAAGTCCTTGCCTCGGAGCTCGCGCTGTTCGGCGTACAGGTGAATGCCGTCGCTCCCGCGATGGTGCGTACTGATTTTTCGAAACCCTTCTGGTCCAACAATGATATTCATGACTACGTGGTGAAGGGAATTCCCATGGGGCGGATCGCGGAACCCCTTGACGTGGTGCACCCGGCGCTCTTTCTTGCCTCCGAAGGGTCTGCTTTTATAACGGGGCAGACCATTGTGGTTGACGGCGGTACGACTGTGGTGTAGAGTTTCAGAATCATTCATACACACATCCGGGACCTCCTGTGAGGGGGGCCCGGACATTACATGATTTTTTATTAAGGACATTCAAAATGGGGATTATTACCGCGGGGATTGATATCGGCTCAATAACAACGAAGGCTGCCATCATGGGAGACGGGAAAATCATTGGCAGTAAAGTGATGTTTACGGGCTACCATGCCGGGCAGGCGGGTGAAACCGTGCTCAATGATATTCTCGCTGAAACAGGCGTAGGCATGTCAGATATCGCCCATATCATCGCCACGGGATATGGACGGAACAGCGTGAAGATATCGGAAAAATCGATTACAGAAATCAGCTGTCACGCCGCGGGGGCCCATTTTCTCAA
>DAOSYC010000102.1:0-3836 GCA_035380905.1 Spirochaetota bacterium | reverse complement strand
CGGAAAAATCGATTACAGAAATCAGCTGTCACGCCGCGGGGGCCCATTTTCTCAACCCAGAAATACGCTCCATTATTGATATCGGCGGACAGGACAGCAAGGCAATTCTGATTGATGAAGAGGGACGGGTGAAGGATTTTGCCATGAATGATAAATGCGCCGCGGGAACAGGACGGTTCCTGGAGGTCATGGCCCGGGCCCTGGAAGTTGACCTGGAGGGGTTCGGGGAACTTTCCCTCGAGTCGGAAACACCCTCAAAAATCAGCAGTATCTGTACAGTCTTTGCGGAATCGGAAGTGATTTCCCTCATTTCCAAAGGGGAAACCAGGGAGAACATCATTGCGGGAATCCATGACTCCGTGGCAAGCCGTGTCGCCGCACTTGCAAAGCGGGTAGGGGTCAGAGCCCCTCTCATGATGACAGGTGGGGTGGCGAAAAATATTGGAGTTGTGAGGGCACTGGAAAAGAAGCTCGATATCCCCATAATGGTTACCGGCAGCGCGCAGATTAATGGTGCCATAGGCGCGGCAGTGCTTGCGTCGAGGCTCTGACCCCGAAAATTCCCATCTATGCAGCAGATTTACTATTATTCTTCTTGAAATCGCTTTTCTTATTGCTAATAGTGTACATATCTGTTGATTATGGCACGCATCGTTGTATTCCGCAGAAATTCCCCGGTCACAGGTTGCAGTCATGAAATATATTTTTGGCCCTATTAATTCCAGGAGGCTTGGAGTCTCTCTCGGCGTTGATCTTATGCCGTTTAAAACATGTTCAATGGACTGCGTGTACTGTGAATGCGGCGCCACAACGGACCTCACCATTGAACGGAGGGAATATGTTCCAACGGCGGAGGTTATCGCGGAACTGGATTCGTATCTGAAGAATGGGCCCTCCATCGATGTTATTACTTTTTCGGGATCAGGGGAACCGACGCTCCACAGCGGGATCGGGGAGATCATCACATTTTTGAAGGAACACTATTCCAGATACAAAATTGTTGTTCTCACAAACGGTTCACTGTTCTGGATGGAGGATGTACGGAAGGCGGTCCTTGGTGCTGATATTATTGTGCCGTCTCTTGACGCCGTTACAGAGAAGGGGGTTGCAGAAATAAACCGTCCCGCGGAGGGGATTACTGCTGCCGGAATAGTTGAAGGACTCAGTGCGCTCCGGAGGGAGTTTTCAGGGGAGATACGCCTTGAAGTATTTATTGTTCCGGGAATGAATGACAATGACAGCGAACTCAATGCACTGAAACAGGCATGTGAGGCCATCCGGCCTGACAGTATACAGCTCAATACCCTTGACAGGCCGGGGACTGTTGAAACGGTTAAAAAGGCATCCGCCGATACAATCGACCGGATCACGAATATGCTGCTTCCCCTGCCGGTGGAAGTAATTGGAAAGCCGGACTACTCACGGGAGGTCTCTCCAATCCGTGGTGATATCGATGATGCCGTAATCAGAACAGTCACACGGCGCCCTTCTACCGTTGAAGACCTTGCCAGAAGTCTTGATGTGAGGCCGGCGGAGGTGATAAAAATTCTTGCCCGTATGATAGATGAAGGCCTGGTTGAAGAAAAGGTCCGGGAACGGGGAACATTTTATTGCCTGAAGTCTTCGGATCAATAGTGAACCGGATGTGATTAACCGGCACATCGCCCCGTTGTGTCAATTGTTACTGTGTATTTACCGGGATTTTTCAATAATTGTTGACATCAGAAATAACCATAAAGAATAGTGTATATGATCAATGTGTGATAAGGACTATGAATAATGGCCACAAAGAACAGTGATAAACTTGATAAACGAAAACTTCAGATCGGCACAGCCGCCTATGAAGTTATTGCCCTCAAGGGGTATAATAACTTCACCATTGAAGATATTGCGAACCATGCCGGGCTTTCCAAAGGCGGCGTCCTGCATTACTTCAAATCGAAAGAGGAGATTCTTATTTATCTCCTTGAACAGATTTCCATGATTATTGAAAAGAACATTAAACGGCGTGCAGAGAAATATCGCACCCCTGAAAGAAAGATGAAGGCCCTCATTATATCCTATGCCGCTACGGCGAAGAGAAACCCCGCGTTTTATACGGTTATGGTTGATTTCTGGGCCCAGGTCCAGGTGAACCCCCGTATCAAGTCCATCAATACCATGATTCATGACCGCATGGTGAATGAAATAAAAAAGATTATTGATCTCGGGAAGGAGCAGGGTGAGTTCAGGGAGATTGAATCCGCAAATGCCGCCTTTGCGATACATTCCATGGTCCTGAACTCTGCTGTCCAGTGGACTCTGAATGATTCTGTGTACAATATCGATCATGTCGCCCGCAGCATTATGAAGATTGTCCTGGGATACCTCAAGAAGTGACATGTGCCCGCTACAAATATTTAAGAGATATCTGCTGTAACAGAGCTGAAGCATAAAATGAATTCTGTTGATATAGATGTCTTGACTTTTTTGCGGTGGTCAGGACATATTATTCATTGAATTTATGACGTTATAGTGGAGGTCACATGAAAAAAAGGATTTATGTACTGATACTGCTCTGTGTTGCGGTTTCCTGTGCGTCACTGCAGTCGTATATTGATAAACGGCCCCAGGTTCGTATCAGGGATTTTGATATCAAGTCAATTAGTTTTCGGGATATTGATCTCCTGTTTGATATGGAGATATCAAACCCCTATCCGATAGGTCTCAAGCTTGAGCAGGTGAAATTCAGGGTTGATATCGAAAAAAACAAGCTCTTCGAGACAACCACCACGAAGGGATTCAGGATTCGTGCGGCGGGGACAGAGTCCACACCCCTTGTGGTAAATCTGGAATACAGCAGGATCGCGGCAATTGTCCGTGATTACCGGAACAAGGAATATCTGACGTGCGATATAAGCGGGGAACTTGTCATTCCTCTGCCGAAAATACCGGGACTGCCGAAGACCTACACCTATCCATTCAAGGTGACCAGAAAAATACCTGCCATAAAACCTCACATCTCTATTGCGAATTTCAGGGTAAAGGCGCCGAGCATGGCTGATATACAATCGGCAATACGGAACAGCGCGAAAAACCTTAATCCTCAGACAGTAGTTGACTTTTTCGGCAGGATGATAAAGGGGCAAAGCGTACGGCCTGCGGAGATAGGGCTGGACCAGCTTGACCTGAAGCTCGATGTAAATTTCGATATAATCGTTAAAAATGAAACCAGGGCAAAACTTGCCTTCGAAAAGCTTTCATATAATTTTCTCATAAACAATGAGAACGTCTTCGGCGGTAATACCGCAAATACAAGATCAGTCGGGAATACACTTATTGTTTCTGTTGCCAACCAGCTGAGCTCGAAATCACTGGGGAAGGGTGTCCTTGAGATTTTCAGAGAGAGAAAGGGGCGCTTCAATCTGAAAGGGGAGACATTCCTGCAGCTTCCCGCGAGCATCAAGAGCGAGCCGCTGAAACTTGAAATCAACGAGAACGGAAATTTCGGGTTGTAAATGGTTTTAAAGGTATTTTTAAAAGATAAAAATACAAGGCCCGGCAAAATGCCGGGCCTTGATGCGTTTATATCCACCCTGCTTTTTTTGCTTCAAAGGTGAGCTCGTCCCTGAACTGAGGATGCGCAATGGAAATCAGTTTCTTTACCCTGTCGCGGATACAGTCGAAATTGATATTAACCACACCGTATTCGGTGCAGATGTACTCCTGCTCATTGCGTGAGGTTGTTACAATGCTCCCCTCCGGTAATGTGGGCAGTATTTTTGAACGCAGATTCCCTTCCTTGTCGGTATACGTTGACGCGATGGCGAGAATGCGTTTCCCGCCTTTCGAGAACT
>DAOSYC010000101.1:8600-12653 GCA_035380905.1 Spirochaetota bacterium | reverse complement strand
ATCCTGTATTTCTTCAGGGAACTTTGCCATTAGTTTAAGCAACTGTATTGCTTCAGGATTATCGAGATATGATATTGAGGCGTTATCCGGACTATATGGTATCCCGCGTGATTCCGCCTCCCTGAAAATCGAGCATATCCTGGCGTGGGCATACTGGAGATAGAATACCGGGTTCTCGGAACTTTGCCGTTTTGCCAGGGCGATATCAAAATCAAGGTGGCTGTCAAGGGAGCGCATTATAAAAAAGTACCGCGCCACGTCAGTTCCGATATCATCAAGGAGCTCGCTCATCGTTGAAAAATTACCCAGACGCTTGGACATCTTCACCAGCTCGCCGTCCATAATAAGGTTTACCTGCTGGGCTATGAGTATCCGGAACCCCTCAAATCCCATTGACTTCATGGCGCCTGAAAGCCTTGCGATATATCCGTGGTGGTCAGGACCCCATATATCAATAATCTCGTCATACCCGCGGTCCATTTTATTTTTATGGTACGCGATATCAGCAAGAAAATAGGTAGGCCTGCCGTCATCCCGGAGCACGACGCGGTCTTTATCATCCCCGTAGTCTGTTGAACGGAACACTTTTTTCCCGTCCTCCTCATAGACATGCCCCTTGCCTTCAAGGAACTCAAGGGCCTTCGGAACATCCCCGCCCTCATGAAGGGTCTTCTCCCTGAACCACCGCGCAAAACGAACATTAAACTTTTCAAGGTCTTTTTTCTGCCCCTCAACATTATGCGCGATGGCCTTTTCCGCCATGAATGTAATGAGAGCGTCTTCATCAGTAATTGCCGCCACCTGGTCCCGGAACCGGTCACGTATTTCAGCAGCGATATCCCGGATATATTCCCCGTGATACCCGTCATCAGGAAACGCTGTATCGGTTCCCTCTAATTCCCTGTACCGGGCAAGCACCGATTTCCCCAGAAGGAACACCTGGTTCCCGTAATCGTTAACATAGAATTCCCGCTCTACACTATGCCCGCTGGCTTCCAGGAGGTTCGCGATCGTGTCCCCCACCGCCGCGGCACGGGCCGACACGATATTCAGGGGACCTGTGGGGTTTGCGGACACAAATTCGATATTCACCTTCCGCGGTTTCCCTTCACTGCTTCTCCCGTAGAGGTCCTTCTCGCTCAATACATCGTTAAGGATACCGTATAGATAATCAAGAGAAAGAAACATGTTGATAAAACCTGGTTTCACAATCTCGACTTTCTGTACAAGGGGGGAGGTTTCTATATATGGTTTCAGCATTGCGGCAATATCAAGAGGGGAACGCCGGAAAATCCTTGCTGATTCGAGGGCAAAGGGAGTGGAATAATCCCCGAACCTGTCCTCTTTCGGGTACTCGATTTTTATCTGCGGAGCTTCCTGTATGTCAAAGGCCCCTTCGCCGGCAGCCCCGGCAATTGCTCCTGTAATCAGCTCTGTGAGTTGTGCTTTAATAGTCAATGGTCTGCTCCCTGATAATAAAAATAATTTATCACCGCATGAAAAAGTATTAATATAATTTCATTAAAGAATCGCGGATTGTACCGGAATGATTCATGCATGAGGATATTTTGCTACATCACATGGAAGAAATTTGTCAACCACTTAATAAAAAACTTGAAAATTAAACCCGCACGTTGTAGAATTCCGAAACTGTCGGGGATATTCTCATTTTTTCGTATCCCGGAAATATAATTCTTACTGCATAGATGATTGAATCCAGTACTTTTTTATTACAATCATTATTTTTCGGTTTATACAATAACTATATCGCACTGAGGGTCATATCATGAAATTATTTGAATTTAACAGGAACCATCTTTTTATACTGCTCATTTCCCTTGTAATTTTCGCGCTTTGCACCGGGCTGTACCGCTATACAACTATACTTGACGGTATGGAAATGGGTTCAATAGACTTCAGGTTTTATATGCGTTCCCCGTTTCAGGAAACAAGAAGGCTTGGGGACAGGATTACGATCAGCAGAAAGAACCCGAACGCCCGGGACGATATTGTGCTGGTCGCCATTGATGAAGACACAATCAAGACCTTCCTCCAGGAGGAGGATATGCGGTGGCCGTTCCCCTGGGACATGCATAAGACAATCACAGAATATATAGCAGCAGACAACCCCAGTTCCATATTTTTTGACATCATGTTCATTGACAATTTGAACGATAAGGCCCGCGGCGGTCAAAACAGGACCCTCCCGCCGTTACGGTTGGATAATTTTGACAACTACTCATATAACCAGATGAAACAGGCCTATAATCCGATTTTTTTCCACTGGTTCAGGGCACAGGAAAAGGAGTTTGCACGAACGATCAGAAAAGCAAACTGCGTTTTTCTTGACTACCCGTTCTTTACAGAAGAATCATTCAAAACATTCCCGGATGTTGATCAGCGCATGGAAATCGCGAAGCGTTTCGCATACCCCGTTCCCAAAAATGAAATCCCCGTTGAACCATGCCCGACATCAGGTGATCCCCGGTGCCCCTGGGTGAGCGATGCGGTACCGCCGACACCGCTTCTTGCTGACGCCGCGAAGGGTATAGGATATGCAAACGTCCGCGCCGATGCCGACAAGGTCAACAGGAAATTACCCCTTGTGGTAAAGTATAAACACGGGGACACATGGAATTATTATCCCTCAATTGACCTTCTTCTTGTTATGAACTTCTACGGAATTCAAAAGAAAGATGTGGAAATACATATGGGAGACCATATCCTGCTGAAAAACCTTCCTCCCGCAAAAATGAAAAAACCGAATCCGGAGCGGGAAATATCCATCCCCATCGACCGGGAAGGTTTTATGGACATCAACTTTGTCGGAGGCCCCGGCAGCTTTGACGTCAAAAGCTATTTCTATTTCAACAGGCCCCCGGAAGGGCGCGGAAATTTCAGGGACAAAATTGTATTTATCGCGGCATACGCTGTTACCGGTATATCTTCCGACGTACACAAATCACCCTTCGGAGAGACCTTCGGGGTGGAGCACCATGCCAATGCGGTTAATACAATCCTTAACCAGGACTTTATTATCCGGCTCTCTTCAGCGCAGAACATTTTCATTCTGCTGATTATCGCCCTGATCTTTGGCATCGTTCTGGCAAGGACTTCCATGATCACGTCAACAATATTCACCGTCGGAACGGCCCTGGGATATATGATAGGAGCTATCATCCTTTTCGATACTATCAACCTGATCTGCATTTTCGCGACACCGACAATTCAGATTGGGGCAACCTTTACCTTCATTACGGTATTCAGGGTGCTCACGGAACAGAAGGAAAAGAAATTCATACGCCAGACCTTCTCAAAGTTTGTATCGAAAACTGTTGTTGATGACCTTCTCCAGAACCCGGACAACCTGAAGCTGGGAGGGGACAAGATGATACTCACAGTCCTTTTCTCGGATATCCGGGGATTTACCACGATATCCGAAGCCCTGACGCCGGAAGCCCTCGTTGTACACCTGAATGAATACCTTCAGGCAATGACCGATATCGTGTTTAAGTATGACGGTACCCTGGATAAATATGTGGGTGATGAAATTATGGCGTTCTGGGGAGCACCTATTCCCCAGGAGGACCATGCACTTCGTGCCAGCAAAGCCGCAGTGGAGATGATGGAGGTGCTGAACCAGCTTAACGAGAAGTGGGCCAGCCAGGGGAAACCGAAACTTGATATCGGTATAGGCCTCAACACCGGTGAAATGGTTGTGGGAAACATGGGATCAACATCCCGTATGGACTATACCCTCATGGGCGACAATGTCAACCTGGGGGCCCGTCTGGAAGGAACGAACAAAGTATATAAGACCCATATAATAATCAGCGAGTTTACGTACGAACACGTAAAAGGTGATATCTATTCCCGTGAGCTTGACCTGATACGTGTCAAAGGGAAGGAACTGCCGGTTAAAATCTATGAATTAGTCGATATCAAATAGCGGCAACACGGGACCGTGCCTGCTGTTATTGCCGGTCCCGCTGCTGTATTTTGTCAAAAATGGTTTCAGGAATGTGCCCCCGATCTCACAGGGGGCTTTTTCTG
>DAOSYC010000101.1:5950-8500 GCA_035380905.1 Spirochaetota bacterium | reverse complement strand
GATATCAAATAGCGGCAGCACGGGACCGTGCCTGCCGTTGCTGCCGGTCTCGCTGCTGTACTTTGTCAAAAATGGTTTCAGGAATGTGCCCCCGATCTCACAGGGGGCTTTTTCTGCAACAGAGGTGCCGTCATCTTTCTTTGCCTTTACATTCATCCAGAAGGGAATATCCAGGCCGGTACTAAAATCATACTCACCGTCCCCGTTCAGCTGCACCGCATCACCGTACACCGCGAGGCGGTGGATGGTGAAATTGTCAGCCCGCTGTTTAAATACAAATTCAGCTTTCGGGAAAACGACCGTATCAACATCAGGATTTTTAACACCAAGTTTTTTCAGGAATTCCCCGAGACGTTTCTGCAGTACCGTCCCCTTTACAAGACCGGAGGTCACTTCAACATTTACGTTAAGAAGTGTATTCTGAAGCATGTGGGCAAGCCTGAAAGCATTGATGGAATAGTCCACCTCCGCAGTAAACCTCCCCTCGCATGTACCTTTTACACCCAGGTCTCTGCATAAAGCACCCAGGTTAAGGTTTTTAACGCCGCCGCCCAGCTGGATGTTCGGTATATATGAATCAAAACGCGCGTCTATACCAAACGAATACTCACCTTCATACCCGGAAAGAGACATGTTATTCAGGAACATTCGTCCATCATTGAGCCCTGCCTTGAATGAAAACCCCGGAAATTCCGCTTTCCCCCCTGCAAGAAGTTTATCGGCCCTGTATTCACAGGTAATATTATTGCTGTTCATAAGTTTCCCGACAGGCTCATCCCTGAATACAACATGCATGTAGCCTATCTGCTTATCATTAAACGCGCCTCTGTAAAAGTACTCAACACAATACCGGAGGGGATAGTAGATATTGTGGAGATCAACAGTTTTTGAGTGTGCCCGGACAGTACTTTCAGAGATCAGCGGAAACCACTGGTGCACCCGGCTTTTAGCAGTAAGTGCGACATCGGTGGCATCCTTCTTCATAAATAATTTCGCGTTAACGGTATTACGTTTCGCGGAGATCATAAGGTCAAGGTGTTCGATATAATCCTGACCGGCATCTTTCCGGGAGGTTTGTATTCCAAAGTCTTTGATATTAAAGTCGCATGATACGTCCCTGGCGATTCCATTTTTCACGTCAAACCATATTCGACCCCGGGCATTCATTGTACCCTTGTAGCTTGCGTCTTTAAATGGAGTTATACTTCCTGAAAGGTTTTCGAGGTTCACCTTGCCTGTTGCAAACTGCAGGTCAAAATATTCCTCCAGGTTTGTCGCACGGTATACCCCTTTCGCGGTTATCCGGGCATTTTCATCATACAGTACACACCGGCGAAGCACAAGCTTCTCGCCGCCCCCCAGGATATCACACACGATATCCGCATTGAAATTTTCATTTGCTGTAACATTATAGCTGCCAACCGTCTTCAGGTAACGCAGGTTGAGATTGTTCACCTCAATCTTACTCTCTACGCTTGCGTTACTGCCAAGGGTCTTCAGAGACACCTCTGCAGTCACCCCCCCCTGCATTGCCAGAGGGACTTTATAATATTCCCCGAGAGGGAGATTAAAATATGAAAGGTCTATATCGACAAGCCTGATAGTATTGTCAGATGAAACCAGAATATTCGGCTGTTTAAAGAGCATTGTCCCCTCAAGGAACAATTCCCCATCATCCAGGACATGACTTTTATATTTATGTACAACCCCTTTCAGGCTGTAGTTAAGCGTACCGCCCCGTATTATAACTGCAGCATCAATATTCCGGCACCCGGCCTCAAGGATACTGTCCCTGAATACCTCCCGGTAAAGAAGCACCGCATTATCCGCACGGATCTGGAAATTACCGCCGTCAACGTGCTGTATTTTCTGGAATGACCTCGTAAGACTGAAGAGATCATTAAAGGTTTCCAGATAGGAACGCCCGTATTTTTTATACAGTGTTATTTCAGGATTGCGGAAATAAATACCCTTGATACATATTTCCCCGGAAAAAAAAGCTTTAATGAAATCAAGGCGGACTACCACCCGCCTGCTTTTCACAAGGCTTATATTGTCATTGAAATCACTGCTTGTGGAGACATGAAAATTTGTAAGGATAATATTGCCGCCCAGTGACACGGTCACATCGTCAAATTTTATAGCCTTCCTGAAATTATCCATTACAAATTCAGTAATGAAATGTTTAAGTTTCCGCTCCGGGAAGGAACTGATGAAATAAATTTTTATTCCCGCAGTTGTTACGATAACAACACACAGCACAATGGCGGCAGCAATAGTAATTGGTTTTTTTATTATGTTTTTTATAAAGCTTTTATATTCCATAGTCATATTGTCTTGTTCAATTTTGCAGGATCCGGAGCAAGCCGAAACAGCCTGACTGCCAGATATACAATAATTATATTCTGAGGACGTCAAGCACAAACCCGCATGAATGCAGTATTCATTTAACGCAGCTGCGCCGCTACCATGCAACTTTTATTTCTGAAAACTCATTTTTTTCTTGAAAGCTGTAACTCACAGTTTATTCTGTTGGAGTTTTTACAGCAT
>DAOSYC010000101.1:0-5850 GCA_035380905.1 Spirochaetota bacterium | reverse complement strand
CATAACGCGAGGTCGGCGGCGCATATACTCCGTTCCATTGAAAGAGAGAACACCTGTATGGATTTATTATCTAATATACTCACGACCCTCGCACCGCAGATTCATTTTATCGCGTTCGGGCTGTTGATTCTTTCCGGACTGAATTTCCCTATTTCGGAAGACCTTGTTTTTATTCTTTCCGCGGCAATATCAGTAACATACGCCCCGGACAACCTGTATTTCGCCTACGCAGGCTGTATTATGGGTGCCTATACCAGCGATTTTATCGCGTATGCACTGGGGCGTTTCGCAGGGAGGAAACTGTTTACCACTCCATTCTTCAAAAAATTACTGCCTGAGGAAAAACTTCATAAAATGGAGTTTTATTTCATGAAATACGGCGCGAAAACAGTTCTCTTCGGGCGTTTTATTCCCTTTGGCGTCCGGAACATTATTTTTATCAGTGCCGGATTCAGCAAAATGCGCTTTCCGCGTTTCATGGTTGCGGACATTATTCCTCTCAGCATTACTTCAAGCCTCCTTTTTTATCTCGGATACCGTTTCGGGGAACATTACCGTGATATACTGCCGTATCTTGACCGTTATAAGATTGTATTGTTCGGACTATTTCTTACCGCTATTCTGTTTATTCTGCTGAAAAGATACATTTCCAGACGATCTTTCAGAAAAAGCACAGAAACCACATAGGGTAAAGGGACCGGAATATGACAAAACAAAGGATTGAGAGTATTCGTGAAAAAAACATAATAATTGATAACATTATTGCCGCACTTGCAGAAAGAAACGAGTACCTCATCTGCGGACATACAAATCCTGATGAAGACTGCATCTCTTCAATGGTGGCTGTCGCGATCCTCCTTACACGGTTCGATAAAAACCCCCGTCTCTTTATTCCGGGCGATATTCCGAAAAACATTCATTACCTGATAAACATCTGCAGCCATAACTCTATCAAAATACTAAACAGGGACCGCCAGGTACCAAATAATATTGACACAATAATTGTGTGCGACACCCCTAAACGCGCGATGCTCGATTCCTGCAGAAAAATCGATTCCATGATGAAGAGCGATTCCGTGGTAACAATCGAGGTGGACCATCACCTCGGTGCAGACAGTAACTACATCGGTGACGATGGATACTGCCTCGTCACTGAAGCATCCTCCGCGAGTGAACTCATAGGCTTTATTGCCCTGAAGCTGAGAAAGAAAAAGGGCCTTCTCAGCAGGTTCATGATATCGGATCCGTTTTCAAGGAATTTTGTCCTTGCGGTGCTTACGGGGATTATCGGCGACACGAATATGGGCAAATATATCAAGTCACGGCGTGAAAAGAAGTACTATGATATTTTTACCGCCATCTATGACGATATTCTCATGACAACTACCGTGCGGGAATCCAACCTCACCAGCAGTGAGGACATTTACCGTGAACTCCAGAGACTTTCCGAGAAAGAGGAACAGTGCTACCGGTATATTTCAGATAAAAAAACAACCTCCGGCCCCGTAGCATATGCAATTCTTTCCGAAGAGGACATGGGATACCTTTTCAGTGAATTCGACAAAGACATCGTCACCACGGTGACAAAATCAATCGCCAATGATTTTGCTGAAACCACGAAACGCATCGGCCTTATCGTATTTCCTGACGAGAAGGGGACCTCGGGACTGGTGCAGTTCCGCATGCGACGGAGCCAGGACTTCAAGGATTTTGATCTGCGCAGAGTCATTGATTTCTTTGCGATAGAAAACGGCGGCGGCCATGAAGGGGCGATCGGGTTCCGCTTCCCCGAACATGAAATGCAGGACCCGGAAGGCTATACGAAGACGATTATCGACCGCCTTAAAAAAGAACTTGCCTGACACGGCATTGTTCCATATCATATTATGATGATACCGTCATTGCGCATATCCCTCACGATCGTTTTGATTATTGCGTTTTGTGTACCCCTCCACAGCCGCATTCACCGGCGGGTGCACAATGACGGAACAGTTGAATACACGAACAGATATGACTCCCCCCGCCGCGGATCTGCAGTGAAGCATGGAAATCCGGAGCTCTCAAACAAGTACGACCGCCTTATAGGGGACATCGCGGGACGTGAAGGCGTTGACCCGGTCCTTGTAAAATGCATAGTGAAAGCTGAATCCGACTTCAATCCCAACGCTGTTTCAGTGGCAGGGGCAATGGGGCTTATGCAGATAATGCAGGTAATTGCCGAACATTACAACGTGTCCGACCCCTTTGACCCGGAGGAAAACCTCTCCGCCGGAACAAAGCACTTCGCGTTCCTGATGCGGTACTTTGGAAACGACACCCCCCTCGCCCTTGCGGCATATCACGCGGGCCTCAGCCGGGTTCGCCGGAATATGGCGGTCCCGCCGATCCGGTCAACAGTACAGTATGTGAACACCATCATGAGCCGTTACAACCGGGCCACAGGAAAATCCGGCGGGGATTACGGGGGGACGGTTAAAAAGCTTTATATGAAGATACAGAAGGATGGAACAATTCTGATCAGTGATTGAAAGGCATACAGGATTATATTTGATTAATCTAATTCTTTTAACGTATTTCGTTTTTTTTAATTAATCATGGACAAATGTAAAATCTTATTTTATATTTGTCCATATGAAGAAAAGAAATATCGAAACAGCCATAAAAAAATATTCAAAGGAATATCCAGCCCTCGCAGTAGTAGGCCCCCGTCAGAGCGGTAAAACGACTCTTGTCCGGTATCTTTTTCCCCGTCACACCTATATCTCGCTCGAAAACCTGGACATACGATCACATGCCCGTGAAGACCCGAGAGGTTTTCTTGATGATTATGGAAATTACCTGATTCTGGATGAGATACAACGTGTACCTGAACTTTTTTCCTATCTCCAGGAACGTATTGATTCCAATGATCATCCGGGCCAGTATATTCTTACAGGCTCTCAACAGTTTTTGCTTATGGATAATGTCTCACAAACCCTTGCAGGCAGAATAATAACCTTTCATCTTTATCCTTTTACCGTTAACGAGCTGCTTGAAGGACAGATGGACAAAAACATTAATACAATATTTTCGGTCAAAAAAAACCATATCCCCGGCGGTGAAAATATTGATGTAGTTCACATGTTGTTCACTGGAATGTATCCAAGAATCCACGATAAAAATCTGACCCCGGAGAAATGGATTGAAAACTACGTTATGACGTATATAGAAAGAGACATCCGGTCCCTTGTAAATATTGAGAACCTCAGGCTCTTCGAAAACTTCATTAAGATAGCCGCCTCTCATTCCGGGCAGGTAACCAATTATGCCTCCATTTCCAATACAACGGGAATATCACAGCCTACAGTCAAAAAGTGGCTTTCGCTTCTTGAAACAAGCGGTATAATCTTTTTTCTTCAACCGCACCATCAAAACTTTAACAAACGAATTTTAAAAACACCAAAAATTTATTTTTGCGACACGGGGCTTCTCTGTTTTCTTTTATCAATCAGAAATGCCTCAGAGCTTTACAATCATCCCCTGTATGGAAATATTTTTGAAACATTTATCATCAGTGAGTTCTACAAAAGGCTTCGTCATACGGGAACTATCCCTCCTCTACACTACTGGAGAGATAAATCCGGTAACGAAATTGATCTTCTTGTCGATTTCGGAAAAACCCTTTTACCAATTGAAATAAAATCATCCAGGACATATAATTCCGACTTTAAGGACACGTTACGATACTGGCACAATCTGAAGGGAAACAATGTAAAAAAGGGATTTGTGTTATACAACGGAGAATCCATTATTGGATCACAATCCGATATACCGACAGTCCCATGGTGGATGATGTAATGTTTCTTTAAAAACGCCGGTTGAGCTGCATGGCAATCTGAAGGATGGAACAATTCTGATAAGTGATTGAGGTGAGGTGAGAATATTCTCCTGAAGAGGAAAACCTGTTTTTAAACAGCATATTGTCACTTCGAAACCGGAACAGATGCCTGTGACTCTCCCGGAGTTTCTTCACCTGCTGCACAGAATGTTACCGCGCCGATATAGCGGGCCCTCCAGTACCTGTCCTTCATGGACGCGGAGGATACCCTGAGGCCGAAACTGGGCGCGTGTATGAAACGGTCATTTCCGGTATAAATTCCCACATGCTGCACAGCGGGCCTGGAAATCCGTCGGGAGAAAAACACCAGGTCCCCTGGCTTCAGCCGCTCACGCCTGATCTTTCTGCCGGTCTTATACTGCTCAGTCGCAGTCCGGGGAACTGCGATTCCGCTTTTTCGAAATACATAATACACAAATCCCGAGCAGTCAAACCCCCGCGGCGTATGCCCCCCCAGACGATACCGCACACCGAGACAGCGCCTGGCAATATCAAGCACACATGACCTGACCGGGGATTCCGATGTGCACTGAGATTGCGCCCCTCCCTGTTCCGGCACATATATCCCGGCAATCAGCAGAAATGCTGCGAGCACAAACATGGTTCGATGTGGAGTATACCTTTGCATGGTTCACTTCCAATAGTAATCAGGAGGATACCGGATGTTATAAAAAAGTAAAGAGTATTTTATTCCTGAAAATAGTTTTCCGGATGCTGAATTTCCCGTCGTCTATGTATGGTATCACGTCAGCCGATCAGCATAAATCTGCCTGTCAAAAAAATATTGTTGTTGACCAATAACCATAACCCTGTACCTGTATTTTTACATATTCCAGACTGCTGGTACAATACAGAAAATAGTCACGGAGGGTAAGTATGACTATAGCTGCCGACACAGAAGAGAAATACCGCAAGGCCGCTGAGCTGATCGCGAGGGCGGGAATGGTCCCCTTTGCGGTGACAAAAACCCTGATAGATATTGTGAAGTTCTACATTGATGAAGATGACGCTGAATTCATTGTAAAGAACTTCAGCGGGAAAACAACGCTTTCCGCGGAAGAGATCCGGGAAACCTCCGGCATGACCGAAAAAGAAATTGTCGAAAAAACGGATGCCCTCGCGAAGAAAGGCATTATCTTCAACCAGCCGAACACAAAAGGCACCATGGTGTACCGTCTGCTGCCCCTCATAATAGTGGGCACCTTCGAGTACACCTTCATGAAGGAACTCCCCGGCGGAGAGAAGATAAAGGACTACGAAAAGATCGCGAAGCTCTACCACACACTCCTCGGGGAACTGCGGGACTTCATCCAGGGGAATTATGACAACCTGCTGCCGTTCTTCGAGCAGCAGCCCGCGGTTGACCGTACGGTACCGGTGTTTACCAGCGAAAGCGGGAAGAAAATCAATATCATTGTGAACGAAAAGGTCCATGCGGAGGAATATATCGTACCGTCAAAAACGGTGGAGGAGATCATTAATAAATATGATGACATTGCCGTGGGGCACTGTTTCTGCAGGAACTACACAAAAGTTCTCGGCCACACCTGCGAAATTAACGCACCCTCCGAGGTCTGCTTTACCTTCGGCAAATCCGCCCGCCACACTATCAACCAGGGATTCGCGCGTCCCGTGACAAAGGACGAGGCAATGAAAATCATGCAGCAGGTTGAGGAAGCGGGACTGATACACAAGGCATTTCATAACGGATCGAACATTGAGAAAGAGGAGAACAGCATCTGCAACTGCTGCAAGGACTGCTGCGACACCTTTACGCTCTGGCGCAACGGCGCCTCTCCGATGGTGAACTCCACAATGTACCTTTCAGTGATAGACCGCGACGAGTGTACGGGATGCGGCATCTGCGTTGAGCGGTGCCCGGTTGACGCCATTACAATTGGGAATGACGGCGTTGCGGTGCGGGAGGAAAGCTACTGCATCGGCTGCGGTATATGCGCGAGGTTCTGCCCTGC
>DAOSYC010000100.1:0-12830 GCA_035380905.1 Spirochaetota bacterium | reverse complement strand
CATGTGGTCGACGATATCGTCACTGCTCTCAATATGGTTATAGAGCATTGTGGCGTTGGTCTTCAGTCCCATGGCGTGGGCCGTGCGCATCACCGCGAGCCACCGTGCCCCGGTCACCTTCTTCGGGGCAATGGTGTTCCGCACATCGGGGGCAAAGATTTCCGCGCCCCCCCCGGGAAGCGCACCGAGCCCCGCGTCAATAAAAGACCGGAACACATCCTCTATGGGCATGTTATTGATACGGGCGAAGTAGTCATACTCCGTCGCGGTAAAGGCCACGATGAACAGGTCTTTTTTCACACCCTTAATGCGCCTGAGCATCTCCGTGAAATAATCAATTTTCAGTTCAGGATGGAGCCCCCCCACAATGTGCACCTCGTCAATGCCGAAGGAAACAGCATCCCGCACTTTCGCTTCAATCTCGTCAAGGCTGAGAATATAGGCGCCTTCATCACCCTCGTCCTTCGAGAACGCGCAGAGGGGACAGCGCAGCTCACAGATATTGGTGTAGTTCAGGTTCATATTGACGCCGTAATACGCACGGTCGCCGTTAATTGCCCTGCGCTGGTAATCAGCGATCATCCCGAGTTCAATGATATCACTGGTTCCGAGCATCACTGCCGCGTCCTCTGTGGTGACGGGCTCTCCCCCCAGTACCTTTTCCGCGATGCGCTTCAAGTCACTGTTGCGGATATTCTCAATCATTGCCGGCCCATTTCCGGTACAGGGAATGATCAATCTTCATGAGTGACAGTACCTTTCCCACAATACAGTCAATTATATCGTCCACAGTTTCCGGGTTGGTGTAGAATGCAGGCACGGGGGGTACAATATCAGCCCCTGCGTCTTTTGCGCGGAGCATATTTTCGAGATGAATCCGGTTCAGGGGAGTTTCCCTGGGAACAAGAATTGCCTGGCGGTTTTCCTTGAGGGCGATATCGACAACCCTGGTCATAAGGGTGTCCGCGAATCCGGAAGCAACTGCGGAAAGCGTCTTCATGGAGCATGGGGCGATAATTACCGCGTCGAAATGATTGGATCCGCTTGCTGCGGGAGAGAAGAAGTTACCATTGTGTTCCTCCCGGAGAAGCTCTGTGGGAACTTCGGCGCCGCGCCGCGCAATGACTTCGGCGATCGAGGCCGGACAGTGCCTGCCGCGGAACACTTCATGGGAGATGACCTTCCAGGCGGTATCGGTCACGATTGCCGTCACCTCTTTCCCCGCCTTCAGGAGCTCCTCCACAAGACGCACCCCAATGATCGACCCGCTGGCGCCTGTTATCCCCGTAATATACATGGCCTCATATAATCCTGAAAAACACGTCAATGAACATCCCCGCAAAGAGGACAGGAGATACGAAGGTGTTCATCTGAAACAGTTCCTTCACCGCTGTTTCAATATCCTCCCGCCTGCCGAGACGCTGCTGATGGAAGAAAATAACCCCGACACACATAAGCGCCGCCCAGTAGGCAATTCCCCTGCGGGTAATGATGCCGGCCCATACAAGCATTCCGAATGCAATCACATAAAGAACCGTCGATATGATCCGCGCCTTTTCCCTTCCGTACTTTGAGGGAATTGAAAAAAGACCCTCCCTCGCGTCAAACTCCTCATCAAGGAATGAATAAATAATATCAAGTCCCCCGATCCAGCACATGATGGCAAACCCCAGGAGGAAAGGCACCGGGTCAAGGCTTCCCATGGAATAGAAACTGCCCGTCACCGCCAGGTATCCGCCAATGGGGGCGCCTGCTTCCACAAGACCCAGATACAGATGCGACGCGGCGGTAAAGCGTTTAAAATATGAATAGGTAAAGAGCAGTACAATGGCGACGAATGAAAAGTAGAAGCAGAGTTCATTGAGCATATACGACGCAGCGACAAGGATACAGCATGATACGGCCCCGAGGACCCACACTTCATGCCTGCTCACTTCACCGGCAGGGACCGCCCTGTCCCGTGTCCGGGGGTTCTTCGCGTCAATTGACGCGTCAATAACGCGGTTGAACGACATCCCGGCGGTGCGTGCCGCAATCATGGCCACGGTTACCCATATCCATTGAACAATTGTTCCTCCCCCGGCAAAGAGCAATCCAAGGTAGGCAAAGGGGAGCGCGAACAGCGTCTGCTCCACCATTAAAAGGGTTGCAGTTTTTTTAAATTCCATAATCCTTCCATCGGCTATCCACAAGATTTTTTATTTCGTCCGACATTTTTATTTCTTCAGGCCAGGGCCGCCCCATGCCCTCTTCTCTGGTCTTCCGTGTCGCATCAATACCCATCTTCCCGCCGAAGTCCTGATACGGCGCCGAATGGTCCAGTGCGTCCAGGGGGCCCTCGGAAATCAGTATGTCCCGTTTCGGGTCCACGTTGTTCAGGAGCTTCCACACCACAGTGCTGTAGTCCCGGAGGTCTATATCGCTGTCAAAGACAGCAATATATTTCGTTGAAGCCATC
Organism: Spirochaetota bacterium; assembly: GCA_035380905.1. GTDB lineage: Bacteria > Spirochaetota > UBA4802 > UBA4802 > JAGODF01 > JAKQCH01. The sequence continues at coordinate 10,372 of DAOSYC010000100.1, read as the reverse complement.
TGCCCGAGCCCCCAGAGGGCATTAATTACCTTCTTTGCCTGTCCGGGATACTCCTTATTAATTGAAACAAGTGCGCAATTGTGAAACACCCCTTCCATGGGAAGGTCAACATCCGCGATTTCAGGCACCACCATTTTCATGAAAGGCAGGAATATCCGCTCCGTCGCCTTTGCCATGTAGCAGTCCTCCATGGGGGGCTTCCCCACGATTGTGGCGGGATACACCGCGTCACGCCTGCAGGTAATGCAGGTGACATGGAACACCGGATAGATGTCTGCCGGGGAATAGAATCCCGTATGGTCTCCAAAGGGCCCTTCAATCTTCTCATCACCGGGGTCAACATAGCCTTCAATGACAAAGTCGCTTTCTGCGGGGACATAGAGGTCCACAGTTTTTCCCTTCACCAGTTCAATTGGTTTCTGCTCCAGGAACCCGGCGAAGAGAAATTCATCAATGTCCGGGGGGAGCGGCGCCGTTGCCGCGTATGTCACGGACGGAATACCGCCGATTGCAACGGCTACCTCCATGCGTGTACCCAGGGCCTTGTGCTTCCGGTAATGGCGGGCGCCGTCCTTGTTATACTGCCAGTGCATCCCCGTGGTGGTGCGGTCATATTTATGCATGCGGTACATGCCTGCGTTGGGAATGCCGGTTTCCGGGTCCTTTGTCACGACAATGGGGAGGGTGATAAAAGGGCCTCCGTCATGGGGCCAGCAGGTGAGTATGGGGATCATATCGAGCATGTCCCCCTCTGTGAACACCTGCTCCTGGCACGGGGCGCTCTTCACCTTCTTCGGCATGATATCGGCAATCTCCTTCAGGGTGAGGAGCATCCGCACCTTGTCTATAAGGCCCTTCGGCGGCTGCATTTTCACCAGTGATTCGATCCGCAGGGCGATATCGTCCAGCGAGCCGCAGTGAAGGACCTTCTCCATGCGCCCGAAACTGCCGAAGGCGTTGATGAGGAGCGGGAACCGCGAACCCTTCACGTTCTCGAAAAGAAGCGCCGGCCCTTCAGCCTTGCTTACCCGGTCCGCGATTTCCGTTATCTCAAGGTACGGGTCCACCTCGGCGGTGATACGCTTCAGGTCCCCCGCTTTCTCAAGGTCCCGTATAAATTCATTCAGGTTTTTATATGCCATCGTATCTTCTCTTCAGGTCCGACTGCAGGCCGCGACAGGTCCGGCACATTTCATGAATCCAGTTCCGGAAACGGGTTCCGCCACTGCCATCCGGTTTTCCCCGTTTCCCTGAAATGTTCAAGCCTGCGAATGGTAAGTTCAGCAAAAACCGGATCGATGTCAAACAGAAAAACTTTCCGCCCCAGCCGCTCCCCGGCAATGAGGGTGGTACCGGAATGGGCAAAGAAATCCACAACCACGTCGCCTTCACTGCTTCCAGCGCTGATGATCCGCTCGATAGACTTCAGGGGTTTCTGGGCATAACAGCCGGGAACGTTTTCCTCCATCCGGTAGAATACCTGCTGCACGTCAACCCACACGTTGCCTGCACGGATAAACTCTGAACGGCTGCGTTCAGTATTTTCCATCCGTGTACCATTCACATCTTTATAATAGCCTTTCAGTATTTTAGGAATATCGGTGTACTCCGCCTCAATATTAAATACCGGATTTCCTTTTGTGTAATAGAGCAGTTCCTGGCGGACCCACATCCAGTTTTTCTGGGTGCCGTATCCCCGCTGGTTGCGCATGGTGATGATGTTGCGGGGAACAAGTCCCGGAAATTCACGCATAAGGATAATGAAATCCGGAAGCGGTTGAAAGTTGTCCTTATAATCAAATCCGATCCACACATAGAATGATGCATCGTTATCCATAACATCATTACAGTTCTCTACCCACTTTCGCGAAAAGGTAACATACTCTTCCAGGGAGACCTTAAAAAGGCTCACTGTACTGGCGTTACCCACTGCAACATTATAGGGGGGATCATGGAGTCCAAGAGACGCCTTTTCGTCTCCCATAATTTTTTGTACGTCTGCAGGAACAGTGGCATCAAGGACCCCTACCCGGTGACCGTGCAGAGGGTCCTCCCATATTTCACCGGGTCCCAGGCGGCAGAACGGCAGGATCTTCTTTCGTTCCCCGCTGTCTGCATCCAGACGTTTCAGCTGTTCCCGCTGTACAGGGCTTTTTTTCTCTGTATCATTTATTGCCCCGGTTTCAGAAGAAAACTGCATTTCAATTTCAGTATTGTTATTCATCTTTTCACATCACATATCATACGCATCGCCCATGCGTTATTGTCGTATCACTTTTATGGTATATTTTCATATCGGAAAAAATAACACAAGACATTATTTTGTTTGAAAAAACATCCTTCACCTGAAGAAATGATCCCATGAAAAAGAACCACAGGATTGCAGTATACAGCATTGTCATAGTTCTGATAGCCATTGCCTCCATTATACCGGAAGCCCTGAGCGGGTTTTCACCATTCACCATACATTTCTCCGGGGCACACCCCCCCGGCGGAGACCATCTGCTGGGCACTGATTATCTTGGAAGGGACATTCTCAGCCGCACTCTTATCGGGGGAAGGATATCCATTGTCATTGGAGTATTTGCGAGGGTCGCAAGTATTATACTGGGACTTCTGGCGGGGCTTCTTGCGGCACTGAGCCCTGTAACACTTCGGGCCGCGGTAAACAGCGTCACGGAGGTATTCCTTTCCATTCCGTCACTGCTCCTCGCAATGGCCCTTGCGATGGTCCTGGGTGAAGGATATCAGACTATCATCATCGCCATAGCAGTGGGAACATGGGCCCCTGTAGCGCGGTTTGTATCGACAAAAGCGCTTGACATCTATGGAAAGGACTTTGTTACCTCTGCGCGGGCCCTGGGTGCAGGTCATTTCCGTATTGCCTTCAGGCACATTCTTCCGTCTCTCATGCCGCTCCTCATTCCCCTCACCACAACGGGAATTGCCACAAGTATCATGATGGAATCCACTCTTTCATTTCTGGGACTTGCGGGAGGCGGTTCCATTTCAACGGTACCGTCATGGGGGCTGATGATACAGGAAGGGTCAAAATTCATCTTCGACGCGCCGTGGATAATTCTGCCGCCATCAATTCTTCTTTCAATTCTTATTCTCTGTTTTAACCAGATCGGGGACACTATTACAGGGGATATGGACCACTAACAATACCGGATATGCGACGGGCATTTAATATGTATCAAGGGAATTAACGTCTGTCCTCCGCCCGGCCCTGAGCCATTCCACAATAGACACAAGTGCCAGCATCAACACAGCTGCGGTGACATTCGAGGAAAGATCACCAAGGTCAAAGGAACGTCCCGGGGCAAAATACTGCAGTATTTCATCCAGCACACCAATGAGCATAACAAGCAGAAGCGACAGGATATACACCGATAACGCTTTAAACCTGAACCGGAGTGCGTCAAACACCAGATATGTCATCAAACCATACTCAATCAGGTGCATCTTTTTATCAAAACCGGTGGATGTTACAATAATTACCGCATAGAGGGCAATAAACGCAGTAAGGACCATAAAATTGCGGATCGAAAGCCCCACATACCGTATAATAATCCAATACATCACGCACAGGTATACCGCGACAAGTGAATACACAGTACGCATAAGCAATGTGTGGGAACGAAGGAAAACCTCAATATGCCATATAAAGGGAAGTGATGCGAAGACACACAACACATATATTCCCAGATATAAGGCCTTTCGGTTTTGTGGAAGGTTCTTGTTCAAAGAAAGGTGATCCTTATCAGCGTCGTTACATACTGCCGCGACCGGAATTGACCGGAAACGATCCAACCGGACACATTTCCGCCTTTCCGCTGACTGTTCCGGAACACATCGTAGCTGCTGCCGGAACAGTGTCCGGCTCAGAAGATACAATCACCGGACTCCTTACACCGCCTTAACGATATTACCGGAACGGATACATCTGGTACACACATATTTCCGAACTTTACGGCCTTCTTCCAGGACACGTACGCGACGCACGTTGGGCCGCCATATTTTGTTGGTCTTTTTATTTGAGTGACTCACATTATGTCCAAACTGAACTGCTTTGCCACAAATATCACACTTAGCCATGAAAAAACTCCAGAACAAAAAAAATTGATAGACATCAAGGTCAATAGGGAAAAGATTATCACCGTTGCCCCGACCGGAGCAACATACGGGATATACTGTTTCCTGAACTAATTAGAATTTAATGTATATAATTGCAACAACTTTATTTATCGCTGCATTTTTTTTTCATACTATGTAACGACACACATCTTATTGAAAGGGACCTGTCCATGAAAATCACCCGGAACACACCGATTCTTGAGGCTCTGAAAATCTCTAAAAATTCCGCCGCCGTCGTGAAGAAATACGACCTCTTCTGCCCATCCTGTAAAGGCGCCGCAGAGGACACTGTGGGAATTGTTGCAGTAAACCGGGGCCTTGACCTTGAAACGCTGCTGGCAGAACTGAATAAAAGCACCTCCAGGCAGTCTGAATGAGGATTACCGCTGGAAGGCTCAGGGGACGCACCATTCCCTTCCTTAACAGGAAATACGGGAATGCCGATATTACCCCTCAGAAGGTCAAGGAGGCCCTTTTCTCCAGGCTGGGAGAGGAACTGCGGGCCCGCCCCTTTCTGGACCTCTTTGCGTGTTCCGGACAGATAGGCCTTGAGGCCCTCAGCAGGGGCGCGGAACCGGTTATACTGAACGAAACAGACAAAAGGCGGTTCATGTTTATCAAATCTCTTGTGCAGGAATGGGGCATGGAGGAAAAAACGCTGGTTCGGAACTTCCGCGCCCGCCAGTGTATCAGATATCTTCATCAAAAGGGGATACGTCCGGGGTATATATTTATTGACGCTCCCTATATCAAGGAAAAGGGTCCCGTCCCCTACTACTCCGACCTGCTGAATTTCATGTCCGGGAGCGGCATTCTGGAGAAGGACTCAATTATTATCATCCAGCATTATTCCAAAAACATACTGCCGGAGAAGGCCGGCACCCTTACCCTCCATGAGACCCGGGACTACGGCACCAGCTCACTTTCGTTTTATGCCCCTGCCGAAGAACTCTGAAACGTTCCCCGGCATTCGCCGGGTCACAGGAACGACATATACCCGAAGGAAAGGATTACCAGAAGCACAAAACAGAGAAATGAAATAATCCCCACAAAGGCGTACGGGAACGCGAACACCAGCACTGCCTTTAAAAATTCCATTCCGTGAAGTTCAGAAATTCCCTGGATTATGATCAGGGCCGTCCACACGAAAAACACGATTGAAAAAAAGACATAGAAAAAGGGCGCCGCAAAGTGAAACACTTTAAAAATGGACACCACCGGCAGCAGGAACACCTGGGGGAAGAGCGCGTAACTGATGATAATCACGAACTCTTTCATTTTACCCTGGTATCCGGTAAACTGACAGATAAGGTCAACCAGTCCCGCGAGGACCACTATTTTCACAATTAGAAAAAGGAAAAAAAGTATGGAACCGTATGTCAGCTTGTAATAAAAAAACGGCGACTCCACACCGGGCAACGATGCCGCGATAACGTCACATACCGTCACCACTGCGGCAATGAGTATCCCCCCGGCCATGGGGCTCGCGTCCTCGCGGATAATCATACGCGCGAAACGGCGCGGCTCGATCAATATATAAAATAAATAATCCGCCCACTTCAGGGAGCGGAAGGTTTCAACAAATCCCGCTGTCATGGCTGATACCTGTACTCAATCATGTACCCTCCGCGGTAACGCATGACCCTGTTCTGCAGGCCTGACCTGTTCAGCACCGCCCCCTCCAGTGTCATGAGAAACTGATCAAGGGGACTCCGCTGCTCGTCATATACCGGCGCGTCCTCGGGAAGTTTTGCTTTTTTCCTGGCCTTCTCCACGGCACGCTCAAAGCTGCCTATCTCATCGGCCAGTTTGTATTTCACCGCCATGTCCCCGCTCATTACCCGCCCGTCGGCGTATGGGCGTATATCGTCAATACCGAGATTCCGCCCCCGGGCCACGTCCTTCAGGAACTGGTTATAGGATGAATCAATGAGCACCTGAATAAGCTCCCGTTCTTCAGGGGTAAGATCACGATACGAGGAGAGTATATCCTTATAGGCGCCGCTTTTTATCACGTTCATTTTAATACCGAGTTTCTGAAACAGCCCCTGGAGGTTCGGAGACACCGCGATGACCCCTATGGAACCGGTCAGTGTTCCCTGGTTCGTGACGATATAGTTACACGCCGAGGCGATATAATACCCTCCCGAAGCGGCGATATCACCGAGGGACGCCACGAGGACAATATTTCTCCGCCGCAGCCGCATAAGTTTCTGATATATCTCCTGGGTCGCCGCAACAGTCCCTCCCGGAGAGTTGATACGCACCACAACCGCCCTGATACGGCTGTCCGCCACAAGGGCTGTAAGGCGCTGAATAACCGCCTCGGCCCCTCCGGAACTGATGGCGAAACCCCCTTCAGAACCGGCCATTTCAATGGGGCCGTTTATACGCACAATTCCCACACCGGGACCAACCCCGGGTACCGCAAGAGTAAAGCGCTCACGCTGTGCCCCGCGCATCCGCATGCTGATGTCAATAACCGCCAGCACCGCTGAAAGCACCAGCAGCGCAAGGATCGATATAAGGATTTTTCTGTTTTTGTCCATTCACAACGTCCTGAGTAATCAATATTGATTCAAATTATTTTTTCAGACATAGTGTTTCTCCGTATGACCAATAAAATCAACTGTTTTTTCAAAAATTCTTATCCCCACCCGGTATGGCCTTACAGGATACCCGTACCGTTCAGATTACAGGTATTCTTTGCTTTCAGTGTGATAATTCAGTAGAGCTTTTTTTTGTATTTGACACATTTCGCTCTATAATTAGAATTAATGAATCCTACTCAGAAAAATATAATGGTAATCTGTCCGCTTAAGGGAGTATCCTCACATGAACTACATTGAAACGCAGGCCATAATCATAGGCGGCGGTGCCACGGGGACAGGTACGCTCCGGGACCTCACGCTCCGGGGAATCGACAGTGTCCTTATTGAAAAAAATGACATTGCTTCAGGCACAACCGGCAGGAACCACGGCCTCCTGCATTCCGGGGCACGGTATGCCGTAAAGGACCTTGAATCAGCGACAGAATGTATCGCGGAAAACATGATACTCAAAAAAATCGCCCGCCACTGTGTTGAAGACACCGGGGGGCTTTTTGTAACACTTCCGGAAGATGACCCCAGCTATCACGGAAAACTCCTTGAATCATGTAAATTCGCGGGCATCCCCGCGCATGAACTGAGCACCAAAGAGGCCCTTGACCTTGAACCGAACCTGAATCCGAATATTCTTTCTGCCATACGGGTCCCCGACGGAACCATTGACCCGTTCCGCCTCGCGTCAGCAAACATTCTTGATTCCACGGAACGGGGGGGCAAAGTTTTCACCCACTGTGATGTGATATCACTTATAAAAGAAGGCGACGCGGTACAGGGCGTGCGGTGTTATGACCGTGTTAAGGGGATGGAATTTGAAGTACGGGGTGACATTGTGGTGAATGCCGCCGGAGTATGGGGGCAACACATCTGCGCCCTCGCGGGGGTGGAGCTGAAAATGTTTCCCTCAAAGGGCTCAATGGTGATCATTGACTACCGGATCAACAATATTGTGGTGAACCGGTGCCGTGTCCCCTCCGACGGGGACATCATTGTTCCCGGTGACACCGTCTCCATAATCGGGACAACCTCCAAGAAGATTGAATACAATGAAATTGAACGCCTCATCGTGGATGATGACGAGATAGAGGTACTCCTGGCAGACGGGGAAAAGCTGATCCCCAATGTATCAAAGACCAGGGTGCTCAGGGCATACTGCGGCGTACGGCCCCTCGTCGATATCAGCGGCGACATCAAGGGACGCGACATCAGCCGGGGAATAGTGCTTGTGGACCACGAGGAGCGGGACAGCACCGGCGGCTTCATTACCATCGCAGGGGGGAAACTCATGACCTACCGCCTCATGGCGCAGATGACCGCAAACCTTGTGGCGAAGAAATTAAAGGTTAAGAAAAAGTGCACCACCCATAAACACCCCCTTCCCGGATCGGAGAAGAAAATACAGCCGATGAAGCAGATCAAAAAATTCACCGGCATTTCAAGTTCCGTAACCGGCTCCACGCTGTACCGTCACGGCCAGCGTGTCCATAACATCCTCACGAAGGACAGGAAGAACTACGGCCTGATATGTGAATGCGAAATGGTGACCGCAGGTGAAATTGAATACGCCCTGAAAAAACTGAATGTCAAGGACATTGTGGACCTTCGCCGGAGAACACGGATCGGTATGGGCCCATGCCAGGGGGAACTCTGTTCCTACCGCGCAGCGGGGCTCTTTGTGGAATTTGAAGCCGCCGGTGCGGCAGATTCAAATATAATGCTCAAAGACTTCCTCGAGGAACGGTGGAAAGGGATAAAACCCATACTATGGGGTGACGCACTGCGAGAAACAGAATTTACCTACTGGATTTACCAGGGCCTTTTCGGTCTTGGGGACATTCCACCTAAAGGAGAAGGAAAACAGTGAACTACGACTGCCTGATAATCGGCGGGGGGATATCCGGGCTCACCTGCGGCATTAAATGTGTATCAGAAGGACTTCGTTGCGGCATTATATCGTCGGGGATGAGCGCCCTCCACTTCTCCTCCGGATCCATTGACCTGTACGGCTACCACACGGACCGGAAGATCGTATACCAGCCCCTGGACTATATTGAACGGCTTATCATCCCCAATGAACTTCACCCCTATTCAAAATGCGGCATTGACACGATCAGGGAGGCTGTTTCATTTTTCTCCGACACCGTGGAAAAAGAGGGCCTTGAGCTGTATCACAATAACGACTACAACCATTTCCATGTGTCAACAATGGGGACAGTGAAACCCACATATCTGTCTCAACGCAGTGTGTTCAATGATAAGATAAAAGAAGGATTTAAAGCACGGTCCAAAATCGCGATACTGAACTTTTCGGGGTTCCGTGATTTTTATCCGGAACTTGCGGCGGAAAACCTGCGGAAGAACTCCCTTTTCAGCCTGTTTGATATAATCACCGGTGAAATTGAACTTCCCATGTTCCGGCGTACGGAAAAGAACCCCCACGAGTTCCGCTCCATGGATATTGCACGTATTTTCGATTCAGAAAAATATCTGCCCAAAATCGCCGACCAGATTGTGAACATCGCGGAGGGTGCGCTCTTTGTCGGGCTCCCCGCGTTTATCGGCATTAACAACTTTACACGGATATATCACCGCCTTTCGGAGCTTACGGGAATGCTTATCTACGAAATCCCGACACTTCCGCCCTCCATACTGGGAATGCGGATTGATAACGCGCTGAAGTCCCGGTTCGCGGCCCTTGGGGGGGAATTTATTGCGGGAGACACCGTAAGCGGCGGAGAAATCACAAACGGGTCACTTGACCACATTCACACCGAGAACCACGGCTCCACGCGGCTGCGGTCAAAGTTTTTTGTTCTATCCTCCGGAAGTTTCTTCAGCAGGGGGCTTGTGAGTGAATTCAATATAATCAGGGAGCCCGTCTTCAACCTGAAGGTGCACGCTGAACAGGACCGCCGGGAATGGTACAGCCAGTCCTTTTTCCAGCAGGAAAGCCACCCCTTCCTTGAATACGGCGTGGAGACCAACAACACCCTTAATCCCGTTGATGCTGAAGGCGGCACCGTGGGGAACCTTTTCTGCACCGGCGCGATTCTTCCCCACTACAATCCCATCCGGGAGGGGTGCGGAGGCGGCGTTTCCATTTCAACCGGATACTACGCGGCAAAGAAAATTATTGAAGGATGCAGGGCATAACCGATGATCAAGCTTGAAAATATAAGTTTCGACCACTGCATAAAATGTACGGTCTGCACCATATATTGTCCCGTCGCCAGAGCGACGCACCTTTTCCCCGGCCCCAAACAGTCCGGTCCCGACACTGAACGGCTCCGCATAAAGAACCCGGAACTGGTTGACGAATCCCTGAAATACTGCTCAAACTGCAAGCGCTGCGAGATCGCATGCCCTTCCGGGGTAAAAATCGCTGACCTTATTCAGGAGGCTAAGTTCCGGCACCTGAAAAAGAAATTCCGCCTGAGGGATTTCTTCATGAGCAGAACCGACCTTGTGGGAAAGCTTGCCACGTTCATGAGTTTTCTTACAAATTTCGTGATCAACTTCCCCCTGGTGAAATTCTTCATGGATACAATCCTTAAAATCCCTTTCGGCAGGTCGTTTCCGAAATACGCCTCCGGCACCTTTCACCGATGGGCACGAAAAAAAATGCC
>DAOSYC010000099.1:0-12852 GCA_035380905.1 Spirochaetota bacterium | reverse complement strand
TGCCATTCAGGGGACACATCGTGAGAGGTCACAAATGCGCGGCGGAACTGTTCCGGCACCGAGTCAATATGCTTCACGGAACCGGTCTCCGCGATCTCCTGCATCAGATCATCGGAATAGAACCCGTTCGCGCGGGCGGTTTCCTCAAAGAGGGGATTTGTCTCCACAAGAACATTGTTGTCCATGACATTCCGCACATAGGCAAGGGCGAAAATCGGTTCAATGCCGCTCGACGTACCGGCAATAATGCTTATCGTCCCCGTAGGCGCGATGGTGGTGGTTGTCGCATTCCGGATGGGGGGCTCGCCGTTATCGGCAAACTCGGAGAGATGGAAATTCGGGAACGGGCCCCGCTCCACCGCAAGCTCCCGTGACATTGTGCGCGCTTCAGACTGGATCGCGGACATTATCTTTTCGGCAATTTCAATGGCCTCTTCAGAGTCATAGGGTACGTCCATCATAATGAGCATGTCCGCGAATCCCATAATGCCGAGGCCAATCTTCCGGTTTGCCGTGGTATTTTCACGGATAACCTCGAGGGGATATTTATTCAGGTCGATAACATTATCAAGGAAATGCACCGCAGTCCTGGTAATGCGCTTCAGGGCATCAAAATCAATTTCATACCCGCCGCTTTTCTTCACCAGCACCTTCACCAGATTAATGGAACCCAGGTTGCATGACTCGTTCGGCAGCAGGGGCTGCTCCCCGCAGGGGTTGGTGCTTTCAATGAGGCCCACTTTTTTCAGGGGGTTTTTGTCGTTTATCCTGTCAAGAAACACAATCCCCGGTTCGCCGTTCCGCCACGCCATGTCGATAATCAGGTCAAACAGTTCCCTTGCATTCTGCTGCGCGACCACCTTCCCCGACCGCGGATTGACCAGATCATAATCATGGCCCTCTTCTACCGCTTTCATAAAGTCATCGGTAAGGGCCACGGAACAGTTGAAGTTCGTGAGCTGGCTGTTCTCCTTCTTCGCCTGAATGAAATCCAGAATGTCAGGATGGTTGACATTAAGGATCGCCATATTGGCGCCGCGCCGTGTGCCGCCCTGCTTTACTGTTTCCGTGGCGGTGTTAAAAATATTCATAAACGACACGGGACCGCTGGAAACACCCGTGGTAGACCGCACCATGTCATTTTTCGGGCGCAGCCGTGAAAAGGAGAACCCTGTGCCCCCTCCGCTTTTATGAATAAGGGCCATGTTCTTGACCGCTTCAAAAATCCCCTCCATGGAATCCTCCACGGGGAGCACAAAGCACGCCGCAAGCTGCCCAAGGGGGCGCCCGGCATTCATAAGGGTGGGAGTATTCGGAAGAAATTCCAGCCGCGCCATCACATCATAAAACTCCGTCGCGGCGGCATTCACCTCTTCCGGGGTTTTCCCGTAGGCGAAATCACCGGACGCAATGAACTTCGCGATACGCCTGAACATCTCCGTCGGAGATTCGATGGTGTTTCCCTCTTCGTCTTTAGAAAGATATCGTTTTTCAAGGACTATCCCCGCGTTTTCCGAAAGCGCGGGCAATTCCTTTGAAGAAATTTCAATTGTTTCCCAGTCAATCTGCACGGCATTATCTGTTATCGGCACTGTGTTCGATCCTCCATTTCTCATTTTACGTTATATATAGTACTCACATTACATCTATCAATGCCGCCCCGCAACAGATTCATAGAACTGCCGGAACAGGTACCGTGAATCATGGGGGCCGGGACTTGCTTCAGGATGATACTGTACGGAAAAAAGCGGCAGCTTTTTATGGCGCAGCCCCTCCACGGTATTGTCATTGAGGTTGATATGGGTCACTTCAACATCCCTGTGGTCCTTCAGGGAATCGTAATTCACGGCGAACCCGTGGTTCTGGGAGGTAATTTCCACATTTCCCGAGAGCAGGTTCTTGACCGGCTGGTTGCCTCCCCTGTGGCCGAATTTCAGCTTATAGGTGCTGCCGCCCAGGCCGAGACCGATAATCTGGTGCCCGAGGCAGATTCCGAAGCAGGGGATTTCCTCTTTCATGACATCATGCACAAGGCCCCTTCCATGGGGGACCGCGTCGGGATCACCGGGACCGTTGGAAATGAAGACACCCTGCACCCCTTCCTTCAGGGCATCTTTCAGGGGGGTATGCCCGGGGAACACCCGTACGCGAAACCCCTCCCCCTCAAGGAGCCGGAGAATATTCATCTTTACCCCGAAATCAAATACCGCCACAACGGGGCCCTTTTTATCATCACCTGAAAACCAGTACGGCTCTTTACAGGTCACACCGCCGGTAAGGTCAAGGCCCTCCATTTTCGGGTGCCCGAGAAGCCGTTCACGGGCCCCCTTCTGGTCATAAAATATCCCTCCCCGGAGGGCGCCCTTGTCCCGGATGTGCCGGGTCAGTTTTCTTGTATCGACATCCTCGATTGCCGCGGTACCCTGTTCTTTCAGGTACGCGGCAAGTGATTGTGTTGCCCGGAAATTTGAGTAGGTCTTTGAATATTCCTTTACCACAAACCCCGCGACCTGTATTTTATCGGACTCCACGTCCTCATCGTTCACACCGTAATTACCAATCATGGGATATGTCATAGCGATTATCTGCCCGCTATAGGAGGGATCGGTCAGGACCTCCTGGTATCCGCTCATCGAGGTGTTAAACACAACCTCGCCAATGCTCTCAAGATCAGCACCGAAGCTTTTCCCTTCAAACACTGTGCCATCCTCAAGTATTAGATAGGCCTTTTTTGACATATTTACTCCTGTTATTTGATAGTTGTCTGCAGTCAGTAGTTCCTAACCGGTGGAAGCTGAACATCATGCCAGGAAGGATAAATTCCGTGTATCCAGTCATATACTGTACAATCGTGTCAACCGTTATGTCACAGATTCCATTTTTTTTCAACAAGAAATCTCTTAAAAACAACAGATCATCAGTATATTTAATATAGTAGAAACAATAGCGTTTCCCCAGTTTTTTTATGGATAGCGATGTATCGACCGGAAAAAACAAATTCCACCTTCCGGAGATATGTGTAAGGTATGATTTCTGTTGTGAAGTATAGATATGGCATGTTATAATCATGCAATATTTACCGCATTATTACATTACATGGTACAGGTTCGTCTGATCCGTCTGTCTCCTGTGTATACGGTAAACCGTGATGCGCGAAAAAATCCCACCAGCGTAATATCATTATCTCCCGCCAGTGTCACCGCGATGTTTGTGGGGGCTGATACACCGGCAACAACTTTGACCGGAGTTTTTACTACCTTTTCGAGAATTCCATAACTCAGACGGGATGTGATCAGACAGAAGTAGGCGTTATCGAGGGTCTTTTCCATTAATAAACTTCCAATACATTTATCGAGGGCATTATGACGGCCGATATCCTCAGCAAAGGCCAGAAAATTATATTCACGGTCATACAGCGCAGCCCCATGAGTCGCACCTGTATTTTGGAATGCTATTTGACGGCTGACGAAATCTTTCTGGAGAAAAAACAGATTATCATCTGAAATAACATCTGACTCTTCTGACTGCGGGATACTGCGGTTTATTACAGAGAAATAATCGTTTTTTTTCAAAAACCCTCCGGAGCTGTACACGACAGAAACTGTCTCCGGAAAATTCTTTATTTCTTCCCTTGTTTCAATTACAACAGTATTCGCACATGGCCTGTCAACACTGACAACATCATTATTCCCCTGCACAAGCCCCATAGTATAGCAAAGCCCGAGGCACAGCTCAACATCCATTCCGGGCAGTCTCATACATCGGCATAGCAGCCTGCCGTTTATCATACAATTCAACGGAGCTTCTACGGCGACATCCTGACTGCTTTCTCTGAAAACATCTCCCGTGTATACCAGGACGGGTAACTGTTTTGTTGTCATGGCACCCGTACTATTTTTGTATATTACTGTCCACCGGAAGAACCGGTTATATCCCGGCTCCTCCGGTGAAACGAACCATCATATTGAAACATCACGGCAACAGCATAAATCCCGTTGCAATCAATATCAGGAAACTTGCGCACACTATACCGGCATAATACGGTACCGGCCTGCGGGCCCGGAGTGTATTCATGGAATTTCTCAGGTGCGTGCCGGCCAGATATCCGGGATAGTAGAGAATCGCTGAAAACAATACCCAGTACATCACCTCGACCCGCAGAAAACTCACCAGCCCGCCGGACTGCTGGAAATTCTGCAGGTATTGACATGGGGCACAGGCCATTCCTCCGTAATAAAATGAAATACCGGAAAGCAGCACTCCACCTCCAACCCAGAGGCCGCCGGTTTTAAAATTATTTTTTACCACCCGTGAGGAAACCTCCATAGAGAGCGCCATGAAGGAACCGAGGAGGAATAGCGCAACAACCGCGTTCGCACGGCACATAGGCGAACAGCCCAGGACCGGAACTACGATCATTCGTGCGAATATACTGAAAACCGCTACAGCCATAACGACACCTGATTTCCGGAAAAACCCGTACGCCGCAGCCATGAAAGCGACACCAATTCCCGTCATTACCGCTGCGGTATAAGGCTTACCTCCCATGCTGAGAACATCCTTAAAAAAAACTTCAAAAAATCCCCATATTGCCCCCAGGAGGAGCGCTATACATATATAATCGGCCAATGAATACGTATCATTGCCGTTGTTATATACTCTTTTGACATTCATGGTAACTCCTTTATCGATGAAAATCGATCATAAATAATATTATAGTAAAATTGTTTCCGGACTGCCTACAACAGTCCGGAAACACCGCAATCAAATGGCCTTTTCCAGTTTAACCGCACACGCTTTGTATTCTGCAGTTTTTGTTTCCGGGTCAAAGACATTATTGGTAAGCCAGTTCGCATTCCCTTCGCGGAAATGGAACGCCATCCACACAAGTCCCGGCGGGATCTGCTCAGTCACTTTCGCCTTTACCTTTACAGATCCACGTCGGGAGCTTACTATAACATATTCATTGTTTTTAACACCAAGTTTCATCGCATCAGCAGGAGAAATGTCGGCAGTTTCTTCCGGAAGCATCAAATCAAGGCCCGAACGACCGGTCTGTGTACGTGAATGGTAATGGAACAGCCTTCTGCCGGTACTGAGGACATAGGGATACTCCTTGTCCGCAATCTCCGCCGGCGGTGTCCATTCAACGCTGTTAAAGAGACCCTTGCCCCTCGAGAACTTGCCGTCCCTGTGAAGAAACGTCGTACCGGGATGTTCCTCGTTCGGGCAGGGCCACTGCAGTCCATCATGTTCAATTCGATAATACTTGATGCCGCCATATGCCGGCGCGAGAACTGACACTTCATTGTCCCATATTTCCTGAGCGCTTGATGACGCCCATTCATGGCCCATTCTCCGCGCTATTTCTTTGAATATCCACCAGTTCGGTTTTGCAATACCCGGGGCCTCTTTCACCTTGCGGACCCGGTTTACACGGCGTTCACTGTTGGTGAATGTACCGTCGTCTTCACTCCACGCCGCAGCGGGGAGCACCACATGGGCAAACCGTGTTGTTTCCGTGGGGAAAATATCATTGCATACAATAAATTCCGCCGAAGAGAGCTCGTGCTCAACATGGGTTATATTCGGTTCGGTGTTGGCAAGATTTTCTCCGAAAATATAGAACGCCCGCACCTTCCCGGTGGGAAGTCCGGCCATCATATCAGGAATCATCAGTCCCGGCTTTTCAGACAGGCTGCTGACTCCCCATGCCTTCATGAATTTCTCCCTCACAACAGGGTCGTTGAGTTTCTGATATCCCGGATAATTTCCGGGGAGGGCCGCCATGTCGCATGCGCCCTGTACATTGTTCTGCCCGCGCAGCGGATTCACACCTCCGCTCTCGACACCCATGTTGCCTAGGAGCATCTGCAGGTTCGCCGTAGACATAACATTGTTCTTGCCGCAGGTATGTTCGGTAATACCGAGGGTATAGCACAGCATCCCCGGCTTTATGGTCCCCATGGTACGCGCGATTTCCTGTATGGTCTCAACGGGTACACCGGATATTTCAGACGCACGTTCAACAGGATACTGCATCACCGTAGATTTGAGTGTATCGAACTCCTCCGTGTTCTCGTCCACGAACTTTTTATCATACAGATTCTCGTTAATAATAACATTCATGAGTCCATTGAGGAAGGCGATATCAGAGCCTACTTTGATCTGGGCATAAATATCAGCGATATCAGCGAGAGGCTGCTTTCTGGGATCTACTACGATGAGTTTTGCGCCCTTCTTCACCGCACGTTTCAGAAAATATGATGCAACAGGGTGTGCCTCAGTCATGTTGGTGCCGATACAAAAGAAGAGTTTCGCGTTTTCAAATTCTCCAAAGGAGTTTGTCATTGCGCCTGAACCGAAAGAAGTTGCCAGACCGGCAACAGTAGGAGCGTGTCAGGTTCGGGCACAGTGATCAATATTGTTGGTACCTATAACCGCCCTGAAAAGTTTCTGCATATTATATGAGTCTTCATTTATACTACGTGCACAGCTCACACCTGCTATGGCGTCGGGGCCGTCAGTTTTGATGATCTCTTTAAATTTGTTGGCCACCATGTCCAGCGCTTCGTCCCATGAGGCTTCCCTGAATGATTCGCCTTCGCGAATGAGCGGAGTTGTGAGACGTTCCTCTGAATAAATAAAATCATACCCATAGCGTCCTTTCACGCAAAGGTGCCCCTGGTTCGGCTTCGCGTCCTCAACCCCGGTAACACGTACAATTTGCTCTCCCTTCATGTGAAGATCAAGCTGACACCCTACACCGCAGTAGGGGCATGTTGTCCGGACTTTATCGGTTTCCCATCTGCGCGCCATTCCAATCCCCTTCTTCTCTATAAGAGCGCCAACAGGGCATACCTGCACACATTCTCCGCACTGCACACAACTGGAATTGCCCATGGGAAGTCCCGTATCACATATCACCTGCGTGTGTCCGCCCCTGAACCCGAAATCGAGCACTTCATTCACCACCATGCGGTTACACGCCTCAACACAGCGTCCGCATTCAATGCATTTCCCGGGATCACGGAGGATAAAGGCCGCCGATTCATCTTTCTCCTCTTTCTGTTCAACAATAAATGCCGGAAATTCAATACCAAGCCGGTACGCCGCATCCTGGAGCTCGCAATCACCGTTCATCTCGCAAATCATACAGTTGTGATTGCCGTTTGAAAGAATCATGTTCACGACCATTTTCCGGGCCTCAATAACGCGCTCCGTTTCAGTCTGGACACGCATTCCTTCGGTGGGGAGAAGTGAACAGGATGTCTGCAACCCCCTCATGCCGTCAACTTCAACAACACATACACGGCACTTGCTGAGGGGACCGAGTTTTGGATGATAACACAGCGATGGGATATACACACCGTTCTCCCGTGCGATCTGGAGTACTGTTTTACTCCCATCAAAGGCACATTCTCTGCCGTTGATAAATAAAGTTTTACTCATCGCATTACTCCTTATTATATTCTTTTATCGCACCAGAGCTTCAAACTCCGGCCTGAATTTTGTCACCATTGCCTGTATCGGGACCGAAAACGCTTCACCGGTGGGACACAGCGTGAGTCCCTTTATGTTGGCGCAAAGATGCAGTATCAGATCAATATCCTCTTTCTTCCCTGTTCCATTCAAAAGCCCGCGGATTTTGCTTTCAATTATACCTGAGCCCTCCCTGCAGGGAGTGCACTGTCCGCAGGACTCGTGATGATAAAACTCTATTGTCCGCAGGGCAAGTTCCGGTATTGACACGGTATCGTTCACGACCATAATTCCTCCCGACCCCAGGGCAGTCCCCGCCTTCATACAGGAATCGAAATCAAGGGAAAGGTTTTCAGCTTCCTTTGCCGTAAGGATCGCAACGGAAAGCCCTCCCACTATCACTCCTTTCAATTTTCCTTTCACCCCACCGGCAGCATCAAGGATCACTTTCAGTTTTGTACCCATCGGATATTCGAATATGCCGGGTTTGTTCACATGCCCCGAAACACCGAATATTTTCGGACCGTGATTGTCTTTCACCCCGATGTCCGCGAATGCTTTTGCGCCATTGGCAACGATATACGGTACACATGAAAGGGTTTCGACGTTATTTACCACGGTTGGGCACCCGTACAGCCCGGAATTTGCAGGAAACGGGGGCTTTACCCTCGGATTTCCCCTTTTCCCCTCAAGTGATTCAATCTGGGCCGTTTCATCTCCGCACACATAGGAACCGGCGCCGCGGTGCACAACAATATCAACATGGGACAGCTGGCCGTCCTGTTTCGCTTCATCAATTGCAGTTTCAAGAATGTCAGCAATCCATGAAAATTCGCCGCGAATATAGATAAACGCCTTCGCTGCTCCAATCGCATGGGCACTGATGGCAATTCCCTCAATGACGAGATGCGGATTAAATTCCATAATCTGCCTGTCCTTGAACGTGCCCGGTTCCCCTTCGTCGGCATTGCATATAAGATACACCGGGCGGGAATCATTTTTCGGCAGAAAAGACCATTTCATGCCCGCGGGGAAACCTGCGCCGCCCCGTCCCCGCACCTGCGCGTCTTTCACTTCATTGATAATATCTTCAGGCTTCATCGTCAGGGCTTTCTTCAGGGAACCATAGCCCCCGCCGGCCTTGTACGACGCGATAGTACGGCAATCCTTCTTTGTACGGTCGTTAAGCAGTATCCCGCACTCTGAAACAACATTCATTGAAGGATCGTTTTTCGGCTCGCGGCCGTTTTTCAGATCATCAAGAAGGGCATCCGTTTTCTCAATTGTCATGTTTTCATAATAGCGGTCATTGACCTGAATAACCGGACCCGTGGCACATGACCCGAGGTCCTGCACCGTTGAAAGAGTAAACATACCGTCAGGTGTGGTTTCTCCAATGGCAATGCCGAGTTTGCCGCTGATGTGTTCCGCGATCTCATCGGCTCCCTGAAGAAAACCGGGCACACAGGTATCAACCTGAAGGTGATATTTTCCTACCGGTTTTGTATTGAACATGGTATAATACGTAGCTATTCCAAACACGCGGTTTGTACTCAACCCCACCAGGCCCCCTGCCTGTTCCATCTCTTTTGTACTTAAATAATTGCTGTTCTTTTTCTGCAAAAGCTGCAGTACCGGCAGTATCGCAGATTCCCTACGGGGATACTTCCCTGTTATGGCCTGAATTTCAGTATTCATTTGTTTGCTCATAACCCCACCTTAAAATTTAAAAGTCTATACCTCACCGGCAGCGACTACCGGTAGATATCCATTCCCTGGCATGCCAGACACACATTGCCATCTTCTTCCGGATACGCCTCCCCGCACGACGCGCACAGCACAACACTGCCGCCGTGTTTATGTTTGCGCAGCAGTGACGGGGATACAACAACCTGTTGTACTGAATAAATTCCATCACCGGCATCAATAATCTGCCGGATAAGGGCATCTCTGTCCTGTTCAGTTTTCGAAGTCAGACGCAGAAACCAGTTTTTTATTTCCGGGTACCTATCAAGCCTGGCGGCGTCAAGGCATACCCGTGCCCCGTGCCCGCTCACCTTGTCATAGAGCGTGATTGCAAACCTTCCGGTATCAACTATCTTCATCCATCCATTGCCGATAGTACAGGGCGTCAGCATTTGAATTGCGTCAGGGAGACACGCGGGAGATTCACAGATTACATCAAAGATTTCATACTGCTGCACATGCCGTTTCGCGATATCCACCATAAATCCCCCGATAAAAAGGCCCGGAGCAAAGTTGCCATGGAAATCGGTAAGCCTGGTAATATATTCTTCAATGGAATGGCCGCACACAGTATTCATTAAGCACCACCAGATTACATATATTTTGTGAATTGCGTCATTGAATGCTTCAAATATTCAATATAACATATTGTTATAAATTATTACTTATTATTACTTTTTCTTACAATAAATCATGATTATCTTCTCCATTATCATGTCAAGAAAAAATTCCGGTATTTACGCGCAGAGACAGCAGGGCTGTCTGCCGGATACAACGGCAGCATTTTATAAATGATATTTTTGTGCATGATTTACTACACAACATTGGGAAACTTATGCAGAACTCACAGACGAGGTACTAGTACAGTAAACGAAGAAACTGCAGGTTTATTACAATTACTCACTACAGGCAGCCATTCTCAATCAACCCAGTGATATAATCCGGCAGACGATCTGCGGAAATCATTTCCAAATCAAATACAACAGCCCCCTCAAGGCCCCACGCGGAAATCACATCCTCCAGGCAGCGGCGCTGCACCGCAAGGACCAGTGGATTCTCCCTGAGCCGGACCGCCCGGGTCAGGGTGTCGGCCCACACATTGCCCCGCAGTTCCTGCCGGCTTATTTCATCCATTAGAATACATGTGCCGGGAACCGCCCTGCGGACAGCCTGGTCCCCTTTTTGCAGGGCTTCGGGATTATACCGGAAACGGCCATGCTGCACCCATTCCCCTGTCGTGCGGTCACACAGGGGCAATGAAATATCTTCCGGAACACAATGCAGCGTAAAACTGCTCCGGACATCCCCGTCCCAGGCTCCTTCGGCAAAAAATCCTGTATACGGAACCGAGGCGCGGTGAAGACAGTCGATTACGCGGCGTATCGCGGTTGTTTTTCCGCCGCCCTTTCCCGCAGTAATTATAATCCTGCACCTCTGTTCAGCAGAACCAGCAGTATCTGTCATGTCATGTTCCTTCTTCCGGTATGCGCCGGATATCTCCCCTTACGGAACGGTATCCTGTACGCAGCAACTACTCTACATAACGGGCGTATATTTCATCAAACAGAAAATTTTATCACCCCCTTTACATCCCGCGATGTTCAGAAATAATACTTGAATTTACAGAAAACCGCCGTACTATTGTAAAAGCGGCTGCCGGAAATGAATGTGTTCAGTGCGGGTCGATATCACCCCGTATCTGAAATATCCCTTCATTCAAGACACTAATCAGCCGGGACCTGATATTCCCCAACGAGGTACTCTAATGATACATTTTTCCCGGTCTTACATATTACCATGCCTTACCATGATAATTCTTACATGCGCATCGTCGGCAGTCACTGCATCACACATATCATTCCGCTTCGGAGATTACGCACCGGCAAATGACATGCTGTACGCGGAAACTTCCTCAATAGAGTCCTTCATTGAACAGGTAAAGGAATTCTACAGGGGCCTGCGGCCCGATATAGGGGAAAATGAAATACTGATGCTCACCGCGGCGCTCACGCAGAAACTCGGTTTCAACCCCCTTGACTCCGGCGCCCTCAGGTCAATCGGGTTTGACCCCGGGGGACCTGTGGCGTTTTCAATTGAGAACCTGGAACCGCTGACCTCCGGGGAAAGGGACTCCCAACGGGACCGGAATATTGAAAAAAACTGGACCGCGTACATACCGGCCTCTGACGCGCTGAAACTGTATCAGTCAATTCATGTGTTGATAAAACGTGGACACGAAGCAAAATATCCGCCGATGCAGGCCCCCGAAGGCATTATTACGGAAATCACCAGAAACCGCCTGCTTCACCATAAAGACGCGGGGTTCTACCTCGCCCGTGGAGACCGGTTTTGTGTCTTTTCAAACAGCAAAGACAGGGCCCTCGCCGCGACCCGGAAGGCTCCCGCCCCGCTCTCAAGGGCCCCGCATTACCTTCGTTTCCGGCAGCATATAGACAGCCGCTATACCGGCAGTGATGTGATTCTGTCATACTGCCTGAACCGGAAAGGCATGGACAGTTTCTACTTTTTAAAAAATCTCCCCCGATTCACGTTAATGCTGCAGAAAAACAGTTCATCAATGGAGATGTACCGGCAGCTCAATGATGAGATAAATCAGCATGTACTTGCAGAAGGGGGCATGTTTTCCCTCAACAGAAAGAAGGCATCCATGCGTTCCGATTCCCTGTACAGGGATGGATACCTCCCGGACAGAACAAAAATTCTTCCCGGTCTCCTGTTCTCTCAATACCGGGAACTCCTGCCGGATTCCTTCGGGAAAACTCCTGCCCTCTACGGCCGGTCCCGCTTCAATCTTTCAGGTGTGCTGGGATTAATGAAAGCTGTTATACCCGACTTTGACACAAAATTCGGCATAGCCCTGCAGGAGGTCCGGGAAAAAACCGGCGCCGACCTCGGGGATGGCCTTATCGACAGGATGAACGGAAATTTTGCTGTTCTTGTTGACCGTTTTCCGGAAACCGGCCAGCCCCGGAGGAATGTACGGTGGGACATTTCCTTTGCCGCGGGATACAACAGTGAAGATGCGCCAACCGTCCGGCAGTTTTTTGACACGCTGGCATCAGCGATCAGCAAAGAAGGAAGGGGCACCACGCTGCAGAAGGAACAGTACGGAAACGGCATCCTGTGGAATATTATTACCCGCAAAAAAAAGAGGGTCCCCGGACAAAATTTCCCGCAGAACCAGCAGCCGGTTATAAAAGAAACGAACTTCCTCTATCTCGGGCAGCGGGAACTGATTTATACTCCGAAGAAGGATCATCTTATAAGAATAATGGGAGAAAAGAGCAGCACATCAGTTGCGGGAAGGTGTATGAACATCAGCTCCACACGCGAAAGAAATTCCAACCTGCTCTTCTACCTGGACATGGAAAAGTTTAACAGCTATATCAATACTTCACAATTACGGTTTCTGATTGGCCCCGCGGCGCAATATCTCCAGAACATGGAATCAATCCGTATGATTGTGGAGAACGACGGAAAGAGTATCACATCGGAAACAATGCTGATGCTGAAGTAAACCGCGGGAATGACGGATATATCAGTTTCCGCGGATAAATCCGGGCACCGGATACACAAGGGGTCTTTTCGATACGGGATTTTCCG
>DAOSYC010000098.1:0-12938 GCA_035380905.1 Spirochaetota bacterium | reverse complement strand
AGTATCTTAATTGACATGGCGGGAAAAAAATATTAAAAAACACCCGATTGCCATGTAATAATGGATTGGAGAAGATACATAAAATCACTTGATTAATGTAATTAATAATTATATTTTAGTATAATTCAGTTCACTAATACCTGTATGAACTACTACATGGTGTTTGGAAATGCATTTCCGGAAAACAGCATTTACAGGGAACGGAAATGTATGAAAATGACAGGTGCGACACATACACGTTACGATTCACCAAAAAAAATTAAAGAGGAGAGATGTAACATGAAAAAATTATCAGTTTTCCTTGTTGTTGCTGCATTTTTTGCAATCAGCTGTGGCGGCGGCACCCAGTATCGCGATGCTTCACAGGATGAAGGATCACGGGAATTCGGTCCCCGTGAAGTGAAGACAACAGTTGCAAAGATGGTAGGTTCAATGTATGAATTTCTTAAAACCGACCCGAAATTTAAAAGGGGCACGTACATTATGGTGCGCAAATTCAGAAACAGAACTTCTGAACACATTGATACAAGCATGGTAACCAATGAAATTACTACAAACCTGATCAAGAAAAGAATCCGCTTCCTTGACAGCTCCCTTGACAGGGACACTATGGAGGAAATGGAAAAGGGTATGACGGGAATGATAGACCCTGACAGCGCAATTCCTGCGGGCCACATGAAATCCCCGAATCTCTGGCTTACCGGTGATATCCGTGACAATGTACGGCGCGTCGGAAGCGAGCGGATCCAGTACCTCGTTGTGACACTGAAGCTCCTTGAAGCAAAATCACGAATAACTGTATGGCAGGAGCAGCAGGAATTCCTTAAGGCATCACGGGCGACGAGGGTTACTTTCTAGTAAATAATCAGTTCAGGAGTCTTACATGAAAAGAAGATTTATTATTCCCTTTGCGGTGATGGCGGTTTTTTTCATTTCCGCCTGTGCGAGCGACTATAATACACTGATAAGGGAATCGGAAAACAGATTCAACAAAGGGGAGTTTCTGGAAGCTGCGCGGACACTGCTCCCCCAGGTTAATACTGCTGACAAAAATCAGCTTCTCTTCATGATGGAAGCGGGGCTGATGCTTCATGCCGGCGGTGAATTCGAAAAAAGTACAACGGTGTTAAGCGGTGCGGCAAAACTCATAGAGGAGATGCCGGTGCGTGTTACCCAGCAGGCCGCGGCGCTTCTGCTTAATGAGCGTTCAACAAACTACCGTGGTGAAGATCACGAACGGGTCCTTGTTCACATGTATCTTGGCCTTAACCGGCTCATGATGAAGGATGGTGACGGGGCACGGGTTGACTTCAAAAAGACGAATGACATGCTTCGTGAGCTGGTCCAGACAGGCGGCAGGGCTTACAAGCAGAATGTCATGGCCAAGTATCTTACCGGAATAGCTTTTGAAATCAGTGCAGATGCTGATAAAGATGAGCATGACCGGGAGTTTGCGTACATAGAATACAAACAGATCCGGAGCCTTAGAGGAAACCTTCCCCTTGTGTACTTCGACCTTCAAAGGGTTGCGAGGGACATGGATGACGCTGAGGATTTCCGCCGATGGGTGGCAATAGCCCGGACGAACCATTTACGGAGCATACCGAAGGATGGAGGAGAATTTGTTCTTGTGTTCCAGTCCGGTCAGGGAGCGGTAAAAGTTTCACGGGGGCCCCTGATGTCCGACCAGACTATGGCAAACGGTATCCGGATAGCCGTAAACGGGCTTCGGGGCCAGCAGGCTCTTGCGGCTTCAGCGATCATGGTGTCTTTGAACAAAGCGGAAAATCCGATCCCGAAGTTTCAGAAACGGGGGAGCAGGGTGCATCACTGTGAAATCATTGTTAATGGCCAGAAATACGGCAGGTCATATATGCTTGAAAACATTGAAAGTACTGCAGTGAAAAATCTCGAAGAGGATTACAGGCGAATTGTCGGTCAGGCAGCGGCTGGTATTGTAACGAAAGTTGCGGTTTCAGTTGTAGCGGGGATTGCTACAAAAAAAGCGCTTCAGCAGAATGACCGGCTGGGCCCATGGGCGGGGCTGATTGGTACCGTTGTAGGTGCAGGGACAGGAGCTGCTTTGATTTCCCAGATCAAGCCGGATCTGCGGTGCTGGCATTCGCTCCCTGCGAATCTGCAGCTTGGACGAATGTACCTGCCTCCGGGGGAACATGTTTTGACAATTAATTTGATTGACAGATCAGGCGGTGTGGTCAATACGGTAGAACGTACGGTGAAGATTGAGTCAGGAAAGAGAAATTTCTTCAATCTAAGGACCCTGTTCTAGTGTAATGACTGCTGGTTCTCATGGATCAGCAGATACTTCGCACAAACCAATATCCGGTTGAATTGTGCGGAATGGCTGAGTTTATTGAGAATAATTTATACCGGCAATGATTAATAAACAAAACAATGATGCGGGAGAGGGTGTAAACTCTCCCGCAGTTTCTCCCTACAAGGTTTTTGATGCGTTGTCGTTTCCGGTGTGTGTAGTCGGAACTGACGGGGAGATTTTTGATAAAAACAGCAGTTTTATAGAACTTTTAGAATCTGAAAACAGTACCGTCCGTCTTGACCTCGAACATCCTTTTTTCCCTGAATACCGGCGCAGAATTGCTGTTTCATACCTGAGGGCCCTTCGTGGCCAGGATAAGCATTGTTTTGCTGTTTTACGGACAACTGCTGGCGAACGGCTTCCGGTGGAAATCTATCTGTATCCCATGAAAAGCGGTGAATCCGTTGCTTCAATCCTCGTATTCCTGAAAATTGTAGATAACAGAATCCTTTCATTTGACAAATCAACATCATTAATGATTGAAGAGAGTGCGGGAAATAACCTCCCGATATATGAATTTTCTCCATTTCCCATAATCAGGATAAACCGTGAAGGTGAAATCCTTTATGCGTCCCCTTCTCTGGAAAACCTCACCGGATATGGAGTGCAGGATATTCAGAAAAAACAGAAATTATTGTATAAAATGGTTTCTCACTACAGTTTTGAGAAAATCAAGCGTGCAATCCTTTACATCCAGCATGGCAGGGTTACGTTTAAGAGAATTGCTGAAATAAAGCTTACAACAAAAAACGATGAAGAGAAATGGGTGAACCTCACGATTTATCCCATTATCAGACAGAAAGAAGTTGTTGCTGTTGAGTTGATAGTAGAGGACATTTCAAAGATAAAACGGCTTGAAAACAGGATAAGTCTTCTCAGCAGAATTCAGTTGATTGGTGATATTACAAAAGGGCTTCTGCATTCATTTAATAATATAATCAACATTATCATGAGCCGTTCACAGCTGCTGCTTCAGATTACCGAAAAGGAGGCTGTTCTTGACGGCATCAGGGTGATTGAAAAGACCGCCGTGGAGGGCGTGAAACAGGTACGGCGAATTGAGGATTTTATCGGTGAAGGTGAGCGGCTTCAGGAAAATGAACAGGAAAATCTCATTAATATCCTTGAAGACGCCATTGAGTTCGCGAAAATACAGTTCAAGGTTGAGGAAAAAGAAAAACGACGGTTTATTAAAATCGAAAAAAAGTATTATTCCAGGATTGTGGTACACACAAATATACGCCTCCTCCGTGAACTTCTTGTGGCGATAATTTTTCGTGTTGCGAATATAATAACAAGAGACGGTGTGCTGAGTATTGTATTTAAGGACAACGGCGCTCCGGCCCTGAAGGTCACTGTAAAAAAGACCGGGGAGGGTGAAGACGCCGCCAAAAGGGATGGCTTCTATAACGCAATCGATTTGCGGCGGATCGCGGAAAATATTAATATGAAGATAATCGAAGAGGAATCAGCTGAGGAGTACTCAATCCAGACTGTCATTCCCTCATCGATGATTGTAGACAAGGACAAGGTCGAGGCTGAGGATAATACCGTTAAAGTGCGGGACCTTGATGTGATGATCGTTGAAGACGAAAAGGAGCTGCAGGACATTCTCAATGAACTCTTTAACAAGATGGGGAACAGGGTTGCGGTGTTTGCAAACGGTGAGGATGCTCTTGCGGAGTTTAAGGAAAAACAGTACGATATTCTTATTACTGATTATCAGGTACAGGGTATAACCGGCCTTGAGCTTTCCGCACGGATCAAGGAGATAAATGAGGATACCCTTACGGTACTCCTTTCAGGATGGATGCTGAATGATCTCAAGGCGTATAAAAATGTCGTTGATGTGTATTACCCGAAACCATTCAAGCTGGATGACCTGATTACAGGTATTTCAAAACTCATGACAGGTAAAAGGAAAAACGGGGAGCAGCGTTAATTCTGCCAGTTTCCTTCAAAGACTTCAACCGCAGGCCCCGTAAGATATACATGGTTGTCAGAATCATTCCACTCAATTTCCAGATCTCCCCCCGCAAGATGCACAACCGTTTTCCGTTCAGTACGTTTATTCAGCACCCCTGAAACCGTTACCGCCGAGGCCCCGGTTCCACAGGCCATGGTTTCACCCGAACCCCGTTCCCATGTACGTTGCTTCACTTCATGTTCATTAATAACTTCAACAAATTCAACATTCGTTCGTTTCGGGAAAATGGGTGAATTTTCAATCATGGGACCGTATTTTTCCACAGGGAAGGAGTCAACATCTTCAACATATATTACCGCATGGGGGTTCCCCATTGATACCGCGGTTATGTTGAACTTTACTCCGTCAATCTGGAGCGGCTCATCAATGACCATTCCGGGGTCCCCTTCCATCGGGATTCTTTCACGGAGAAGAATAGGTTCCCCCAGATCAACAGTAACTTTATCGACTTTATTGTGTTTCGTGTATATGTTTATGTATTTAACTCCCGCAAGTGTTTCCACGGTAATTTTTTTCTTTTTTGTGAGGCCGTGATCGAACACATATTTGGCAAAACACCGGATCCCGTTGCCGCACATTTCCGCTTCACTCCCGTCAGCGTTAAATATCCGCATTTTAAAATCTGCGTTATTCGAATTCAATATCAGGATGATGCCGTCGGAACCTACACCGAAATGACGGTCACTCATCGCAACAGCAAGTTTATCGAGATGGTTCATTTTTTTCCGGCGAGCATCAATATATAGATAGTCATTGCCGATCCCATGCATTTTAGTGAATTTTATCATAACGTCCTCTCGAAGGCCTGAATATACGATTGATCTTCAGTATTTTATCATTTTCCCGTATCGTCAACAAAATAATCCGGGTTATATAGATCAGGTGATAATTTTTTTTATTCCGGGTAACAGTTCTGAAGGATATAGGCTCCTGGATCACATGTGTAAAAATTGATTGCATTTCTCACCTATATATACTACGAAGCAGTGGATGGTGCATGTTTTTCCGGGATATTCAAAGGGGGGAGTATGAAACGTACTATAAAGGACTTTTTTCTCATATTATCATGTGTATACTGTACTCTCATATTCTGTTCGGCCGGGGGGCAGGTTGAACGGCAAAACAATAGGGATACCGCCTCTGTTATCACAGATGACAGGGAAGAGGAGTCTCAGGCGTCCCCTTCAGAAATGAGGGGGGCTTCGGGGGCAACAAATAACTTAGCGAAAGAAAGAAAGCATGATGGCAGCATTGAGGAAAAGACCCCTGACCGCATCGATGCAGATCCAGGTAAATCCGGTACTTTTTCAAAGGAACATGTCGAAAAGCGAAGAAAAGGCACTTCGGGACTCAAGGCGGGATTTGCCGATGATAACAGGCAGTTTAATTATTTTGTGGAGTTCCTTGAAAAATACGGTGATAGGGCACGGCATTACCCTATCGATATTAGTGAACGGATAATCTTAAAAATTCAGGACCGTACCCGGCAGCCGATCCCCAATGCTGAAGTGAATATTTATGGAAACGGCTCCCTGCTGTTTTCAGGAAAAACATATTCAGACGGTTCATTTCCTTTCTATCCTTCACAGTTTTCCCCCTCCATTGATGCCTATGAAGCATCAATACGCTACAGAGGGATGCAGAAGAAGATACGGGTCGATAGAACCGGGCGCCGTGAAATTACTGTGAGAATGAGCGGCAGCAGGACTGTTATGGGCAGGATACCCCTTGATATTGTCTTTATATTTGATACAACGGGAAGTATGGGGGAGGAAATTGAGCGCCTGAAGCGTACAATTGAGCTTATCCACCTGAATCTTTCCACCATGCCATCCCGTCCTGTGGTGCGGTTCGGTCTGGTACTTTACAAGGACCGCCTCGATGAATATGTGACGCAGGTAGTGCCTCTTACTGAGAACCTCGGTGAATTTCAGGAGGCCCTTGCCGGTGTCGAGGCGTCAGGTGGCGGAGACTATCCCGAAGATCTGCAGTCAGCCCTGAAGGATGCTATTCAGAAAATACAGTGGAACAGTAATGGTGTCCGCATGGCATTTATAATTACCGATGCTTCACCGCATCTTGATTACGGGCAGGATTACACCTATCGCGAAGCGGTGAGGGACGCGCGGAAGCTGGGGGTGAAGATTTTTTCAGTGGGTTCAGGCGGTCTTACCATTGACGGCGAATACGTACTGCGGCAGATCTCGCAGTATACCCAGGCAAAGTATATATTCATGACATATGGGGAGAAGGGTGAGTCAGAAGGAGGACGGGAGGGAAGCGTGAGCCACCATACCGGCTCAAATTACCAGACTGATAAGCTTGAAGTTATTATTATGAGGTTTGCCCGTGATGAGTTGAAAAACATCAGCGGAAAGGATACGGCAATTGATGATGAGCATTTTACCGCGGTGAAGATCGGATCAGAGCAGCGGGAGGAAACGCTGCATAAACTTTTTACCATGGCTGCGAACCAGCTTGTTGATTACTCATCTATCAAAGTTCCTGATGGTACCCCTGCAAGTGTTCTTCCCCTTGCTGTGTCGGACAAGTCCATGAAAATAAATTCGGAATATTTTACCGAGCAGCTGATTCTTTCCTTGAGTAAAAGCAGCCGGTTCAGGCTTGTGGAGCGTAAAGGACTTCAGGGTGTCATGAAGGAACTGGAGTTGACCATGACCGGCCTTGTTGATGAAAATAATGCAGCGAAAGTCGGGAAACTGCTTGGAGCAAAAATGCTGATAACCGGGAAACTGTATAAAAAGAGCGGAAAATATGAGCTGTTCCTGAAGCTGCTCCGGGTAGAAACGGCTGAAGTGCTTTCTATGACAAAGGCGCAGATTGATTCCGGTCTCGGGCTGTCTCCTCAGTAACTGAAGTTCGGGTATACTGCAGGGGCAAAATATGATTGACGGAATACTCTGCCGGGAGCTACATCTTTTATAATGGAGCAGTTCATGATTAGGAGAAATACATTGCATAAATTTAATAATATCACCCGCCCCGCACTATGCATTACCATGCTTCTGGTATTTGTATTCGGGTGCAGCAGTAAAAGCAGCGGATTAAATAAGTATGATATTAAACCCCTGGTGAATGCGTTCCTCCGGGCACATGCAAGCTATGGCGAATTTGATAATGCCATTTCTGAACGCACACTGGATAATATCATTTATCAGCTGGATCCCGCGAAATATTATTTTTACAAAAAGGATATCGACGGATTTCTTACACATAAAGATAAAATTGATGATTATGTCGAAGAAGGAAACTACGAGTTCCTTTTTCAGATATTTAAGGTTTACCGCACACGGTTTGAAGAGCGTCAGGCGGCAGTAAAAATCCTGGCGGCAAAAGCAAAGGATATTGATTTCTCAAAGGATGAAACAATAAATCTTGACAGGGACAAGATGAAATTTGCGGAAAACAGTGCCGAGATGACTGAGCGCTGGAGAAAGAAAATTAAGCTGGAATTATTGAATTATCTCTCCGGCAGAAATAATATCGAAGATGCTCAGGAAAAACTGCTGAAGCGGTATAGCCTTCTTGAGAAGCGTATCCGGGAGATTGATAAGGACAGGATGTATGCAATGTTCCTGAATTCATTCTCCACAGCCCTTGACCCCCATTCGAACTATCTCACGAAGGAGGACCATGAGGATTTCATGATCCAGACCAACCTGAAACTTGAAGGGATAGGTGTCATGCTGCGGTCTGAAGAGGGATTTGTTCTTGTGGAGCGCGTTATCCCGGGGGGGGCTGCAGATAAGCTTCCGGAAAGCTTCCAGTTGAAACCGAATGATAAAATTATCGCTGTTGCCCAGAGTGAAGGTGAACCTGTTGAAGTAATTGATATGGATCTCCGTGATGTGGTGAAGCTTATCCGCGGGAAGAAAGGAACAGAGGTCCGTTTAACGGTCCTCCGGGATATTGCCAACCAGAAGCAGGAACGCCTGATTATACCCATAACCAGGGAGGTCATTAAACTGGAGGAACAGGCTGCGCGTTCTGAACTGGTGACAGTAAACCGGAACAGCAGAAAAACGAAAATCGGTTATTTGAAACTTCCATCTTTCTACCTGGATTTCGATGCTGCGGCGCGGTTCGATCCTGATACCAGGAGTTCCTACCGGGACGTAAAGACAGAACTGGCGAAACTCAAGAAACAGGGGATGGATGCCCTGGTAATTGACCTGCGGGGTAACCCCGGAGGCGCCCTTGAGGAAGCCATCAATATAGCGGGACTTTTTATCAAGAGCGGTCCTATCCTGCAGATTAAGGGGACAGACCGCTGGGGTAACCGGAACACCATTTCTGTTATCCGTGACAAGGATCCCGGGGAATTCTGGCAGGGGCCTGTTGTTGTGCTCATAGATAAATTCAGTGCCAGCGCCTCGGAAATTCTTGCGGGAGCCATTAAGGATTACAACAGGGGGTTGATACTCGGGCCTTCCTCCTCCTTCGGAAAAGGGACTGTACAGAGTTACGCAAAGCTGATGGAAGGCCGGAAAGGGGCGATGAAAGTCACCACGGGAGTATTTTATCAACCAGCGGGGGAATCGAACCATCTTTTCGGTATAAGGCCCCATGTGCTCGTTCCTGATATGAGTGTAATCTGGGACATCGGCGAGGACAAACTGCGGTATCCGCTGAAATGGGAGAAAATCAAGAGTGCAAAATTCAAGGCATACCGGCAGTTCATGAACCGCAGAACTGCAGAGATACTGCAGCGGAAGTCACGGACACGTATACAGTCAAGTGAACGATACCGTACACTTGTCGCGAAAATAAAAAAATTGAAGGCCCAGCTTGGAGACAAGGTGGTAAGTTTAAGAGAGGAATCGAAGAAGGAAAACACGGAAATTAAGGAAATTGAGAAGAAGATGCGCAATAAACGTAAGAAGGTCGCGGACCTGGAAAACGATCTTTTCCTCAATGAAGCAATCAACGTGACTGCGGATTATGTTCAGATTATCGGGGCAGTGAAATAAAGGCTGGCGGTCAGTTCCAATGGAACATTACATCGAGCGGCTTTAATGCCGCAGGAATATAAAAAGAACGCCCTCCGGAAAACCGGAGGGCGTTCTTTTGTCTATGTACAGTTCGTATTATCCTATCACCTGAAGATACTGTTTGATTTTATCCAAAAGATCTTCCAGCATTCTGCGGTCTGTAATTTCCATTTCAATGTTCTTTTTCCCGACATCATGGCGTACCATGGCGCCCCGGTTTTCAATCATCGCAAGGGCGTTGTTATAATTTGGCAGTGAAAGTGATTCCGCCAGCACAATATCTCCCGTATGGAACATTTTTATACCGTTTTTGCGGATATTGATAACAAGGTCCTTTCTGTTAATACGGGTTTTACTCTGGTGCAGTATTGTGTGGAGTACAACATAGTATGACTCAAGATAGTCCCGGATAATCTTCGAGAAAAACGAGAGAATTTCAATACTGCGCTCATTAAGCGTTACTGTGGAATCCTGTCTTTCAATCAAAGATTCCGATATCAGGTAATCATAAAGAACTTTGTCCTGTTCCTCCTCTTTTGTGGTTTCAGGATATATGAATTCGTGGGAAAAGATATCTTTTATGAGCTGGAATTCATTCTTTACATTGTCCAGGGACAGTTCAGTTTTCCCGTTTAACAGCAGCAGCACAGAAGAATAAAATGAAATCGGCACATAGTAATGGATTATACTGTTTTTGTAAAAAATAATCCGTGAGCGGTTTTCCTCCTTCAACACATAGAAGTCTTCCGTGTCTTCAGTCCCTGCCTCTTCAAGGTCAAGTTGTTCAAGAATTTTATCGTTGAGAAACGCGTTCAGTACTGTATCAACAATATTCTCCATGTTTGATTTGCGCTGCAGAGAGTCGGACATTCTAACGTTAAGGAACGTAAGGTAATCATAGAGTGTTTTCATACGTTCAAGAAGCAGCGCTTTCGGGAAGCCTTTTATCGCCAGGAGGAGAATTGTCGCCGATGTCAGCGAGAACGGTGTCACCATGGTGACTTCATTTATCTTGCGGATAATAGTACTTGATACCTCTTCAGGCAGTTTTGACTCCTCAACGCCCTGTTCTTCAATCTCTTTAAGGGTGAAGGGGGTATTAAAAGAAATGTATACTTTCCCGTACTTTCTCCTTAGAAGTTTCCGGCTTTCCATGACTGAGCGGAAGGATTCTTTTTCTTTTTCCTTTCCTTTTAATTCTTTTGAATACGATGATTCTTCCAGTATTCTGTCATAATTGATTGAGATCGGAACAAACACAAGATCCTTGTTGTACCCTTCATGGACCGCGTCGATCAAATAGTTCAGGAACCCGTATTTCGGCAGTACAGGTTTCCCTGTGCGGGATCTCCCCCCCTCAATAAAAAATTCAATGGGGTATCCCTCGTATACCAGGGTCTTCACATACTGTTTGAAGACTTCAGGGTACAGATCAAGTCCTTTAAATGACCTTCGCAGGAAAAATGCACCTGAGTGCCGGAATATAAAACCAAGCGGAAAAAATGACAGGTTTACCCCTGCGGCAATGTGGGGGGGGATCAGTTTGTTCTTGAAGAACAGGTACGACATGATCATATAGTCCATGTGGCTTTTGTGGCATGGGGTAATGACAAGGGGGCCTTTCTGCGAGGCTTCCCTTACCATCTTCATCGATTCCGGATCATAGCTGATGCCGTCGTAGATTTTCCGCATAATGTAATCAAGAAATGAGCTGAAAACAATAATCATCGATATATGGAAATTTGCTGAAATTTCCTTGTAATACTTATATGCTTTCTTCTTCAGTTTCCTTTCTGAAATTCTTTTTTCCCTGTTGAGCCGGTCGATCTCGTTGAGCACATTTTTATGGTACAGTACTTTTTCCATCATAGCCTGGCGTGTTTTAATAACGGGCCCCAGAACGCTTCTTTTTTCATAATGATACGTTTCAAGGAGCTTGTTACGAAGCATGATGGCGATGTGTCGCGATTCATCAGTGCCTGCGGCGGCAATTTCCTCTTTCAGGTTGATGGGGGGTGCTATTCTCACATATGAAGGGGTTGCTGTTCTTTTCGTGGCAAGCCATCCGGAAATGAATCCCCTGTTTCCAGTTGTTTCTGAATTAAGAAAGCTGTTGGCGCGTTCGGGATTCATGCTCCAGAATATAATTTGAGGAAAGAGGTATATCGGCTGTTCGGTCTTTTTTTGAATATCGATCAGAAAAACCAGGGAGTCATGCTTTGTTTCCATGTAGCGTTTAAGGAAATAGCGCTTGGAAAGAAGGGACACGAGAATACTTTCCTTTTCCCGCAGGAGCATTTCAATAAATTCAGCATCAATTCGTTTTTTTGTCTTTTCCTTGGAAAAAAGGGAATACAGGGGCCTGGTGATTCGTCTGAAAATATATTTCACAGACTGGAGGAGAAACGGGTTGTATTCAAGGGCGAATTTCGGCGTATTAAAATTGTACCTTTTCAGCAGAATGTATAGAAGAAGCAGTGAAAGATTTGATGTGTGAAACGATGCGAATACAATGCTTTCTGCTGAGTATTTTTTCAGTGTTTCGAGACTTTCATTATCAAATGTTATTTTCCGGAACAGAAAACTAACCAGTTTCTCAAGGAGAGGATTGATCTTCTCGAAAACCAGTCCATTAAAAAGCTGTGTTGAGTCGTCCATTTCATTGGTGTTCATATCGTCACTTCCCATATTGATAGTGTGTAGGAATATATTTATTTATTTGTTTAAATTTTCAGTAATACCAAAAAAATCATTTAATCCCACGATGTTAAGCAGTTCCAGAATACTCTCAGATGGATTCTGGAGCTCCAGAGTAATACCTTCATCAAAAAGGCTGTCTTTGATTTTTATCAGTGCACCGAGATCGGAGCTGTTAAAATAGCTCTTTTCGTGCAGATCAATAAATGCTCTGTCCATTGAATATGTGTTGAGTTTTTGTATATCTGTTACGAACTTTGTTACATCAATATCCCCGAGGGCTTCATTGTCATCGTTTATCTGCACCACAAGGATTTTATCTTTATAATTGTATGAGTATACCATAAGTTTTTTACCTTTTAAAAATTATTTTTATTGATTTTAATAATGATAATATCAATAGTAACTCGTTCCTGTGCTGCATTCTGGTGATCATGAGTGTCAATTGATGTTATTCAACATAAAATTACGTAACATTTAGTAAGATAAACAAGAAGAGTAATTCACGCAAGTAATTTTTATTCCAGAATTATCATCCTGATTTCGATAATGTACAATGGAACATGTGACAAAAAGCAGAACCCGGTAAAAAATTAGTTGAAATAATTCATCTTAAATGGTAGCAATACCAGATATAGTGATCATTTTTTCTCATGAAGTTTTTTATTGTAATTTATTTGTTGTTTGATATTTTTGTTTACATATAACACTACCTTATTATTATATTTATTTAAATAATTTTTATTGTATTTTCTTATGAAAACATACCGGATAGATCGTAATTATTATTAAGGATACATAGTAGTAACAATAATTGAGTGTATACGGTTGTTTTATTTCCAGACGGGATGTAGCGCAGCCAGGTAGCGCGCTTCGTTCGGGACGAAGAAGTCGGGAGTTCGAA
>DAOSYC010000097.1:10554-13041 GCA_035380905.1 Spirochaetota bacterium | reverse complement strand
ACCGTGAAGGGCGGAATGTCACTGTCATTGAGTTTTTCGAATGGCTCCTGCCGAGACAGCTTGACCGGATCGGAGGAAAGATTCTCAAGGAAAAGCTTGAGGAACAGGGACTCAGCTTTATCCTGAATGACAGCGTCGCGTCAATAGAAGGTGACGGGAAAACGGAAAAGATTATCCTCAAATCGGGTAATGAAATAAAGGCTGATGCGGTCATACTATCTGCCGGCATAAAGGGACGGAATGAGCTTGCCATGGATGCCGGTATCAATGTCAACAAAGGCATCGTGGTAAACGATTATCTTGCAACATCGGTAACGGATATCTACGCGGCGGGTGACCCCGCAGAACATGCCGGATGCATATACGGGATATGGCCTGCCGCCCGGGAACAGGGGAAAATAGCCGGAATGAACATGGCAGGAATACCAACCCCTTACAGTAAAACTATGATATCCAATGTCCTGAAAATTACCGGCATTGATCTTTACTCAGCCGGCGAATTCAATGCCGAAGATACCGAAGTGTTTTCATGTTCCGTTAACGGCACCTATAAGAAATTACTTATGAAGGGTAATCCCGTGGCGGCCATAGTTCTTGGTGACGCGAAGGCCGTGAAAATCGCCCAGCGGGTCATGGAAGGAAAAACATCACCTGAAGATTTCAAAGAAATAATTGAATAATACAGATCAAGGAGAGTGATCATGGATAAGAAGCATATAATCGCAGCAGTAGGAATAACACTGATAGTCCTTATCGGTTATTCGCTCATGAACAGGGGCGGAAGCGACAGCCTTCCCCGTGAACAGATTATTGACCGGAACCAGCGGATCAGTTCCGCCGACATAAAGAAAGCGTTTAAACGGATACGTTTCAGCAATGAAAATGTACCCCAGTATTTTTCCGAACGGGTTGTAAATCCCTTTACCATCCGCTTTTTCAAGTTTCTGCAGCGGAAATTCGGCAACATGAGTTTTGAAGACCATCTCCGGGCGGTACAGGAATATCTTAATTCCACCATGGACGCGAGAAAGGCGGAAGAGATGTTCGCGCTGTACAAGAAATTCTCCCTGTACGAAAAAAGCCTCATTGACATGTCAAAGACCTGGCCCCGTCCAAGAAACGCCCAGGAGGCATTGAAATATCTCCAGACCATTCAGGACTACCGGCGTGACTATTTCGGCAATGCCATTGCCGATGAGCTCTTCGGGCTTATGGTAAAGAACCAGGAATACCGCCTGAGGAAAGGTGCAGTACTGAATGACAAGTCCCTGTATGGAAAGGAGAAGGAGAAAAAGATGCAGGAGGTCCGTGAGGAAATGTGGGGCGATGATGCGGACACCGTAGACAACAGCATGCGGCCCTATGACCGTTACCGGGAAAAACTTACCGCCTACAGCAAGGACCTCAGCGAGCTGTCGGGAGAACAAAAATCCGCGAAAATCAAAGAGTTCCGCCAGGCATATTTCCCGCCGGATGTTGTCACGAGACTTGAACAGGTTGACGTGCAGCTTGCGAATGAAAGACAGGCGGAGGAACAGTACAGAGTACAGGAACAGAAGATACAGTCTGACCCGAACCTGAATCAGGACGAAAAGGAAGAGAAGATAAAGGAACTCCAGGACACCACCTTCGGTGATCAGGCGGAAGCGTTCAGGAGACGTGAAACCATTCGTAAATCCCTTGAGGAGCGCCGCCGCAGCCGCTAGGCGCCCCGGGGCTCCGTGCGGTATATCCTGATAACAATAACGCCGCACAGGGCTGTCAGGGCAATATAGAGTACCCAGTCACCGAAGCGGGTGTAGATGCTTTTTGTCCGCAGAGGTACAATTTTCCCCGTCAGTGCGGTGCGGGTGTAAAGAGGGGTTTCCCGTTCTGTTTCACCCGCCGGGGAAATAACTGCGGAAATACCGCTGTTTGCCGCGACAACCATGTACCGCCTGTTTTCAACAGCACGAAGCGCCGCAATATCGCGGTGCTGATACGGCTCAGTGCTTCTTCCAAACCAGGAATCATTGGATATGTTTATGAGAACAGCGGCCCCGCGCCGCACTGAATCCCGTACAAACCATGTAAATATTTTCTCAAAACAGATTGAAATGCCGAATTCTCCCGCCGGAGTCCGTACATGTGATGAGTTTTCACCGGGAGTAAATGACGACGGCGCGTCATAGACCGCGCCCAACATATCGATGCCGAAAGGCGCCGTTTCAGCGAAGGGAAGGAGGATGACTTTGTCATACCATGTAACACTGCCGCGCCCGGTCACACAGTACGCCGCGTTATAGGTTCCCCGGGCCCGGGAATTCCGTGTTCCCCCGAACACGAGAATGCCCCGCTCACCCGCCGCCGCAGCGATACGCGCGAGGACCTGGTTTTTCATGGTGCGGGGCATGTTGATTACTGTTTCCGGCCACACTATCAGGGTGTCCCGCGACTGGTTCTGCTGGTCCCCGGTGAGGGACAGGCAGGCATCGAGGACCTGAAAAA
>DAOSYC010000097.1:0-10454 GCA_035380905.1 Spirochaetota bacterium | reverse complement strand
AGCGGTATCGACACCGCAGTGATGACTGCAATAAGTGACCAGTGCTTTGTTGATGCTGTTTCCCTGACTGCGGATGCAACTGTATGTTCCTGAATGATGCGTTTTATATCGCCCCGTGAAAAAGAACGGGTGATATAGTGTACCATGGAATTTACAAACACCACAATGAATGACAGGCCGTATATCCCCGCCACATCGGCTCCCTGAATGAACCGGGGGAACCCCGCCATCGCGTACCCCATGAATCCCCAGGGAAGGAACAACGGCACCAGCTCCCGGAGATATTCACACACTATCCAGAGTGATGGAAGTATTATGAAAAAGAACAAGGGCTTTTCTGACTGGAGATACCGGTACCCCGCCGCGAACAGGCCGAAGAGCACCCCCAGAGGAAGACAGGTGAGAATCACAAGAAAAAATACCGCGACCCACAGCGGCGCTTCGTACTGATACCGCACCGCGATAAAAATCCAGTACGCCACAACACAGCCGAAGACCCCGCCGAAGGCAAAACCCCGCAGGAAAACCTGTCTCATTGAACCTGCCTTTTCTATGCTCCGGAAGAGCGGCACCAGGGACACAAAGGCAGCGATGGAAAAAAATGTCGATGGGAAACATGCTCCTGTGAGGAGCGCGGAAACAAGTGCCGATACCATACTGCTAACGGTACCGGGTTTTGATATATTCATCCACGCGGTCAAGGCCGCGCTTTATGTTGTCGAGAGAGTTGGCATAGGAAAACCGCAGGAACCCTTCGCCGCCTGAACCGAAGTCGATTCCGGGGGTCACTCCCACCTTCACCGTTTCCACAATATTAAACGCCTCCTTAAAAGAGTCAGTGCAGTACTCCCGGGCATCGGCAAAGACATAAAAGGCCCCTGTGGGCTCATGGTGGATTTTAAAACCGATTTCCTTCAGGCGGTTCACCATGTAGATGCGGCGTTCGTTGAAGATTTCCTTCATCTTCTCCACTTCATCCTGCGCCTGCGTGAGGGCCGCAATCCCCGCCCACTGCACAAAACTGTTGGCGGAGATCATGAAGCTCTGGTGGATGCGTTTCATGGCGTCGGAAAACTTTTTCGGGAAGATGAGGTACCCCAGGCGCCATCCCGTCATGGCATAGAGTTTTGAAAATCCATTAATAACAAAAGCCCTGTCTGTAAACTCGAGAATGGAACGGGCCCTACCCTCATACACAAGGCCATGATATATTTCATCGGAAATGATATACTGGTCGGTAAACCGCGCGATGTCCTTCAGGTTCTGTTCGGTCATCACAATGCCCGTGGGGTTTGAAGGTGAATTGATGACGATACCCCGGGTCTTTTTCGTAAGGACCTTCTGTATCTCCTCCGGGCGGTACTGGAACCCGTCCTCGGGATAGGTCCGCACCTCCACAAGGTTCCCGTCAACGGAACGCACAAAGTTGGGATAACAGGCGTAATGGGGGTTTGACACAATCACCTCGTCACCGGGCTCAAGGAGCGCTATCATCATCATGAGGAGCGCCGGGGACGTGCCGGAGGTGACCATTATCTGGTCGGGAGAGATATCGACACCGTACTCCTTTTTATAATGTTCACAGATCACCT
Organism: Spirochaetota bacterium; assembly: GCA_035380905.1. Lineage (GTDB taxonomy): Bacteria > Spirochaetota > UBA4802 > UBA4802 > JAGODF01 > JAKQCH01. Next base: position 8,862 of record DAOSYC010000097.1, on the reverse strand, counting down.
CGCGGAGTTCCAGGAGCCCCATGGCATGGGTATAGTGGGTCCTTCCGGACCTTATGGCTTCAATGGCGGCTTCCTGGACCACGGCGGGAGTATCGAAATCGGGCTCACCCACTTCAAGGTGCACCACGTCCTCTCCCTGCTTCTCAAGTTCCTCGGCCCGTGCCATTACGTCCATTACAATAAAGGGCTTCACGTCCCTGGCCTTTGATGATATCATTATTCCTCCGTTTCTCATATCCTGCTCCGCTTCTTCACTTCGGTGTTTTCTATAATGTGGCATTCCCGGGAACATGCCCCTGTCATTGCGGACACCGTGTCAATTTCCGGACACAGCCGTTCCCGGTCATTACGTACATACAATACGGGGCCTGAAATGTTGCAAGAATTTTTTATGGGGGTTGATACCGGCACGTGTAGAGTGCTATCCGTTTTCCTGCCCGATGTCCAAAAGCTCCCGGAAGAGTTTGATCCGGTCCTTGTTCTTCCGGTTGACGGTTTTCCGCCAGAGCCCCTTCAGGTCGTCGGGATTGAGGCTGGCTTCAATGTCATGGATCAGCTTCAGTTCGCGGTCAACAGTTGTTTTCAGAAGATCATTCTTGTTGTTGATTTTAATAATCTTCATTATGCGGTCAAGTTTGCTGTAATACTCCTTATTGTCCTTAAAACCTTTGAATACCTCCGCGAGATCCGATGCCTTGCGGCGCTCCATGACCTTTCTGCTCCAGATATACTGCATCATGGAGGAGGCGGTATTCAGGCGGTCAGGGAGCTCTTCGTCCGGTTCTCCGGAACTGATCATCCTGTCCGTTCTTTCTATGAGTTCCCTGTTGTTACCCCTGTATTTCGCGATAAGTCTTTCCAGTGCCTCCCGGTGTTCCTCCCGCACCATGTCTTCAAATGTACGGAGAAGCGGTTCGGTCTCTTCAATCACGTCGGAGAATGACCTGATAATTTTCACCAGCTGCTGAAACGCGGGATCATCTGCCGCTATATCCTCATCCTCAGCTGCATCAGGTTTTTTCCGTGACACCGGTTCCCTTTCCTCAACCTTCTGCGCTTTGGATGACTGTTCTTTTCGTGTAACAGTCCCGCGGTTCACAATGGCTTTACGGACTTCATCATTTTTTTCTAGAAACCCGCTGTAATAGAGCACCATCCTGTCTATGCGGGCGATTTTATCTTCGCGCCCCTCCTCAAGCCACCCTTCCGCCTCAGCACGGGGCTTCAGCCATTTCTCAAGGAGCAGTATTTTATCTTTGTATGAAAAGTCAGCAGATTTCGTGATCTTGAGAAACGCCTCTTCAAACATGCTGGATTTATCAGCCTCCTGAATAAAGAAACGCAGGGAGGACGGCGCCTCCTCTTCGTTGAGTGTCATGACAATGTCTTCCCTGTCACGTTCGCCGGCGGTTGTTTTGATCAGGAAGCGGGAAACCTCCTCATGCTCCTTCTGCCGTATAAAAAATTCCCGTATATTCAGGGGGTCCTTGCCGGTTTCATCCTGTATAAGACGCAGTACATGTTTTGTGTCGGGATCGTCGGCAGCAAGAAGGCGCTTCACTGCATCGGGATCATCCTTCAGGAGGAGGTTTTCCATGATCCTTAGCAGTGTCTTTTTCACCGGGGAGAACCTTTCATCATCCAGGCATTCCCGCAGATACCGGCACTGCAGGACAACACAGCGCTCTGTGTCATCTCCGCACTCATGTGTGATTTCCGCCAGGCGGGAATTTACCTCCTGCAGCAGTTCTGCGGGGTCCTCCACGATACTGTCCCTGTACGCCAGGAGGCGCGGTATGACATCGGGATGTTCCTCCATAATGGACTCATCCTGCTCCATCGTATCAATGAGCTCATCCACATAGGCAATGAGTTCACGGGAGGATAGAATACGCGACATTCTGGACAGGAGCCCCATGAGGTCTCCGAAAAAGGTATCGCCTCCCGCGAGTTCCCCCGCAACAGCAAAGCGGTGTTCATCAAGTACCATGGTTTCGTGGAGCTTCAGTGCGGCATCAAGGAATTTTTCCGGATCCTCCTCACCGTGCAGGAGCGCCAATCCATGTTCCAGTTCCTTTTCTTCAGAAGCACGTATTCGTTCAATGGTCTCTTCAAATTGATCAACAGCCGCAGCAATTGTTATCCCCTGCCCTGCTATAGACGTGCGTTCCTTAATGGAAAATGCCCCTTCATCTGTACCCTCTTCAAGTTCAGGATGCGCCGCACCGGTTCCTTCAGGAAGTCCGGCTCCTTTATCCTGAATATCAAAGGCCTCTCCCGATTCATCCTCTGCCTCATCAGCTATATCAAATGTATCAAGCTCACGTTCCGTTTTATCACTGATCGCGAAAGACCCCAATTCATGTTGTTCCTTTTCCGGTATCTCAGCCTCACGAAGCTCCGTTATCTCCTCTTCTGCAATAGTGAATGATCCTTCCATATCGCCATCAGTAATGAATTCCCGTTCTTCTATTTCCTGCACTGATTGTTCAGCAATTTCAAAATTGTCCGGGGTGATATCATCGGCACCGGCAACAGCAAATCCTGCTCCGGAGGTTTCTTCTTCACCTTCCCGTACCTTAAAATTCCCCATCTCACCGGACCCGGCGCCATCATCCTCCAGGAAGTGAAGGTCACCGGAGTCCAGCACCTCTATATCCTCCATTTCCCCGGGATCACGGGGTGAGCCTGCGGCTTCATGATAGTCTCCGGCATATTCTTCATCAACCATGATCTCAGGACGTTCCACCTCGATGTCATCACCGCGTGACGGTACAATATACATCGCCCCTTCAAGACGCGCCGCGATATAGGAACGGATCACATTACATTTCCATTCATCAAGGGATTCATCTGCAAGCCAGATTTCCGCAAGGCCCTCAAGTATTGCCAGGGCCTGTTCCTCGCCTGATTTCTTTTTATTCTTTTCGAAAACCCCGTCAAGGATCACTATAAGCTTCTCTTCATCATCGGGGGGAAGCTTATTGAAAAAATTCTGTTTCAGCACCGCGGCATATTTTTTAATGATCGCTTCATTCACCGGCTTCGGCGCTTCCTCAGCGGCATGTTCGCCGGCCTCTTTCGTTGATGCCGTCTCCTCTTCAACGGCAGCATCTTCCACAGGGGATGCCGGTTCAGTCATACCAGCGGCACCATATCCGCGGGAGGCATGGGCACCTTCCTCCGCAGCGTCTTCGTCTCTCAAATAAGGGCAGTATTTTTTCAGCTCATCGTCCCATTCCATCCGCATGATACACCGCGGGCCATCAGACCGCGAATTGGATTTCAGATACCGCTCGAAAAGCCGGCGGACATTCCGTATATTCGCTTCCTCCTCCGGGCCGAGGAGCTTTTTCATGTTCATCACAGTGTGCTCGATGGGACGGAACACCCGGTGCAGTTCATTAAACCTGCCGCTGAGAATGATATCCGAGAACTTGATTGCCATATAATGTCCGTCACCGGCAACCATCTCAGGAATGATCTCCCCCAGGGATTCAAATGACGGGCCGCCTTTGCGGCGAAGGATACGTTCGGCCTTTTTCCGGTACGCTTCATATTTCCGGTTAAAGTGGCTGTTTATCATAATATCGGTGATTATTGTCCCGTTTATCCGTGAAAGGAAAGGATGAAGATACGAAGAAAGGCCTTTTTCAAATTCATAATAGACAGAGAAAGGCCCGTCTTTCAGGAACATTGCCACTCTTCTTGCCGCGCCATATACGGGAACGTTGAGAAAAAACCTGCCCGCGTCATGACGGAGTGATGCCAGCAGTGATTTCCTCGACGGGGGATCATTTACATACTGCTCCAAAAATGTGTCAATTTCACTGTCAGAGAGAAACATCATCCATCACTCATATGGTAAATTGGGCGCATTCCCTACGCCCGGCATTCATTGTAAATTCTGCCCGTAATATCATCAAGTAGAATACTGAAGGGATAAAATATTTGACAAAGAAAGACCCCGGGGCAAATGTTTTGTAATTTTCCAGAAAGAGGTGTAATCCATGAAAGGCGGCATGTGTATACTATTCATTATTCTTGTCATTACGGGTTTGATTCACATTATGGTGGGGATCCGTATCAGGCTGAAAAAGCAGCTCACCCTCGTTGCCGGCGTCAATGAGAGCAACAAACAGACGATAAAGGACCCCGAAGGTCTTGCAAAACTTGTGGGGGACTCCACCATTCTCATGGGACTGATAACAGCGCTCCTCCCCGCGGGGATATATTTCGCTGGTCACCTGATTTCATGGTCCGCATTCACGGCCTTTGTGGTGATCAACACCATCAGAGTGATAGTGGGGGCGCGCAAATACACATGAAGAAACCTTTCACAGCACTGCTGCAGTACTTCATAAAGGGGACCGGCGGCGACAATTTCGTGATGCTGAAAAAAGCCCAGTTCATGGTCATACTGAGCGTTTCACTTTTCATCCTCATGTCGACGCTGACCGCAACGGCGTTCTTTATTATGCGGGGACGTTTTTTTGAAATATTTATCATGGCCCTTCCGGTGCTCTTCATCACGATGGTCTGTCTTGCACTCGTGAAAACGGGGAAGGTCCAGGGTTCAGCAAATTTCATGGCTCTCTCGGTATCAGCCATCGCAGCCCTGGGTTTTGTACTTCGCGACCCCTCGGTGGCGGGTGTCTCCATGGGGTATTTCATGTATGTCGCCCTGGCCTTCGCCACCATGTTCTCCCGGGTCTTTGTATCCACCGCGATCCTTTTTCTGTTCCTTGTAACTCACAGCGCATACTATTTCCTCAAAGCCATGCCCATTGCCGCGGGGCCCGTGGCAAATACCGCACGGACGTCGTTTCTGGACGGCATCATAACCCTCATATGCCTGTATATTGTCTGTACCGTCGTGAGCAGTTTTCTGAAACGCGCGGTGGAAAAAACCGAAGAGGAACTTGAAAAAAACAAAGCGCAGTACGACACCATTATAACCATGATGGAAACCATTCAGGGGACTTCGAAAAAGCTGAACGATGCGACGACGGCACACAACGAAATAATCACCCAGTTCAACAGCAATGCCCAGAGCCAGGCGGCCTCCATGGAACAGCTCACCGCCACGATGGAGGAGATTTCCGCGAACACCACCAATGTCACGCAGTCGACCCGTGAGCAGACAGGGAGCGTAAAGGACCTCATTGAGAGCATGGAAACATTGTCCTCCTACATTGACATCATAAAGTCAATGGGCAGCGAGATATCCCTGGAGTTTACGGGGTTCATGACGAAAGCCGAAAAAGGTGAGGAATCATCGAAGGTGCTGGACGACATAAACAAAAAGATACTGGAAAACTCCGCCAGCATTATTTCCGTAATCACGATAATCGAAGATTTCTTTGACCGCATCAACCTCCTTTCCCTCAATGCCAGCATCGAGGCGGCCCGGGCCGGGGAATTCGGGACCGGGTTCGCGGTGGTTGCGACGGAAATCGGGAAACTGGCGGACCACTCCTCTCAGGAGCTGAAACAGATCTGGGAGCTCATTGAAAAGAACCGGGAGGATGTCGAAAACGGCAACAGCGCAATTAATGCGATCATTACCTTCATTACGGAACTCATTGAAACATCAAGGACCATTCAGCAGAAATCGGCGGAGACCCTGAAAACGATCGCCGAGCAGAAAAGGCTGAAAGACGAGATGAACCGGAAGATATCCACGGTGCGTGAAAAGCTCGAAAGCATCGAGTTTGCCATTGTGGAACAGGAAAACGCCATCCATGACATCGTATCGTCCATCGACGACACCAACAGGACAGTACAGAGCAACAGCGACACCATCAACGCCCTGAAGAGCACCGCGGAGGAGCTGAAGGAACTTGCGGCGGCCCTCGTTGAAGGGTTCGAATCGCCTGAAACAGGAACCCCCGGGGTCCCGGGCGGTCCCCTCAGCGACGAAGCCCGGAGGTAACCGCAGTACATACCGGACACCGCGCCGGTCCCCTGTAACGGCGTGATCAACAGCGTATTCATGAAACAGGTACAGCCATGAAGAAACCACAGCTCATTGCCCTCTCCCTGCTCTTCATCTTCATCGCCGTTCCCCGGTGCGGACAATGCCCCGATGCCGCGGAGGCCCGGGTCCGCACGGAGACCAGAACAATACCCGGCAGCCCTGAACCCCATACTCCGGAGGCCCTGAACCGCGTGGGATATACCCGCTATTTCCGGACCGCCTCATCCGGGGCCCCCGGCGTTATACTGGTACTGGTGTCGGGGTATGCCTCGGGCGCGGGGTATTTTGACAGAATGGCGCGGAGCCTCGCTGAACGGGGAGGCCTTGAGGTGTGGGCGGTGAACCGCCGCGAGACACTCCTCGAGGACAGGGCCGCCCTGAACCATGACATAGAGACATTCATGCACCACGCGGAGGCACGGCCCGGGATAATCAGAAAAATGAACAGGTCCGCCAGCTACCTGAAAGGGGGCCGTGAATACCTCCGGTACTGGGGGTTCCGGACGCTCCTCGGGGACATCCGCGAGGTGGTGCGCAGGGCCCGGCAGCGAAGCGGCGCCGTGGTGCTGGGGGGATGGTCCGACGGCGTGGAGTTTGTCATGGCCTATGCGCATTACCGCGATGAAAGAGGAAATGCCGCCGCGGGCGGCCTCAGGGGACTGGTGTTCCTTGATGAAAATCCCGAGTGGGGGCGTTATGCCGATAACAGGACAGAAGCCCGGAAGCGCCTGGCCCGTCACGAAAGGCTCATGAGTCAGGGCGGCCTGTACATGGAATACCGTCCCTCCCCGGGGCTCCAGTCCCTGGCACTGGCGCTGGCCGCGAAGGAGCCCCATGGCCGGAGCCCCCTCGCCGGTGCCTTCAATCTTCCCGCGGAAATACAGAGGCGCGGCATCACCAACAGGGCATTGACGGGATGGCTCTACGAATGGACCGTGACAGGGCACCCCTCCCGTTCCCGGAGCCCTTTCGCCTGGATGGTGCGTGCCGGGGACCTCACCGGCGCCGGCACAATGGGCATGTACCGATGGAAGGGACACCGTGAAACAGGGGAGTATACCGACATCGCCCGGTATGCCGGGGCCGACCGCGGACCCGGAAGGCTCTTTGAGCTCTTTTATCCGGGGAAACTTCTCGCGGACTACTGGCGGATATCGCTCCGGGGCTTCAACTGTCCGGAGATGGGCATTGCGCCGTCACAGGACATACGGCTCCCGGTGTTCTATGTGCTCAGCGGCCTGAACAATACGGGAAATTCCATGCCGTCGGGAATGACGTGGTTTATGGCGCAGAACGGTATACAGCGGGGAGATATAACCATACTGAGAAAATACAACTATGCCCACAGCGACATCTTCTTCGCTGACAGGGCCCCCCGGGACATATACGGTCCCCTGTACCGGTGGCTGCTGAGACTTCAGTAGCGTCAGGCCCGGGTTTCAGTTTTTCAGATCAGGTATACTGACCACACCTTTCAGGGAGGGATCGTGGGCAAATATCATCCTGTCCCCGAGCTTATGAATTTCCCTGAGGGGCATTTTTTCATGTATGTAGGGAACATCGACATCGAGAGAATCGACCCACTCCCTGAGCCGCCCGAACATCCCCTCCTTCCAGTAAAACCGCGCACCCTGCCCTTCCCTGTATTTCTGCCAGTTTTCCTCCGATATGCTCTTCCAGAGAAAATCGTAATTGAAGGGGGAATCGCCCCCAAGGACCACAACCCCCTCAGACGTGCGGACACGCACCGCCTGGTGCCCGTGGGTATGGCCCCCGGTGCGCACCAGCTCGATGCCGGGTTTCAATCCACAGGTGCCATGGACCGGCACCACCCTGTCCAGGAGCCCCATCCAGTGGTCCGGGCAGTAGTAGGTCTCCTCGTTGGGATTGAGATGCAGCATCTGCATGAAATCAAAGTACTGGATGTAAAACCGGGCCCCGGTAAAGTGCTCCATACCGCCGGTGTGGTCCCAGTGCATGTGTGTCATGACCACGAGAGGTATATCGGCCGCCCGGAAACCCAGGGAATCGAGGGCCGCAGGGATTTCCTGTGACGCGTCCCTCGTACAGGTGGAACCGACCCCGGGAACATTGTCCGGGTTGAACCCCGTATCCACCACCACACCGCCCCCGTCATCATCGACAATGAGGAACGCGTAGCCGGGGATGTCATCGACCCTGGGGAAACCAGGGGTTTCGAGTTCCTGAAACCGCACGGTAAAGGTCCCGTTATACAGCGGATATATGGTATGATGCATGTCAGCACTCCATGGACATCGGCATTATATATGTTCAGCGTTTGCCCTCAGAGCATCCTGTCAACAGAAATTTTATGAAGCAAACACAACAAATAAGGAGTCACCACTGCGGGTGCCAGGAATTATTGTACCCCACCACAGTATTGATCTAATCCGCTCCCAGATCGCAGGTCATCACACCAATACCGAACTGGTTGTCATAATATATTGAATCTCCGGCAAAATAGAGCCGCAGTATGGTGCCGTCGAGAAATGCGTCAGGTGACCGGATCTCGCGCCGTGTCCATGTGAAATCGGTTTTCGATCTGATCGGTGAACTGTCCTGAATCCATCCGGTAACGCCGTCTGCCGAACGCGCGTGATGAAGTCTCTCCTGGAGCCATGTTTCCGCAACAGGCGCAGGCGCACTATCGTACTGACGGGCGACGTCAAAGAAAAGATGCACTTCACCGTTCAGCACGATGGCATTCGGTGTTGAATACCCCACCCAGTAATCATTATCTGAATCCGGTTTACGCGGATATATGGTCTGATCGGGCCTGAGCACCCGGGTTGGCGCGCTCCACGATGTGCCGTCATATGTCACAAGACCAATCACCTGTAAAGATGCGCCGGCCCCCATAT
>DAOSYC010000096.1:3229-13216 GCA_035380905.1 Spirochaetota bacterium | reverse complement strand
AGCTGTTCAAGACTGTTGCTCGTATAGAGGTGTATTCCCTTCATGCGTTATCCCGTATGCACCTTCATTCCTTTTGAAATACAATCTGTGATTTTCTTCTAATTTTAATCCGCGAATACCGGACCGGAGGATACAGGTCAAGGGCCTCAGATATTATTTCATAAATCATGATTACGGATATGGAAAACACCATGACAAGAGATATAAGAAACACCAGAAGGCCGAGGCTCTTGAGGAACTGCTCCGCCATATAAGGAGACCCTTCTCTGATCCATTCATACAGCCTGAGAACCACAAAATACCCTGCAGTACACATGAGAATGAGCACTACGGTATAATTGCTGAAAAGCACCCATTTCCCGATACGCCTGGGAATACCGCGAAGCGGTTTCACCACAATACGCCCCACTTTCCTGACCGCCATAAGGCGGATATGTATGAAAAACGATTTGACCCTGCGGTACATCAGCACTGCCATGATAATCCCCGCCACGGATGACAGCGACGTAGTAACGAGAGCCGCAGTGACCGCGATAACCGCAGCGAAAAAAAATCCGGCCATCCCCACGGTCGCGCCGAAAACAGCGAGGGGCGCCACGACCCCTGCCCCGATTGACAGGAGCGTCGCGGTAATAATCTTCAGTGTGCTTTCAAAGAGGCCAAGGTAGTCTTCCGGGTGCTGAACAAAATAGTCCCATTCCTCCCGGTAGGAGGTTTCATCCCTGTCAAAAAAATCCCGTATGACAGAGTCAACATACATATCGTCGGTGAGACCATTTTCATCTTTTACATACTGTTTCCATACACGGTCATATTCAGCACGTTTTTTCTCGTCCGTAAGGACATCATAGGCTTCCCGGACAAGGACAAACCTTTCGTAATTATGCGCGTCACCCGAAAGATCCGGATGTGTTTCCCTGGCAAGCCTCCTGAAGGCGGATTTGACTTCATCCACACCTGCGGGTTGTGCGATACCCAGTATTCTGTAATAATCCTTAAAGGAGAAGGTTGTTTCCATATTTATGTCAGTATGATGGCCGTGTGTTGTATATAACGCAATGGTACGCTGGAAATACATTTTGAGAGCGTTTGAATACTATACAGCCGGTTCATGTACGTCAATTATAAAAACACATTCATCGCGCTATTGTTGCAATAACTACGGGAAACAACAGGTGTAATTATATTTTGCTTGATTTCCCCGGGTACTACTGGTACCATACGGTAGTGGTGGAATATTCTTTATTGTAATTAATGAGCTATATGTAATGGGAAAAATTAAAAACAGAGTAATGAGATTTTTCGGATTCGGTCTTTTGTTCTTCGGGCTGTTCCTTCTGATCGTAGGCATCGCGATGACTGTGGAAGGAGGAAAAGATGCCGCATCGGGCCCTTCAATCGCCATCGCGTCACTGGCATTTTTAATACCGGGGGGGATATTGATATTTCTCGCGCGTCAGGCCCGGAAAAAACATGAACTGGTGGAATCCATCGCGAGCATCGTAAAAACATACCGCCGCATCAGCCTCACTACACTGGCGGAAAAACTCTCAATCCCGATCCCTGACGCGGGAAACCTTCTTATGAAGGCGGTATCAGAGAACCTGATTAAGGGAAACTTTGACAGGACAACAGATGAGTTTTATACCGAGGACTCAAAAGCACAGCGCCTTGAGTTTAAATTCTGTCCCAACTGCGGCGGCCCCCTGGATCGCGTATATCTTGAAGGCGAAACGGTCAAATGTTCCCGGTGCGGACTTCTGGTGGGGTAACCTATTTTAACAACAAGGAGTACAGTATGGACCTCAAAAAAACATTCATCAAATCATATCAGGACAAACGCCTCGTGGACCTTGTGGATGCTCCAGTTGAAGCACTGCAGGGAGTAAGTAAAAAGGACGCTGAACTGCTCAATGAAGCCTTTGGCGTACAAACCGTGAGAGATCTCGCGGAGCTGAAATACGCGCTCTGGGCCCGTGAAATCTGCGAACTCGCCGATTCAGGGGCGAAAGTGAGCAGCATGAAGCCCTTTAAAGACAAACTCGATAAAAAATATGAACAGAAAACACCAAAGGCAATCGCGAAAGCACCGGTCCACGCCCTCCAGGGTGTCAGCAAAAAAGACGCCGCCCTTATGGATGTGGCGTTCCATATAAAAACAGTCAGGGACCTTGCGGAGCTGAAATACATCAGAATCGCCCAGACAACGCTCGACCAGGCCCGCATGGATGATGCGATAGTAAAGGAACCCCTGAAATGGAAACCTTTTCTGAAATGGGGATCTGTACTATTTCTTGTAATTATTGCGGTAATTCTTCTTGTCTTCCTCTGGCCGACAATTCAGCAGTCCCGTGACAACGGAGAGGGAATTACTCAACTTGAAAAATATCCCCCATACGGACCGGCACGAATAACAGAATCAAAACAGGAACAGGAAGCATCGTCGAAGGCAAAAAAAGCAGAACATGAAACCAATGCTCCCCGGACACCGGAAACCACCGGCCGGGCAGCGCAGTCTCCCTCCCCGGAAGCTGACAGCGGTGCGTATTATACCGTACAATCCTCCGATACGTTATGGGATATCAGCAAAGCACAAACCGGGAGCTTCAAAAACTGGAAATCAATTTATGAAGCCAACAAAGAGAAAATCAAGGACCCGCGATTCATTTTCCCGGGCCAGAAGCTGACCATACCAGGTAGAAAGTAACACTACTTTCATAATGTTTAATTTTTCCTCCCGGGTCCTGAAACAACTTTTATTTCAGGACCTGGATATGTTTTTCAGGGAACAGTTTCACGGCACTTCCTGTACGGTCTCCCCCCTCGCGGAAGTTGAGAACACCGGCACATTGCGGTCCGCGGATTTCACCCTGGAAATATCAAACCCTGCCCGGACATTCAATATTGAAATATGCACAGCACATTTCTCACCACGGGACAGAGAGGCATGTGCCGCGTTTCTGAAAACATCCCTGTACCAAATCGAACTGGTGCTGAGCATCCTGTTCAACTATCGTTATCACGCGGTACTGCGCGAAGGCAGCCGCCACGCACCGGAAAATATCAAACCGGAAACCCCGCTGCTCTACATGGAACTATCCCCCTCCACGGAGAAGAACGGCGCCGCATTCACAGTGAGGATTCCCGGGAGCTTTTTCAGGCTGTTCTCACCGGACCTTACGGGACACTTCTCCCCGGAAACCGCGGAAGCGGGAATCGTCTCGTTTTTCAGGGACCCTTCGCATCTTTTTCCGGGAATTTCCATGATCCTTGAAACATTCAGCGACAGGGAACTGCAGGAACTCCTCTTCCAGCTGCAGAAAAAAAACCTTCTCACGACGTATCAGATCTGCCTGGTACTGTATGGGCTTCCGGAAAAAGCCCTCAGATTGAAAAGAAATGTATCCAGAAATACCATTCACGATGTAGCCGCAATGATGCGCCGTTTCAGCGGCAGCGGGTCGATACAGAGACGTGACCTCATAGGAGGACTGTATTCTATTGAAGAAGCGGTATACTTCCTGATACGGGGAGGAACAGACTTCAGCTATTCTTCGTTCCTGCACGGACTGCAGCACACGGTAAAAATGATGTCGAGATTCGAACTTCTGCTTATCCGGAGTTTCCCTGAATGGCTTGCTGAAATGGAGGAACACAACCTTCTATACGGCACCCTTTCCGCAAGCAGGGAAACCGACATCGCCGGGGCGATATCGGATGCTCCGGAACAGTACCTTCCCGTTCTGAGCCGGTACATTTCCGGAAGAAGGATTGCCGATATTTCCCGTCTCGCTGAAACCCTTCCCGTTTCATTCACCGAACGTGTCAATGCCCGGGCTGAAATGATATACCACTACAGGAAACTCCGCATGGAGCAGCGCAATCTTGGTGATGAGAGTTTCGAATATCTTCTCCGGAGGTTCAAAACTCCCGCCGGCTACCGGCACCTGCTTTATTCCGCGGGATGGTTTACACTCTCCACGGCGCTGAAGGGCCTGCCGCGGGTACGCGTAAAACCGGTACTGGACAGTCTTCCACGGCCCCCCCGCTATCTCATTGAAGATGTGTTACGGGGAGTCGTCAACCCCGGTATCATTCACGATGAAATGCAGGTGCACAGCGCCCGGGGTATGTGCGTTAAAGCAATAATTACACTTTCTGATGACGGAATGATTGAGCTTATTGAATGAAAAACCCCGGATTCTCACTTACCAAGAAGAATATCCACCAGCTCTTTATTCAGGGCGTAATCGACCAGATCGACAATCTCTTTGTTGCAGGTTTCTTCTGCAAGCTGCCGAAGTGACTTCCCCTCCACCCTGTAGCTTTCGGAGAAACTTTCACGTGATGACATAACCACTGAATTCACCTTAAAGGGGTCACCGCTTACAATTGCCTGCGCGAGATCGCTGTTTGAAGGTGCGCATCGGAGAGGAAGCACAAAAAGGAATACGCAATACCCTGCGGCACACAACAGCATCATTCCCGACAATATCTTCAGTACACGTGAAACGACGCCATGTTTCCGGTTTTTCTTAGACTCTGTTATATTGTTCATAGTTCAGAAAAAAACATACACCGTTTTGTTGTCAATTGCTTTTCACCATAAAACATAATTACCCTTTCTGAATCCGGGCATCCCGGGGTGCGGTTACCCATTTAATTGTTTGACAGATACTCTATATATGATATGGAAGTATTTTAAAGCATATTAACCAGTATTCAGCGGGGACAAAACCGTATGAGAATTACATCAATCGGGGACATACAGCCCGTTCCAGTAGATGCTGACGGCGCGCTGCACGCGGTAAAACGTCTTCTTATCGGTTCCGGGGATGGAGCCCCCCTTTTCTCAATGAGATTGTTCGATATCGCTCCGGGAGGCTGCTCTCCGAGCCACAGACACAGTTTCGAACACGAGATTTTTGTTGTTGAAGGTTCCGGGACTGTCATTTCAAAAGATGAGGAACATCCGATCCAGCCGGGCACTTCAGTCTATATCGCCCCCGATGAAACACACCAGCTCAAAAACAACGGGGCCGGCACATTGCGTTTTCTCTGCATCGTGCCCCGGGAATATGAATAAATTCAGGAACGAATACATGCACAGCGGCAATACGATCAAGACACATACCGGTATACATCAAACACTATGCGGAACCCCGAGAGAAACATCAAATGGCTGTTCCGTCATTGACTTTACCGCGACTGATGAAATGAAAGCAGACTCCACGGGACTGGTTCACGGCGGTTTCATCTTCGGCCTTGCGGATTATGCCGCAATGATAGCAGTAAACCACCCCAATGTCGTCCTTGCATCAGCGGATGTATCATTCCGGAAACCTGTAGCCGTTGGGGACAATCTTATTGCCCGTGCCGAAATTGTAGAAACAAACGGGAAAAAGCACAATGTCGCCGTGGAGGTTTTCAACAAAGAGGAACTTGTATTCAAAGGGACCTTTTCCTGCGCGGTACTTGATGATCATGTGATGAAGGGGAGGTAATGGGGGAATATATTAAAATCCTTATACTGAAAAATGAAATTGAAGCACAGGTGATGGATGAACTCCTTAAAGAACAGGATATTCCTCATTACCTGAGGTCCTATCATGATCTCGTGTATGATGGACTGTTCCAGCTTCAGAAGGGCTGGGGACACATCGAAGCTCCGGAGGAATACCGTCACCGTATTAATTTTATTTATGATGTTGTGAAAAAATCAGTGCTCTGAGTATTGTACTGCTGTACCGCACCCGCACGCCGTTTTATTCTTTGTTTGAATCCCTGAACACCTCTTCTCCATTAAGCATTACATAATATGTAAAATCTGTAATTTTTTTTACCATTATTGACAGGGCACAATATGTTTCCTGCGACATCTTCACGGCGCGTATTAATTTATTCCTGTCAACATCCCCTTCAACATTATACACCATTTCAATATCAGTGAACACTTTTGGCTCTTCCTCTGCGACATTCCCGCTCATCTGAATCACAAAACGATCCGGCAATTGAGTGCGCATCTTTGTTAAGATGTGTACCACATCCATCGCGGTACACCCCGCAATGGATTGCAGGAAAAGATGTTTCGGAGTTGCTCCCCTCCCCTCACCACCGATCTCGGACATTGTACTATCAACAGAAATTTTGTACTCATTATTATCATTGGAAGCTTCAAACTGCAATTTTTCTTTCCATTCAAGAGAAATCTTCATACACATGTATCCTTATTGTTAAATCTAAGTAATATTTTCAAATATTATATTTTTTGCGATTGCATTTTTTATGTAACAAATATAGATAATTCAACTCTAAATGATGTGTAAATATTATTTTTAGAATATAATTTCAATAAAAAAAGTATGGTATAGTCTTAAAAAAAACCCCATATTCAGGAAAATGTTTTTTCTAATTTTTATTGTTTTTTATTTGATTTCATATTGATCCTGTATTATATTTTACCAAATATGTAAATAACAGAATAATAAAGAATTTTATGTATAAATTTGATTTTTAACTTGACACATAAGTAAAAACCGGCTACATGGACGGAAAAGGTTAATTTTTTCAAAAAAATATTTTTTTATAATTGGAATAATTTAATATATTATTCAGATTAAAAATTTTTTATTCAACCAGTAGGGGATTATGTACGGAAATAAACTAAAGTCTCTTGTTAAGAAAAAAGGAATTACACAGAAAGAACTGAGCAGGATACTCGAAATACCTGAGTCATCAACATCGGTATGGTTAAATTCAGAATATCCGCCTCTTGAGTTCATACAGAAGTGCTGTGAGTTCTTTGATCTGGAGCTGTGGCGGTTTTTTGCTCCTGATGATCTTGTTGTTCCTCAGATGAGTGACAATCTTAAGAACTGGACCAGGGTATACCAGTCACTACCAGACGATTTACAAATCAGCTGCCTTCGTGTTGTTGAGCATTTCCTTGAGGCGTATGTCGCGGGCAAGGGTGGCAAGCTCCACAAGTCTGGCTAAAATCCTTTCCCGTTCATGTTCAATAGAATTGTCGCTGATTTTGACTAACTGAATCATAGATCACCTCTTGTATCGGACATGACAGATATCTCTATATATACATATGCGCAACAGTAAAACCGGGGCGCATATGTAATGTTTTCAAAAAACACATATGTACTTTTTATAAAGATGCTGATAAAAAAATCAACATGTTTTTGTTCAGTTTCCTTATATTTTCGTGACTATTGTTCCTGTTTATTTTTCCTGCTTGCAATTTCTTTTTAATCGCGATACACTCCTGACAAATCATCATTTTTTCCTGAAACAGATTTTCACACAATTGTTTTATCGTTTTATCTGTGATAAACATATCGCGGGTGATACAATTACAATGCAACCTCATAAATAAAAGGGAGCTGTATCTGGTGAAAAACTCTGTACGATCATTATTGCACATGCAAAATTTCAGAGCCCCCCTCATCCGTCTTGCGGCAAGCATAATTATTATTTCCGGCTCAACGATGGCAGTCCTGATTTACTGGAGCAATGAATTTTTCGACACAACCATCAAACTTCATCAGGAATCACTCCGTCACATGGTGCGTTTATCCCGGAATAGTATATCTCACATTATTACGAATGTTCACGAAGGGACAATGACACGATCGGAAGGGATACGACGCGTCAGGAGTCTTGTACGGAAAATGGTATACCGAGACCATTATGGAATTAACTACATTTTCATGAGTGCTTATGACGGCACCATGCTGGTACAGCCCTTTGAACCTGAAAAAGAAATGACGAACCAGTGGAATCTCCGGGACATTTATGGCACGTATATTATCCGTGAGCTTGTTCATGCCGCGAAATCCAGTCCCGAAGGAGGATTTGTCAGGTATTACTATTATCCTCCCGGCTCAACGACACCGCAGGAAAAAATAGCCTTTGTTATTGGCATACCGGAACTGGAGTGTTATATAGGGACAGGAATGTACATGGCGCATGTACATTCTAAACATGAAATTTTCAAACAAAAGGCGGGGATATGGGCAGCGGGATTTATTCTTCTGATGCTTTTCCCGGTTTTTATATTCCTGAAAAACATTCTAAATCAGAATAAAAAACTTGAAGAGGAAATTGAAGACCGGAAGCGGACCGAAGAGGAGCTCCGGAAAAGTGAGGAACGTTTTCGTAATATTTCCGAAATCGCGAATGATTATATTTATTATGCTGAAGTTGGAGAAGATAATTCCTTTACTATTGAATGGCGATACGGCAACTATAAAGAACTCTACGGTTACACTGAACTGGAAATTGAGGAAGCCGGCGGATGGGCGCATATCATATACCCTGATGACTATCAAAAAATCCTTGAAACATACAATGACCTGCTGAAAGGCGAGACTATAGTAAACCAGTACCGTATTTCAACAAAAGATGGTACCATAAAATGGGTAAAGAACATCATGAAACCTGTGTGGGACCAGGACCTTCAGCAGGTAAAAGGTTTTTTCAGTGTAGTGCAGGATATCACAGATCAGAGAGAAGCCCATGAAAAAATCATTGCATCACTCCATGAAAAAGAAACACTGCTGAAAGAAATCCATCATCGTGTAAAAAACAATCTTCAGGTAATTACAAGCCTTCTGAGTCTCCAGAGCAGAAAGATAAAAAACCCTGAAATAATCAGCAAGTTTGAAGATTCACAAAACCGCATACGGGCCATGGCACTGGTCCATGAAAAACTCTACCGTTCTGAAAACCTTTCATATATTGATTTCGCGCGATATATAAAGACCCTTTCACAGGAGCTGTTCATTACTCTCGGGGGCAACGCAAGGGGAATAACCATCCAGTATTCACTTGAAGAAGTGAATCTCAACATCGATCTGGCAATACCCTGCGGCCTGATAATTACGGAACTGGTTTCTAATGCGATAAAGCATGCCTTTAATGAAATCAAAGACGAAAAAAAAATTCTCATAACCCTTGAACGAAATGAAAAAATTAAAATATCAGTAAAAGACAATGGATCCGGCCTGCCGGATGATACAGGAATAGATAATTCAAAATCCCTCGGGCTGGTCCTTGTGCCGATGCTCGCAAAACAGATAAACGGAGAGATACGTGTCCTGAATAATGCAGGAACCGAGTTTATTTTAACATTTCCAGATGCCTGATAATTATTTTTCGCCTCTTAAAAGAAAAATGCGGTACTCTGCGTGTGAACCGTCATTTCGTTTCTTTTCCATTGAATGAATGATTTCATGCCGGATATTCCTGAAACCCGCTGCCTCTGCGGCTTCAACGAGTGTCTCCCGGGTAAACCCGTGATGGTGGACCCCGTTATTGTCAGAGTGAAACATGCCGTCCTCTTTATCAAGATCAGCGACAGCAAATATTCCGCCTTTTTTTATAACTTGATAAAAACGGTTGAAAAGCGCCGGCACATCTTTCACATGATGAAGCGTCATTGAACTGATTATAAGATCATAGTATCCGGGACGGTGTTCGTCAGTCAGCAGATCACAATACAATGTTGCAACATTCCGGATACCCCTGTCCTTCAGCTTGACATCAAGGACTGAAAGCATTTCCCCTGAGGTATCCATAGCGGTCACCTCACCGGCGTACACACTTGCGGCAACACTCAGCAGCCCTGTTCCCGCACCAAAATCAAGCACTCTCATTGAGGAATTAATCCCTGTCCGCTCATGTATTGCTTCAAAAACCGCTTTTGCCAGAGACATCCGCGGTGCAGTATCCCACGAACCGGCGCGTTCGTCAAAAATTGAAGTTCCTTTCATTTATTCACCATAATTATCTTCTTTATTACATCAAAGTTTCACAGCTTTCGGGTCGATATCACCCTGAATACAAAAACTACCTCGTTCCCGGCACCTTTCAATAAAAGTAAGAAAATCATTCCATGTTCACACCGGAACTACAGCTGCAATTATCTGCTTGACGCGGGGTTTATTGTGCTGCATATTTATTAATGAAGATCAT
>DAOSYC010000096.1:0-3129 GCA_035380905.1 Spirochaetota bacterium | reverse complement strand
ATCCCATATCAGCCGTAAAAAACGGATACCGGTATCGTTACGGAATATCCCCCTACTCCCTTTTCAGCCGCGGTCATACCGCGACTTCATGCTTTTTGAACGCCATGTTATTGATGCCGGCAGAGGATATGCGAAACGGTTCCTTCCAAAATCTTCCGGAGTACTGTCCCTCTATGAAAAAACCACCGGCAGGACATTTCCGAAACTAAAACCGAAGAGTATCTGGTACAAAAAACCAATTTACTATATGGGTAACCACCTGAATTTTTATCCCGACGAATCCCTGATTCCCTGGCCGTCATATACAAAAGCTCTGGACTATGAATGTGAACTTGGTATTATTATCGCGAAGCCAATAAAAAACGCTTCCGAAGAAGAGGCTGAAGCGGCAATTGGCGGATTTACGATCCTCAATGATTTCAGCGCGCGGGATGTACAGCGTGAAGAGATGGAAAGCGGCTTTGGGCCGGTTAAGGCAAAGAATTTTGCCAATGCAATAGCTGAGGTAATTGTTACCCCTGATGAGATACTGCCTGACCTGGATAACCTTACCGCAAGAGTTTTTATCAACGGTGAACTGAAAAATGAAGGCACCACAGCAGGTCCCCAGCATTCACTACAAAAGGCCGTTGCCTATGCATCTCTTGAAGAGCAGATTGTTCCAGGTGAGTTCATGGCGTCAGGTACTATACCGGGGTGCAGCGGTATGGAATCAGGTAACTGGCTGCAGCCCGGTGATATACTCCGGTTAGAGATAGATAAAATTGGTTCCCTCACCAGCACAATAGGCGCACCGTAAATAATTCAGGAGAGTACTGAATCCGATGAAATGCATTGACCTGTCATCCGCTATTCAGGAAAGCCCCGAGGGGACTCCTGATTTCATGAAAACAGAAATAATGTTTCACTCCCACGCGGAAGGTGCGGCACAGATAAAGGCGCTTTTACAAGTTCCATCGGAGCTGCTTCGAAACGGTGAAGGCTGGGCAACGGAAACCATCACCAGACTCGGCACCCATGACACCACTCATGTTGACGCACCATGGCATTACAACAGCTCAATAAAAGGGGAAGAGGCGCTTACTATTGACAGGCTGCCCCTTGAGTGGTTTTTCGGAGAGGGTGTGAAACTTGACATGACACATAAAGGCGACGGTGAAGCGGTAACGGTTGAAGACATACACAAAGAGCTTGAAAACATTTCCTACACAATTCATGATCGAGACATTGTTCTGATATATACCGGACGTGACAGCTTCTACAATACTCCGGAATATATTTTCAGGGGCTGCGGCGTGACAATGGAAGCCACCCGCTGGCTCTACGAACAGGGTGTGCGGGTGATGGGCATTGACGCATGGGGATGGGACGCTCCCCTCAACATCCAGGCAGAAGCCGCTTTGCGCGAGGGAAAACCGGGAATTTTCTGGCCGGCACACCAGGCGGACCTCCAGTACTGCCATATTGAGCGGCTCGTGAACCTCAGGGACCTCCCCCCCTCCGGATTCCGTGTTTCCTGTTTTCCGCTGAAGATTACCGGAGCCAGTGCCGGACCCGCGAGGGTTGTTGCAATTCTGTCTTAATACACAGGAGCAGTATACACACGATGAACACATCGACACGGTACTCATTATACTATGCCGCACTATGCGGCACAACGGGTCTTCTTTACGGGGTATTTCTTTTCATTGCCTTCACGAAAGATGAATATGCCGCAATTCCCGTTTTCGCCCTTGCCTCCGCTGCAGGCTGCGGCTATCTTTTCTGGTATTTTCTTGTTGAAAGAAAACATAAAATCCTTTACAGCAGGGCCGTTCTCGCGGGGACCTGTACGGTTGTTTCCACACATTATCTTGTTATCTATATGTTTATCATCATGCTCAACCTGTATGATCATTTCTTCACTGGAACAACTGCTCATACCGGAGGATCGCTTATCGGTCCCATCGAAGGATTATACTATACGTGGATCTATGTATTTGCGAGTTTCGTGTTCGTTATCGGGTGGATATCGCTCCCGACGGGAATACTATTTTCTGTATTGTACTGTAAATATAGAAAATCAATATTGTAATGCAGGGAGTACGCAATGTTTGCAAAAGGCAGCGAGATAAAGGCCGTTGACATAGTACAGGGGATCACCATGAAAACCACTGTCTTCGGGGAACACACCCTTATGACAGAATTTCATCTCGTGAAGGGCGTCACACTCCCTTCGCACTGCCATCCCCATGAGCAAACCGGATACCTTATCTCCGGAAAACTCATCCTCCGCGTCGGGAATGAAGAATTCTCTGTGGACCCGGGAGACAGCTGGTGTGTTCCGGGCAATGTTCCCCATAGCGCTGTTGCCATTGAAGAAAGTACAGCAATTGAAGTGTTTTCCCCTGTCAGGGAGGATTATCTGCCGTCAGCCGGGAAATAACACAACAAAACCCCTGCTATACCGCGGTCAGCATACAGCACGTTTTTTTTCAGATCCACGGTGAGACCGATCTTCATTAATCGGTGTGTGAAAGAAATCACCTTTCAGGGAACAGGTGCCCCCTGAAAGGAAGTATTGCATTCAAAATACGTACCTGCATCAATATCCAATAAGGCTTATCGAAACAAGTATTGTTGATCCAGTATAGTCATCCTCGAGATCAGCCTTGCTGTAGTCAACAGCGAGGAACACCCATTTGGTAAGTTCGTACCCTATGCCGCCATAAAACACAACACCCGATTTGCTCTGTGCACCGGCAACATCCGGGTCCACAAGGGCACGTCCGATTCCAGCATTAAGGAAAAGCCCCATATTCGGCACAGGGAAAAACATCAGGTCACCTGTCCACATGAACGTATGATACGTAATATCATCAATTTCCACATTGTGATACCGGTAGCGGAAGCTTAACAGGAACTGTTCCGTGATCCCGGCTCCGAGGTACACTCCCGCCATATAACAGGTGTCATCCGCCGAGTTGCCGTCATGTTCCATTTCCATATTACCTATACCGCCGGTTATTCCAAGCAGTAATCCCTGCCGCTGGCCGTCAGGCCACGCATGTACCGCTGAAACACTGCATACAATAAACAAAACTACTGCGAAAAAAATACCGTACCTTTTCATAGTTCCTCCCTTTCAGG
>DAOSYC010000095.1:0-13381 GCA_035380905.1 Spirochaetota bacterium | reverse complement strand
ATATCAAATTATGTTGATAGTCGTCACGGAATTCCTATATTAGGAATATTCATTTTTATTATACCAATTGCCATAATAATTTATTTAATTATTGGAATAATTCTTTTTTATTTTCCTTGCCGTGAAATGGATAAAAATGGTGTAGATTTTTGAATATCCTGTTATGACGCACAATGCATATAGGTAGTATCAGTTTTTTAAAACAAATAAAAGTATTATTAAAAATGGTCCGGTATGGAAAAGAAAAGCAGATTAAAAATCATAATCTTCTGTATTATGCTGTTCATTCTAATGAATTACTTAAATACAAAGACACTCCCCGGGAATGATCACAATATACAATCAAAATCTATCGCATCAGCCGGAAGAATTATTAAAAAATTCAGCATAGACGTACGCAAATCATTCTTTGAGCACAAATTCACACTTCATCCGGAAGGATATACAATATTAAATATTATTAACAGGAAAAATAGATTATTCAAGGATTAATATTACCATCGATGTGCATGCCAAAACCACTCCGGAACAAATACAACAATCTGCGGTAACCGGGAAAGAAACCCTCAGGGGAACGTGCTATTCAAAAAAAGAGAACAATAAACATACGTACTTCTGCAGAATAAATGAAAAAATCCTGGGGCCATATAACGAAAATATGGAAATATATTTCAGCAGAGATAGATCCGCCTATTGTTTAATGGGAACCGAACAGCATTATTTTTTCCATAGCGATACACGCTCAGGGCCTTTTAAGAATCCTTCAAATCCGGTTATCACCAATGACGGCAAATCATTCGCCTTCCGTTATTATGGTACAACAGGATCGGATAGTTTAAAAAACTGCTTTGGTTCAATATTTCAGTGCGGCGCCAATATCACATACTGCTGTAGCCTGTCGTGGCTCAAATATTACAGCTCCGGACCGGCATTCTTTGATACAAACAAACAGTCACCATATATGATGTATGATGGCCATATAATGGGCCCCTTTTATTATGTATCAGAACCGATCCTCTCTCCCGATGGGAACAAGATAGCGTTTCATTTTAAAAAAGAAGCAGGTAAATTATATCTTTATAATCAGGCCACCCAAAAGAGTGTTAAGACAAAAATATACAATGACTACCTGTATTATAACGGCAGCCCGCATGATGTATCAGGGCTGAGAGATTTTTCTATCCACCGTGCAGGGATAAGCAATGATATGAGTAAATACTGTCTTTCAGCTTTTTCCGATACAGGAGAATGTAAATATATTCATATAAATGGGATCACCTACGGCCCCTTCAGAGCTGCGGATTTTGAATGTTACGGGAATGACATCTTTGTGGCAATTGTTGAGGGTGAGAGTGTCAGTATTTTAAAATTCTGATTTTATTAATTTATACTACAGATGAATCCTTAAGTAAAAACACCTGCGCTCCCTGTTCTGCAAAAAGCCTTTCAGCCACATGATCGAACCGTTTTCAATGATATTCTGATCCGTATTATTTTATCATTACTAACGCAATATTCAAGTTTCAATTGATTAGAATCAGTATTATATCAAAGAACATGCGCCGGAACAGCATTGAAGCTTTTACATCAGCACAATGGTGTAATGCAACCGTTCGCAGTCACACCTCCCCTGTACAATGTCATCACTGTAATTTTACACCCGGAATAACCGGAACGTCCAATAAAAAATATTGTTGATCAATGCGTAATAACACCCTACATTACAGTCAATTGCACTTTTTCTGTGAACACCATTCACCGGAGGGACCATACATGAAATCTTTCAACATGGTACTGTTCTTTTCTTTTTTCTCTGGAATACTCCTTACGCTCGTATACACACCAGGCTTTGCGCAGGACACCGGCACAAAAATCCGCACAAAATCTGTTGTCACCAGCGTTGTCCTCTATAAAGACCGCGCTGCGGTTGAACGCACCGCCGTTGTATCGCTTCCCGAAGGGTATTCAGAACTGGTGATACCAAAACTTCCCCACGGGATCATGGATGACACAGTCCGTATTCAGTCCCGCGGCAACAGGGACATCACCATCATGGGTATTGAAGTTGAAAAGAAATACCTGGTGAAATCACGGCAGAAACGAATACGCGAACTGGAGGAAAAAATTGAAATCCTCAGAAACCGGGACAACGCCCTTGTCGATACAATGAACGCCGCGAAAACATCCATCCGCTTCCTCGAGTCACTCACCGACTTCGCCTCAAAGCAGGGGCGCGAAGGGATCCTGTATAAGACCATAAATCTTGCCGAAATGACCCGCACCATGCAGTTCGTAGAGACCAATATTCTTAAAGAGCAGGCAAAAATCCGGCGCATTGTCATTGACCGTAAAGAGATATCCGACAAAATCCGCGTCCTTGAAAAACGGCTTACCGATATTGCAGGAAGGCGATACATGGAGTTCCGCGGTAACGTGTTTACCTCTCAGTCCGCAATGCTGAACCGGCCGCAGGTACAGCAGCTGAACCAGTACAATACCGATGTCATGCAGATGGACCAGGAGACATCACAGAAACGTGAAGGGGACAGGGAGAAGTGGGTGACGATATCGCTCCGCGCGGCAAAGGCAGGCCCGTACACATTGAAACTCAGTTACGTCATACGAGGCGCCCGATGGACACCCCTCTATGATGTGCGGACCAGCCTGAAGGAAAAAAGCGTTGCCCTTGCCTATTACGGACTCGTCCGGCAGAACACCGGAGAGGACTGGAACAATGTACGGCTGTATCTTTCCACTGCTGACCCGCGGCGCGCTGCAGATCCTCCCCGCCTTTCACCATGGTATCTCACCAGGAAAACTGGCCGGCCCCATCGAAGCAGGAGGGAAATGAGGAGTTTTGGAGGGGCCGCCGGCGCCGCAGATTATGCATCGTCATCCATTGCGGCCGCAGAAAAAAGCAGGGAACCCTTGCCGGATTTTCAAAAAATTCGTGAAAAAAGCACCTCCGTTACATACCGTGTGGCATCACGAAAAACAATCCTGTCCGGAACCGGTGAAAAGAAGACCCCCATTGAAGTGATACAGTATGCGCCGAAACACGCTCAATTTCTGTATGTTGTTACTCCGGGCCGTTCGGCACGCGCGTTCCTGCGTACAAAAATAACCAATGCCTCCCGATATACCATCTTTCCCGGAAAAGTAAACCTGTATCTTGACGGGGACTATGTCGGCAACACCGCGTTCCGGAAAACCATAATGCCGGAAAAGAAGATGACACTTCACTTCGGCACTGATGACGGCATACGTATACAAAAAACCCTGGTGAAAAAATACCGCGAGGAAAAGGGCCTCTTTAGCGGCGCCATACGCACCAGCTATCACTACCGGATAAAAATCGAAAACAATAAAAAGAAGGAGGCATCGTTCCTTGTCATTGACAGGCTTCCGGTTTCCCGTGACAGTGCGATCACGGTTGAAGAGGAGCAGATCATGCCGGAACCGCTGTCCGGCAGCGAAGAGAAAAAAAGGTCACGTTACAAACAGGGCATACGCCGCTGGCGCTTTACGGTTCCTGCGCTAAAGTCACAAACAATCGAGATGAAGTTTTACATACAGCACCCGAAAGAAGTACAGGTGTCGGGGTAATGACAGGCTGAATAATAGTACATACAGCGCACAGCCATGACCTTTCACCATTGCCGGTATCCATTGAGATACCGGCGGGGCTTTCATGGCGGAAGGTAAAACATGCGCAATGGCGGTTTTATGATATTTCATTTGAGAAAGCAATAAAAGTATGCTTACATTACCGCCTTTTGGGAACAAGCTTCAATTCATACACGATCCTGCAGGTAAGATCATCATCATATTTTGCTGAGATAATTTCTCCGCCTTTCAGCCAGCCTTTTACAATGCCTTCATCATTTTTCGCGGCCTGAAGGTTTTTATATGTATCCCCTTCTCCCCGTTCCGCAAAATACTCGAGTATACCGAACTCCGCCATGGTTTGCGCCGCGGTTTTGGCAAGCTGTTTCCTGATTTTTTCATTTTCGGTTCTGCCTGATGCGAATCCAATCGCCTCAATACGAAAGATGTCCTGCTTCACAAATCCTATAACTCTATAGGGCTGTTCCGAATCAACGCCTTTGTGGCTTGATGAACATGAAATCATAAAAAGAGCACATACTACTACGGGAATTATTTTCTTCATATGTAATCCTCTGCCATTTGTTTCCTTAGTAAAATATTACTACAGTCATAACGGGACGTCAAGACTTTCCCGCATCAGTCCTGCTGTTCACTCCCGGAAATTCCATTGGGCATTATGTTTGGCCTTGTTTTATCCGGCCCATCAGCAGAAGTCCCCAGGTCCTTGTTTGATATAGTTTTAAACCCTTCAATAAGAAAGTTCAGGTCCTCCGCCCGGGATGACATTTCTTCTGAAGATGCTGAGATTTCTTCAGCGCCCACACTGGTTTCAGTAGTGAAATCAAGTATCCGCTGCATCGCGGTTTTCATGGACTCACTGTTGGATTTCTGAAATGTCGCGACTTCAATGATATTCTTCGATTTTTCTTCAAGGTCCATCATGACAGTTTTTATCTTATTGTGGTTGGCCGCCTGATTGTCAGAAAGCCCGGCAATTTCCTCAATCAGTCGCGAGTTATCAATAATATTATTCATTATTGTAGAAATTGAAATTTTTATTTTCTCAACCATGGTGTTGCCATCGAGAACACTTTTTTCAATTTCTGTTGAAAGGGCGTGTATTTCCTTTACCTGGAGAGAGGTGTTATCCGCCAGCTTCCCTATTTCTTCAGCGACAACGGCGAATCCCTTTCCAGCATCGCCGGCCCGCGCCGCCTCGATACTTGCGTTCAGCGAAAGAAGGTTTATCTGGTCAGATACATCATTTATTATACTTACCATATCCGCAATCCGTTTCGACGAGTCCACAATCCTCTTCATGGCCTCTGTTGCCGATACTACCAGCGCTTCACCTTCCTTTGATATATCAATTGATTCCTCGCTTTGCTCTTTCACCTGTTTCATGTTCACTGCAATTCTTTTCGACATATCCTCAAGTGTCGTAACAGAATCCGCGGCATTGGTAATTGAAGTGACCTGCTCACCGATATATTCCGTCGTCTCCTTTATTGAATCCAGCACAAGGGTTAACTCCATTGAAATATCACGGACGGAATTTGACTGCTCAGCGCTTGTATTGCCGAGGGTCAGGGATGTAGATGTCAGCTCCTCACTTGACGCCGCCAGAGATGTAGCCGCTTCCTTCAGATAATTCAGTGTCTTACTGGACTGCTCAATCATGTAATTTAGGTTTCTGGAAATAACTCCAATTTCATCATCGGAATCATATTCAACACGCTGTGAAAAATCCCCCTCCTGCCCGACCTGTATCAGTATTTCCGTAATGTTGCGGATTGGTTTCAGGCTCTTTTTAATGATAAAATTTATTACCACAAAGATTGATATCGACCCGAAAAAAATAATTCCTATTATGATGAGAATTACCATCCATGTTGTGTGTTGAATATCCTTCACGTCAAACGCCGTTATAATACCGCCCCAGAACCTCCCCTGCAGAAGTATCGGGGTATACGCCATAATCATTACCGCACCGGTGTCCCGGTAATAGTATGAAAAATTCACTTTGTCGGGATGTATGCCTTTACCGAGATAGTCCCAGATTCTGTTGGTCCTGCTCCGGACAACGTCTTTTTTGATATCATCACCCTCGATAACCTGGCTGTTGGGGGTATGATGAAAAGGAAGAAATCCGTTCTTATCAATCGGCACAGAAAATACTATTCCCTCAATTGAAAGATACGGATCAATCAGCATCCTGACTTTTTTTCCAAGAAGATTGTCAGTGCTGTACTCCGTCATGTAGCGGTAATACCGGTCGGTATCACCTTTTGCAGTCTGCTCCTCGCTGTTAAATAATTTCTGAAGATATTCGTCAGTAAATTTTTCCCTGTCCCCGGGCCTTGACCACCGCTCAAGGCATTCCTCTATAGACAGCTTCCGGTAATTGAAATTCATAAACTCTTCAATGGAGTGAGATCCGGAGCTGATTTCCTGCTCAAAGAGATTTCTCACCTGGCGGGCCGTTACAACACTGTAATTCTTTGTGATTTCCCTGTAGTCATCAAGCAGATACTTGCGTGTGACTATACCTGCCGCTATCGATGATACTACCATAATAATGATAACCAGAAATAAAAGCCGCAGTGATATTTTACCGGAAAGAGTCTTTTTTGATAGTATTTCACTTTTCCTGTCTGTTCCCATTCCCATTGTACCCCCATTGTACCGGAATGGTCATTTATACACCCCGTCAAGCATTTATTGCAATACATATTTTGATAATAGAGCAATAAAAAAACAGGTCACTATTTTTTTCATAACATTATAATTGCCGGTCTCACCATACACCTGCGGTACACTACGGCAGTAGCCCATCAGAACATCCGCACTTTTCACAAAGGCACCGGTCAATCTGCAGAAGTTCCATAATTATATTTCCGTTTGTGATAGTTCAGTATAAGAGACATTTCTACACTGATTATTCCGTCAATTTTTCTTATTTTATTATAGATCAGATCGTTCAGGTCTTCACGGGTCTTCACTATGAATTCAGCATTAATATTCATTCTGCCGGATGTAGTAACTATAAACCACAATTCCCGTATTTTTTTCAGTTCCTGTATCACTCCCTCCATTTTTGACATTTCCGCCTGAATAAAAAGGTCTCCCGTCATGTTGAAACCCAGCTTATACGGGTCGCTGACCGCTACAATCTGTATAAATCCATCATCCATAAGCCGCTTCAGCCTGACACGCACTGTTGACTCCGCAATGTTCAGTTTTTTTGCAATATCAATGTTTGTCAGCCTTCCGTCAGCCTGGAGCAATGTAATAAGTTTTGAATCAAGGGTATCTATGCTTCGTTTTCTCTTTTCTCTGGTTGACCCGTTTCCATTTTCCATGCGCCACTCTCCTCCGTTCAATACTCACATGTATAATATTATGCATCATGCGCATATTATCAACACATATTTTACATATTTCGCAATAATTCATGCTAATTTACACTTTTTTCGCATAACCGGTCCTGTTTTTTATTGACAACAACCCGCGCCATAGGTTTATTGATAGTACAGGCAATACACCATCGGGAGGTATACCATGAGCAGTCTCGCAAACACAGGAACAAAAAAGGGATTTTCAATCAACGA
The DNA here is from genome assembly GCA_035380905.1 of Spirochaetota bacterium. Classification (GTDB taxonomy): domain Bacteria; phylum Spirochaetota; class UBA4802; order UBA4802; family JAGODF01; genus JAKQCH01. The sequence goes on along the minus strand of DAOSYC010000095.1, from coordinate 6,161 downwards.
TTTCAGCTCCAGGAAGAAGGAGCATGTACCGATATCGATGGTTACCTGTTATGATTTCGTCTTTGCAAAAATACTTGAGGAAACGGATATCGACACAATTCTTGTGGGGGACTCCCTTGGGAACGTTATTGCGGGATACGAAAACACCATTCCCGTAACCGTGGAGCAGATGATATACCATGCGGAAATAGTACACCGCGGCGCTCCTTCAAAATTCCTGGTAATTGACATGCCCTTTATGAGCTACCACGTATCCGTTGAGGACAGCCTCCGGAATGCAGGGAGAATGATCAAGGAGTCCGGCGCTCACGCGGTAAAACTTGAGGGCGGCCGTGAATTTAAAGAGGTAGTGCAGGCCCTGGTACGGGCATCAATCCCCGTGGTTGGGCACCTGGGACTGACCCCTCAATCCGTGCATAAACTTGGCGGGTACACCGTTCAGGGCAGAGAAGAGGATAAACGGCGGAAGCTCATTGAAGACGCAAAAAGCCTCGAGGAGGCGGGTGCCTGCTCCCTTGTTCTGGAAAAGGTCCCGGAATCTCTGGCAAAGGAAATTTCCGAAACCATATCGATCCCGACAATCGGAATCGGCGCCGGGGTACACTGCGACGGGCAGGTACTTGTACTGCACGACCTGCTGGGCCTTGACGCCGGCTTCAGTCCGAAATTTCTCAAGAAATATGCGAACCTGTATGAAATAACCAAAAATGCTGTCAACGACTACAGCAGGGAAGTCAGAGAAAAACAATACCCCGGGAAAGAACACAGCTACTCCTGAAATGAAAAAGCTGCCCGGAATACACCGGGCAGCCCCGCAGTTATATGATCACATGTTTCTTTTTTCTTTACTGCTGTTATTCAGCCATGGCGCCGGTATAAATTGCGTCAGTAGATTTAATGACAGCATTTTCCTCTGCCATAATTGACTCAATCTTGCCAAAATAGTTTTTGAACTCGGAACCTATGTAAAACTGCCCCGAAAGCACCCTTCCGGAATAATACGCAGCTTCAACGTTCTCGTGAATAAACTTTTCCCGCTCTTCAGCTGTCACCTTTCCAACCAGTTCATGCATTTTCTTTGTGGCAATAGTCAGCGCCCATAAATGCATCCAGGCATGGGTAAGCATAACCATGGCCTGCCGAAGCGGTGTCGCCACAATGAATATCTGCATCAGCCTTCCCGATGCAAGCTTTTTCATGAGCACATCAATGACCTCATCCATCTTGTCAATGCCCCTGATCAGCGGTGATATATACTTATAGTCAACAACACCCTTTGCATTTTCCACTGTTTCCATAATTCTCTTTTTGAAGACCCTGAAGAAATACTGCTCCCTGTTCATAAGAAGCTTTCGGGTAATCAGGTCAATGGACTGGATACCATTGGTCCCCTCATAGAGTGAAAGGATCTTACAGTCACGGGCAAACTGCTCCACGGGATATTCGGAAATGTACCCGTATCCCCCGTACACCTGAATAGCCTCCGCAGTGACCTGCCACGCAAGGTCGGTATTTCCCGCCTTGCAGATTGGGATCATAAAATCAACAAGGGCCTTTGCCTCTTTTGCCTCCTCCCCATCGGCAGCATCGGAGAGGTCAATGTTCATAGCAGTATACTGTGTTGTCATCCGCATTGCCTCAACCTGGGCCTTCATCCAGAGGAGCATCCGTTTCACGTCAGGGTGCTCAATGATCGCGACAGATGGCGCGTCGGGATTCTGGATCTGCATGACATGGGGCATCTGCTTTCTGTTTTTCGCGTATGTCACCGCATGGAGATACGCGGTACTTGATACCGCAAGCCCCTGCAGCGAGCACTGGAGCCGCGCCTCGTTCATCATGTGAAACATGATGCTCATTCCCTTTCTTTCCTCACCCATGGGATACCCGATACACTTCCCGTTATCGCCAAAGCTCAGAGTAGCGGTTGCCGAACCTTTAATCCCCATTTTATGTTCGATACCGGCGCATTCCACGTCATTCTTTTCTCCCGGTGAACCATCGGGCTTTATGAAATATTTCGGCACCAGAAAAATCGATATACCCTTTGTGCCTCTGGGGTCCCCCTCAATACGCGCAAGGACGGGATGCATGATGTTTTCATACATATCATTGTCGCCGGAGGAAATAAATATTTTCTGCCCCTGGATAAGGAACGTTCCGTCCGCCTGGCGGATAGCTTTCGTTTTGAGCGCCCCGACGTCAGAACCCGCATCAGGCTCTGTGAGACACATGGTGCCGCCCCATTTCCCCGCCATCATTTTTTCCAGAATTATATCCCGGTCAGCACCTTTGTAGAATGTTTTAATGAGGTTCATCGCACCAACGCTGAGCTGCACATACATAAACCACGACACGCATCCCGCGATGAAATATTCAGATGAAACATTGTAGAGAAGCAGCGGCATTCCCGTTCCCCCGGCTTCCGGTTCAACAGCAAGCCCCGGGAATCCCGCGTCACTGAAGGTCTTCATCGGTTCCTTGTAGCACTCAGGAATCTTCACCTCCTTCGTGTCCGGATTAAAGGTGCATCCGATTTTATCCCCCTCCATATTCACCGGATATACCTGTTCAACCGCAATCTGTTCCGCAAGCTCGATTGTCGCTTCAAAGGTATCTTTGTCAAAATCTTTGAATTTATCGAACTTCGTGAGCCTTTCCGCGTCAAACATCTCAAATAACACAAACCTGACGTCTCTTGAATCAACTAATGGATTTAATGCCATAACAACCCCCCGAAAATTAAAAAATCGTTCCCATTTTATCATACTCTTTATACATTAATTTTGCGCCATTCTATAAAAATATGAATGAATTTGTCAAATAATAGTTGCTAATAAAACTTAACTGCCGGTTAAGTTTTGAACATTGCAACTGTTTTGATCATTTCTTTTAGCGCAAAATCGCGATACTGTCTGTTTTTATCTGTCTATTTATAAAAAATGCCAGTGGAAAATCCACTGGCATTTTTTTATTTATATTACACCACGTATTACTCCTCAAGAGCTCCGGTGAAATGCGCCGCAAAAGATTTTTCAACTGCAGCTTCTCCGGTCATGATATATTCAATTCTCCCGAAAATTTTCTGGAATTCAGCGCCAAGATAGAATTGTGAGGACACAACCCTTCCGGAATAGTACGCCGCTTCAGGATTATCGTTCACAAATGCCTCCCTCTCTTTCTGCGTCTTGCCCCACACAATGTCCTTCATTTTCGGAACCGTAATGGTCAGAGACCAGAGATGCATCCATCCATATGTCATCATCGCAAAGACCTGCTGGAGCGGGGTCGCATTGGCGAAAATGTGGGGATAGTTGCCGTCACCCATCTGGTTCTTCAGCTCAGTGACGCACTTATCCACGCCATCAACAGCTTTTGTAATATAGGTAATATACTCTTCATCCACAATACCCTTCGCCTTCTCAACGGTCTCCAGTATTTTCTTTTTGAAAATCCCGTAATTATACTGCACACGGTTCATCAGGAGCTTCCGCATGGTAAGGTCCATTGACTGAATGGCATTTGTCCCCTCATAGAGTGAAAGGATTTTCGCGTCCCTCGCATACTGCTCAACGGGATAATCCCTGGTATAGCCGTATCCGCCATACACCTGAATCGCGTCAGCGGTGACCTTCCACGCAAGGTCTGTATTTCCGGCTTTACATATTGGAATAAGAAAATCAATGAGGGCCTGTGCCTCAACGGCCTGTTCACTCCCCTTATCCACATGGGTAATATCTATAAGATATCCTATATAGTAGCTCAGTGCTCGCATCGCCTCAACGCGGGACTTCATGGAAAGCAGCATCCTCCGCACATCGGGATGCCGTATAATCGGAACGCTGTCAGCATCGGGGTTTGCCATTTCCTTAACATCGGCCCCCTGTATCCTGTTCTTTGCGTAGGTTATGGCATGCATGTACGCGGCGCTCGAAACGGCCTCACCCTGAAGGCCGACATACAGACGGGCTTCGTTCATCATCTGGAACATTATCTTCATCCCTTTGCGCTCTTCCCCCATCAGGATGCCTTTGCATGTTCCCTCATCGCCAAAACTCAAAGTACAGGTCGCTGATCCGTTAATACCCATCTTGTGCTCAATGCCTGAACACACCACGTCATTCTTCTCACCCCTCGAACCATCATCATTGACCCAGTACTTCGGGGTCATGAATATTGATATCCCCTTTGTTCCTGGAGGGTCACCATCAATACGTGCAAGAACAGGATGGATCATGTTTTTATAATAATCATTATCACCGGAAGAAATAAAAATTTTCTGTCCATTAATTCTGTACGTACCGTCATCACTCTTTACCGCTTTCGTCTTCAGGGCGCCCACATCAGAGCCAGCGTCGGGCTCAGTAAGGCACATGGTGCCGCCCCACTCCCCGGAGAGGACTTTTTCCGCGATGAGCGGCTTCAATTCATCCTGGGCAAAACCAAGCACCAGGTTGAGTGCCCCAACGCTAAGCATGGGATACATTGAAAACGCGACACTTGCCGCGGTGAAGTATTCCGTCGTGGCCTGGGCGATAGCATGGGGCATACCCATACCCCCTATCTCCTGATCGGTGGCAAGGCCAAGAAATCCCGCCTCATGGTAGGCATCCAGGGCAGGCTTGTATCCGTCGGGGATAATTACCTCTTTGGTATCCGGATTGTATTTTACCGGATTTTTATCGCCTTCAGAATTCGCGGGATACACAAGGTGCACCGCGATTTTTTCCGCAAGCTCAAGGACCTCTTCGAACATGTCCTTGTCAAAGTCGGCAAACCTTCTGTATTTCGTCAGTTTATCGACTTCCAGCATTTCAAACAGCACGAAACGTACGTCCCGTGAATCAACAATAGGATTCAGAGCCATATAGACCTCCTAAGCGTAGTTTAATCCAATATTTGTGTTGCACCATGATGATTCAGGACCATCGCACACACCCGCACAAAGAACAACAGTATTCCCCGGTATGAATGTACCTGACCCGACCCGCCGATGGTTTTTTATATTTTTATGTATATTCAGCCCTAACATGTGGTACAACAAAAGGGCTTTTTATAGTTTTATAATGTTTTATGATTTGTCAACGATGATTTATAATTGTTTTACAATTTTTATTTTTAGACACTATATACTGATCTATACATATTGCCCATGCGCATGAATTACTGCTCCAGCCGCAGCATTTCATATATAAAAAAAAGAGACGCCCCTTCCGGGACGCCTCCTTGTGATGTTTCAACAAAATAATTTAATTTTTACTCGGCGAGTGCACCGGTAAAAATCTCATCGCTTGCCTTGATAACAGCAGATTCCCCCCAGAGAAGGGCTTCGATTTTTCCGAAGTATTTGGGGAACTCCGCGCCGAGGTAGAACTGTGAAGCAAGGACTTTACCAGTGTAGAACGCCGCTTCCTGATTGTCCTTGAGAAGCTGGTCACGCTCTTCGCCTTTTTTGTCGCCAACAAGCTCTTTCATCTTCGGCATGGTAATGGTAAGGCTCCATACATGCATCCACGCGATAACGAGCATGTACATTGCCTGCTGGAGAGGTGTCGCGTTCATGAAAAGGTGAAGGAACTTGCCGCCTGCCATCTGGCCTTTCAGCATTTCAATAACCTCATCAAGCCTGTCAATACCTCTCTTGAAAAGCTCAAGATATTTATCGTCAACAATACCCTTTGCAGTCTCTATCGCCTTCAGCATTCTTCCCTTGAGAACATTGTAGTTGTACTGGTCCTTGTTCATGAGAATTTTTCTCATGGTAAGGTCCATGGACTGAATACCGTTGGTACCTTCGTAAATTGCAGTGATCTTGGAATTTCTCATCATCTGCTCAACGGGGTAGTCGCCGCAGTATCCGTATCCGCCGTAGCACTGTTGCGCCTCGGAAGTGATGTTTACCGCCATGTCAGTACAGCCGGCTTTTTCCAGAGGAGTAATAATTTCCACAAGGGCAAGGGCTTCCTTCGCGTCGTCACCATCCATAAGCTGTGAAAGCTCATAGTTCTTGTAGAGATAGTAAATCATCATCCGCTGCCCTTCAATATAGGACTTCATCCAGAGAAGCATTCTCTTCACATCGGGATGCTGGCTGATAGCAACACCCTTTGCTTCAGGATTGAGCATCTGTGTTACATGAACGCCCTGTACCCTGTTTTTGG
>DAOSYC010000094.1:5301-13471 GCA_035380905.1 Spirochaetota bacterium | reverse complement strand
TCAAAGGTACTTGCATATTCCCGCATGAAGGAGGCCCCGATGCGCCGGATTCTTGACCTCGCGGAAAATAAATATTCCATATCAATAGACTCAACCGAGTATGATAATTTTCTGGTCTCCGGAAGCCCATCACTGATCAAAGCCTCGGGCATCCTCATGGAAAAGGATTTTGTCTGGAAAGGGACGAAAACCGGCCGCAACACCGTGGACATGGTACTCGTTGTGGCCCTTGACGATCTGGAATTTAACGGATACAATTATCAATTCATTCTTGCAACAAACGGGAAAACGCGGGCCTTCGCCCAGGGAACAGTAAAGAAAAAGGAGATGGTGTACCCCGACCTGGCGAAGCAGCTTGGTGCGGACAGCGCCTCTCTTTCCGCAATTGCCCTGACATCGGCGGCGGCTCTTAAAAACCAGTCAACCGCTGGACCGGCGGACTCAAACAGCGCACCTTCATACAAATCCAGACAATGGGCTGTTGAAGGTAAAATGAAGGACCAGATTGACGCGTACTCACGACAGCTTACCCCTGAAGACAGGAAGCAATTTAAGGATGATATGACCAGATTTATCAACGGTTCTATAAAATAATCACCACCTTACAATCTCATCATTCCACGTAAACCCTGAAGCCTGAGCCCCGCAATGCATGCAGATCCATTGCGGGCAGCTGTTCACAACCGTATAAATAGATATCACCATTTTCATAAAACGGCCTTTATTATATTTCCAGCATTAATCCATCGATATCTATACCAATTTTTTTGGCACATGGTTACATTTTGCCATAAATTTTCATGATTTTATTTAATAAAAAATAATTGCCTTATTTTTTGCCCCATTGTACACTTACCATGGTTCACGCATCCCGTATGCGGGATGTGAAATCCCCCATCGGAGTATTCATTATGAATATTTCAACAATGTCCAGCAACCAGTTCAGGCGGGTCATAAAGTCCGCCCATGCCGAAGCACATGCTCTTATCCAGGATGCCTACGGCTATTTTAAATCTCTCCAGAACGCCGGTATAGCGGCCCACGTTAAATGGTACCATTTCTGGCTTACTATTGACAAACTTGTCACTACCGCGATTGTACAGAGTGACAATTCCAGGAACGAGCAATGGATTGCGCTGAAAATAATCCCCGTCCAGGATAACCTTGTTATTACAATTCAGAAAGAAGGAAGCAGCTACAACGAGGACATCCGGGTTGACGAGAGAAACAATAACTTCAGACTGCGGACAAAAAACAAACACCTTTTCAGGCTTAACAAACAAAAAGAGATATTCTGGAACCAGCAGGGAAACCGTATTACTGTACGGCTGTAAAGATACGATCCGCAAAACCCGTCACATAGAATCTTCGGCACATCGCTATCATGCTTCATTCCCTGCATGTGCCGGTATAATATGTTTCTTCTGTTAAAAGAATCCATTCCCCCCTCCCCACACAATGCAGGAAAAACAAAGACCTGCTTTACTTGACAACATATTATATCATCCCGTATAAATAACATCCGGATCAATTATGCCCCGTTACCGCATTATCAATTATAATAAAAGTTTCTCCAGGAGCATACAATGTCAGACAACGAACGGAAACCCGTCATATTGTTCACTCAAAAAAGCCCCTATAAAGTTGAGAACCTTGATACATTCATCAACTCCTCAAATGAAGATATCCCTGTCCGGGATGAAATGTTTCTCTGCAGGTGCGGCGATTCTACGAAGAAGCCGTTCTGTGACGGAAGTCATGCCGTCAAAGGGCTTATTGAAGAAAAGCTTCCGGACCGCGTTGAAGATCACCGTAAAGCCTATATAGGAAATGGTATCATAGTTCATTTTAACGGCGGGATCTGCTCTCATGACGGCGCATGTCTGCGGAGGCTGCCGGAGGTATTCAATCTGGAACGCCGTCCATGGATAAATCCTGATGGCGCGCCGCCTGAGGAAATAATGGAAACCATTCGCAGGTGTCCATCAGGAGCCCTCAGTTACACCTTTAACAATATCCATCACATCAATTTTGACAGAGAACCGTCCCTGAAAGTCGCGAAAAACGGCCCCCTGAAAATAATCGGCTGGATTAAGCTGAAAGACGACCAGGGCACTGTACCGGACTCCGAAGAGCACTATACCCTCTGCCGCTGCGGCGGCTCACACAATAAACCCTTTTGTGACGGTACCCATATTCATAACGGCTTCGAAGACCCGGATAATTGATATCTTCATTTGTACAGTCATGCATTATATACTGTTTACACAATACTGCACTTACACCACATTCCGTCCTGCACATTAATACAAAATAATCAAAGCCGCTACAAAAGTACATTTTTCGAGAATTTTAGAAAATACTAAAAAAATAGTGGAACTTTTTCACCACCTGTTGTATATTGTAAAAAGAATGTTAGTTACAAATCTTTTGTGTGAATATACAACAGGAGGTCCACATGAAAAACAGGTTGTACGGACTGTTTGTTTTTTTTATCGCGGTGTTGTTTGCAGCCCCTGTATTCGCGACAAACGGCATGCGGATGATAGGGTTCGGCCCGGTCCAGCGGTCCATGGGAGGAACCAGTGTCGGTGTGTCACTTGACGCGGCATCGGTGCTCAGTAACCCGGCGGGCATGAGCGAGCTGGGAGGACGAATTGATTTCGGCGCCTCGTACTTTATGCCGACGGTTGAGTATAATGCTACCGGAGCTGCACCTGGAGTCGTAAACCAGAATGGCGCCACAATAGAGTCTGACAGGGGTGCTTCCCCGATTCCCGCGTTCGGACTGATCATTCCAATCAACGATCAGTTGAAATTCGGTCTTGGTGCTTATGGTGTTGCAGGTATGGGTGTTGATTACGCAATGAACCTATATAGCAATGTAACCTACTCTTCCTACTCTCAAATGCGTTTTGCACCGGGAGTAGCATACAAGGTAAACGACATGGTATCGATAGGAGCAGTTGCGAACCTGATGTATGCAACAATGGAGTTTAATGCAGGGAATCCTCCAACAGCATTACCGGCACAATATCCGCAGCAGGCTCACATGGGTGCATCGTCTTTCGGATATGGAGCGACACTGGGTGTGAAAGTTACGCCGGTTGATATACTGACAATTGGTGCCGCATACGAAACAAAGAGCTATTTCCAGGACTTTGAATTCAATACAGCTGTAGGGAAAGATAAACTTGAATTCAACCAGCCTTCTTCAGCAACAATAGGGGTTGGATTTACACTTGTTCCCGGCCTTATTCTGGCATTCGATCTTCAGTGGATCCGATGGTCGGAAACAAACGGAAAGGATAATCCTGAATTCACCGCAAACGGCAGCGGCGCGCTTCCCTGGAACCTGAACTGGGAAGACCAGTATGTGTATAAATTCGGAATTCAGTATACTATCACACCGATGTTTATTGTACGAGCCGGATATAACTATGGCAAAATGCCCCTGGACAGCGACAGGGCTTTTGAAAACATGGCCTTCCCTGCAATAGCCGAACATCACTATACCGCAGGTGTAGGCATCAAATTCAGCGAAAAATTCACCCTTAACATCGGGGGTATGTATTCACCTGAAGCAACATTATCAGGATCAAATGCTGCGGGCCAATACATTACGGCCTATGAAACAAAGATGTCACAGTATTCAATTGATGTAGGAATTTCATACGTTTTTTAACGGGGCGATATACAGGCCGCCTGCATAAAGGGGGCGGCCTGTACATTTTAGTATGGCAGTAATGATGTTATAAAAGAAGCAATGTATCATACAAAACGAACTTATACATAATAAGTGAAATACTTGAAACCACGACGGAGGATATATGGACGTCAATAAAACAGTAACAGAACTGAAAAAGGAGCTGGATGCCCTGAAAAGCGACACCCCGGACAACAAGCTTTCCATGGTGGTGTTCAGCGGTGATCTCGATAAACAGCTTGCGGCATTTATTATTGCGACAGGGGCGGTTGCCATGGGAATGGATGTCGTCATGTTTTTCACATTCTGGGCAACACCGGCCCTTCGCGACCCGAAGAAGAAGGGAAAGGGAAAAGATCTCTTTGGAAAAATGTTCGGGTTCATGCTCCCGAAGGGGTCAAAAAAACTGAAACTCTCGAAAATGCACATGGGGGGCATGGGAACAGGCATGATGAAGCACCTCATGAAGAAGAAAAATGTTCAGTCACTTGAGGAGATGATAGAACTTGCGGGAGAACTGGGAGTCACCATCTACATCTGCGAAATGTCAATGGACCTCATGGGCATGAAACAGGAGGAAATGATCGACTATCCCGGAGTAAAAATTGCCGGTGTCGCGACGTTCCTGGAGGAAGCCGGGAACAGCAAAATTCAGTTGTTTATCTAAATTTTTAAAAATTTTGTATTGTAAAAGTTGACATCCCCTGTTACAATACAATTGATAGTAAAATTTTTTTTCACATTATACAAGGCAATATTATTTTGAGACACATATAAAAAAGGAGAGAAAAATGAGCGAAGAGATAACAGCAAATTACACATTGGACCTTAAGGGCGTTAAATGCCCCCTTCCGGTAATCAAAGTGAGCCAGCATATAAAAAAGAATATGCAGGTTGGAGAAATTCTTGTCGCGGAAACGACAGACCCCGGGGCACACGCGGACTTTCCGGCATGGGCAAAAACCAGCGGCAATGAGATTGTAAAAGTGGAAAAAGGTGATGTTTCAAAGTTTTACATAAAAAAACTTAAATAACATAGCAGCTCCATACAGCAGCAAAGAAAACTGAAGCGCATACAGCCCGGAGGCTACATGTTTTCATGTATCCTTCGGGATTGTATATATGAAGTACAGGTGATAAATCAATAAACATCAGAGGTTTATGCTATGTGGGAAAGTATTTATGCGTTTGTCATGGTTCCGATGGTATATATTGCCTTCGGGGTCTTTGTTCTGGGAATACTGTACAAACTATATGTAGTGCTGTCATCACCCCCTATAAAAGGGACACTTGGAATGTTCCCGCAGACACTACCGCGCCCCATCGGCGTCCTGCGTGATTCACTGCTGGTCCCCACGGCATACATGAAAGACAAAGTGTTCTGGTTTTTTATTATTGTCTTTCACGCGGCGTTTCTCCTTCTCTTCCTGGGCCACCTGGAACTGATACAGGAATTTTCTATTATTCAGATCATCCCTCATGAAATTTTTCTTGGAAAAGGTTTTGTCGGTATTGCGTTGATTGTATCGACATTGTATTTTCTGTTCAGAAGATTTCGCCCCCCCTACAGCCTTATATCTGTTCCGGAGGATTATATGATCCTGCTGATTCTGTTTCTTACCATGATATTCGGCAGTCACATGAGCATGGCGGCAGCATACGGGGTAATGGGTTTTGATGTAAGCGTGGCAGACTACCGGACATATCTCAGCAGCCTTGTCGCATTCCGGCCGGTACTTCCTGCGGGCATAACCTATTCACCGCATTATGTAATCCTTGTGCTCCATATCTTTTTCGCGAACCTGTTTCTTATACTGTTCCCGTTTTCAAAGATGATTCACTCGGTATTTACTTTCATAGCACACAACACAAAGAGGAAATGACAAATGGATAAACAAAAAATAGAAGAACTGAAAAAGCTGATCCGGTCACGGCTTAACAGGCCCATGCGTTACTACCTTGACCTGTGCACAAGGTGCGGCCTCTGTTATGACACCTGCCATGTATATCAGGGGATCCCGAAACGGGAATATTCCCCTGTGGGACGGGCGGAAGTCGTGCGGAAAGTATATAAGAAATATTTCCGGCCTACAGGAAAACTGTTTCCCTACTGGGGAGACGCGAAAGAACTTGACGACACCGTAATGGAGGAACTGTACGAAGCAGCATTCTCCTGCACCGGCTGCAGACGATGTATGGCGTTCTGCCCCTTTGGAATTGACATGCCGCATATTCTTTCCATCGCGAAGGTACTCCTCATCGCGAATGAGACAGCTCCGGAAGAGCTTGTTATGCTGACTGACGCTGCAGTGGAAAAGGGTGAAAGCATCGAGATGTTCAAAGAGGGCTTCATGGACGTGGTAAAAGACCTGCAGAAGAATGTTCAGGAGAAGCTGAACCTCCCTTCCGATGAAGGACTTATTCCTATGGATAAGAAAGGGGCAAATATTCTTTATGTGGGACTTTCCGGCGCTCATTCAATTGTAAATCCCGCAATAATATTCAACGCCGCGAAGGAGGACTGGACTCTCAGCTTTTTTGAGGGTGTAAACTTCGGTGCATTTGCGGGTGATCCGGAAAAAATGGATTTTATCGCAATGCGAATTATTAATGAAGCCATTGAGCTTGGGGTGAATGAAGTGGTTGTTGTAGAATGCGGTACGGCATACCGGATCATGAAATTCCTTATGGGGAAACAGCCCTTTAAAGTGAGCAGCATCGTAGAAGTTGCGCACCGTTATATAAAAGAGGGAAGGATTAAAGTGAAAGAGGGCGCCATAACAGAGCCTGTCACCTATCACGATCCATGCCAGCTTGGACGCAACGTGGGTGTATTTGAGGAGCCCCGTGAAATACTGGAGATGCTCTGCACAAATTATGTGGAGATGAGCCCTACCCGTGAATACAACTGGTGCTGCGGCGGAGGCGGCGGTCTTGTTGCCCTCGACAATGAGGAGTTCAGGATCAAGAGCGGCAAACCCAAAAAAGACCAGATTGTGGCAACAGGGGCAAAGATTGTTGCAAGCGCCTGCGAGAACTGCGTCATGCAGCTCGGAACAATACAGGCGGGATACAATCTTGATATTGAAGTGAAATATATCACAGAACTTGTGACGGAAAATCTTATTGTAGAGTAATGCCAGAGCATCTCACTCTTTCCGGCAGTAAGAGTGAGATGCTGTAACCACAAGGATTACACGAAACGCATCCATAAAGGAGCAGCGCCATGGAAACTATACAGGACATTCACAAAGACTTCAAAGGATATAACGCATATCCCATCAAAGAAGCGGAAAAAATTGTCAGAAGCAGAATAGCGGAAAGGCTTTCCGCCCTCGTCACGAAGGTACATGACTGCGTTGAAAAAGCAAAGAAAGAAGGCCGCATAAAGGAGCTTTCAGAAATTCTCACGGTATACAGAAGAATGGAGCGCCTGAAAAAAGAAATTAATGAAAGGGACATGGTCTTTGTACCGGCTTATCTGAAAGAGCGGATAACAAAGGTTGACGATGAAAAGCTCCGGGGAATTGACATTCGCGTAGCCGAAATAATTAACGCCATAGATGAAACAATCGAACAGATATCATGTGATAAAACTGACATGTATGTTGTAAAAAAATTTGTGGCCATTGAAACATATATTCATGAAATGGAACAGAAATGTCATGAGCGGGCAAACGCACTAAAGAAGGATTCACTCTGATCTTCCGGCTGTTGTTTCAGCGGGGAGCATTCAACAGCAGCAGGTGCTCCCTGAGGGACCGCCGCAATCGCAGCTGGGTTCCGTCCCCCGGAGTATCCCATTAATCACCGCCGCGGCGCATCCCACTCCGGCATCAACATATATCGCCCCGAAATCACAGTTCTTCGCGCAGGCACCGCATTCCATGCAGCGGTCCCTGTCGCCAATGACCGCCTTTCCGCTGCTCAAGGAAAAAACATTATGGGGGCATACTTCCACACATCGACCGCACCCGGTACACTTTTCCGGTGAATACGTTAATGTGGCGGTTTCTTTCAGATATTTCATGTTACAGAATCCCCCACTCCTGAATTTTGTATGCAGTTAAAAGGAGTAACGAAATAACACTGCCGCCGATATACAGAGGCAACCCGTATTTCAGTTCCTTCTTCACACCGGAAAGGTTTGTGTACGTTGATGCCCCGGTAAACTGAAGCGCCAGGTACGATGAAAGAAGCGGAAAAAATACCAGCGTAACTGCCGTGAGGTAATCACTTTCAAACATGAACAGAGGAACATGTGTAATCATTAATAAAAACACCGCCATCCCAAGCAGCCACCCTTTCAGCGCAAAAGACCGGAACGGAATAAAGGGGAGAAGCACCGGAGTAAGGAAGGCCCCCGTGATAAGAGCCCCGACAGCTCCCGCCGCAAATGGCGCCGCCCCTGCTGCGGCATCACGAAACATTATTCCCTCCGGCTTTAGACCGAAAACCAGAAGC
>DAOSYC010000094.1:0-5201 GCA_035380905.1 Spirochaetota bacterium | reverse complement strand
TGCTGCGGCATCACGAAACATTATTCCCTCCGGCTTTAGACCGAAAACCAGAAGCGCTGCGAAAATCAAATAGGGCAGCTTTTTTATTGCTGGATTCAGCTCCATTGGAGTGAGAACCAGACGGTCCTTCATAGTAAACCGAATCCTCCGCATTGCAGGAGATGCGGTATATCCGTTTTCAATATATTTGGGAATATCCTCCGCCCGCACCGGACCATACAGCACACGAAAACCCGTACGCTTTTTCACCTCTCCCGCGCTGACCCCGGGAGCCCCGAGCTGCGGCACAATGATTTTTCTGTGATCAACCAGCATCGCAATCCTTTCACCATTGATCCGCTTCACCAGCTCCTCAGTGCCGAATGTCCCCTTCCCCGCGGCGCACCACACATTGATACCGCCGGTATCTATCACCAGTATCCAGGCATTCATGCCGTGCAGCGAAGCGCGGAGAATATCAAAACTCATTGTATAGTTGGCGCTGATAAAAATATCTGAATTCCTGTCAGGGCTGCCCACGGCATAGAGGCCGGGTTCAATGGAAAACCGCATCCTGAAATTTGTGAGCCGCGCCCGGAGATGGGCAAACTTTTCTGCAGTCGTCAGAACAGTTGCCGCCACGGGGACAGGCCCCTCTGCAGTTGTGATTTCATCCGTGACCCATTCAGGATACCCGCCCTTATAGGGACAGGAACGCATTGCCGCCCCCCCGCTCATGGAGAGAACCGGGCCGCAGCATGCCCCCCCGCCCTGCAGGGGTTTCAACGATTGTGCTGGATCAATTGTATTCAAAATTTTCATGATAACCTCACGTACATGAACATGCAGACATATCACTATCCAGTGATGATATAATTTCACGGAACAGTTTTTCCATTTCCCTGAGCCGCTCTACATTAATACAGTAACATGATCTTGGTCCGTCAATTTCACCGATAATGAGTCCGCACTTTTTCAGTTCCTTCAGGTGCTGTGATACGGTGGACTGTGCCAGGGGAAGTATTTCCACTATTTCCCCGCATATACAGGTATTCCGCTCAGCGAGGGTCTTCAGGATAGCGATGCGTGCAGGGTGAGAAAGGCACTTCGCAAATTCAGCCATCTTCTCAAATTCGTCTTCAAATTCATTTCTTTTCGTATATGACATATATATCGTTTATCGTAAATATACGATTAAATCAAGAAATTTATCGTATTTAAAACTTTTTTTTACTCACATGCATCATAATCGGCAGCGTCAAAAGTACTTTCAAAATAATCATCACCACTATCAACATCATCATGCAGGACATTATCGCGGGAAGGCGCGGTTTCATGGATAAAATCAAAATCCCTCAGGAACTGCTTCTCGCTGGAACCGGGGCTGCGGTGGAACATATCGATGATAATCTCTTTCCGGAGGCTGTAATAATCTGAAGTGTCGCCGTTGTGTTTACAGTAATGCCGGAACTGATTATGGGAGGAAAACAGCGCGAGGAGATACATCCTGTGTTCAGGATTAATGCCCTTTGTTTTCATTACCGAGAGTACCTGCTCCGCGGTATATTTTTTTCTGCCCTGACTCCCCGCCATGGGGTACGCGGACGGAAGCGCCCTTCCTGTTTTTTTCACTGCCCGCTTTACGGCATGTCTCCGGAAAAAGTTTTTTACCGTGCCCTTCATACCGGAAATAATACCACACCGCCGGAGATTGTTCCAGAAGAAAAAAATGCAATACGTTATTACCAGGATATATTATACGTACAGCATTCCCCTCCCCTGGACCGGCATTCCTTCTGATCATCATGTGATATCATAATTATAAATGAATCTAAAGGTCTGAAACGGTACGCCATGGCTTCAATTATTCCCTTGTCGAATGCGCAGGGATAAGGATTGCTGCAGGTCATCGTAACTGCATTGTCACTGCGCTTTTCAAAACTATAATGTCCTATGCCCTCTTTCATTTCACCGGTATCAGGATTGAACAGCACCTCGCCATTTATACGATGATTCATATGGTATGCAATATCAATCGCTGAAAGAGCATGGTCAATTGTCTGAATTTCAGGAGGAAAAATCGCGTGTTCAGGTATTTTCTTTCCGATATTAAAGAGCGTAAATATCCCCGTCGACCCCGCAATCAATCGGAATGCATTCAGCCAGGCCTGTTGTGAATACCATTTTCCGGGCTCAGGATCTACTATACCATTTTCAGAAAGGAAACGAAGCGCCCGCTCCCGGAACGCCCCCATTCCGTCAATAATGGAAAGAACGGTCTCGCCATTAACTTCAGCCATCTCGCTGTATGCTTTATATTCCGGCATTGGAACCCCCTTCACCATCTTGAAATTTTAAATACAATCTGTACGATATCTGTCGTCAGAAAACTGACTCCTTATTATTGGCCAAACATTACACACGAATGTATTCCATTATAACGTTACCGCTACCATTCCCCGAAGGGTCTGAGAAGTACTTGCGATTTCAACCGACCGGTTTGCAATCTTTTCAGCATTATATGAATTTGCCTGTAGCACATCGCTGATACCGCTCATTGACTTGACGATCTCCCTCATTGCCTCTTTCTGCTCACTGGTGGATATACGTATACTGTCAGACCTTTCGCGAACGGAATACGCCTCAGCTTTCATCACATCCTTCAGCGTGACCTGTTTGTGGATCGGGGTGTAAATGAAATGCACCATTTCTGTTATCGAGGAGATATCACGGGATATTTCCCCCATCAGCCCAGCCAGTGTATTTACGTGTTCATTCTCCGCACGGATTTCAATATCCGTTTTTACTATCAATGATTCTATGTCCCTGATGCTGTTATCAGTCTGGTCGGCAAGTTTAGATATTTCGTCTGCAACAACAGCAAAGCCCCGTCCTGCATCCCCGGCACGGGCAGCTTCAATTGAGGCATTCAGGGAAAGAAGATTAATTTTTTCAGAGATATCATTTATCATGGCGATAATATTTTTCATTTCACCGGAACTGGCACTGATCACATCCATCCGGCTGACCATCTCCTCCATAGAGTTCTTGCCAGATTCCACCCGTTCTACTATACTTTCAGACTTGCCAAGTATCTTCCGGATTTTATCATCCACATCCGATATAAGAGAAGAAAATTCATCAATACGTGTAATAAATGAAAGGAAGTTATCATACTGCCCCTGTGTCTCATCGGCGATAATGTCCATGGTCGATGACATTTCCTCAATTGACGACATGACCTGCTCTGACACTGCTGCCTGGTTCTGCAGATGGAGGCATGAATCATCAAAAAAATTAAGGGTGATTTCTGAAAGGTCATCAGTATACTGTACAAGATAATTTGAAACAGAGGAAACCTGCTGTATGAGATATTTCATCTGCGCCATGAATTTTTTTATATTACCAGCGATCTCGCAGCATTCATCTCCGGAAACGATATTCACTTCTGTTCCCAGGTTCATTTTAGAAAAAGAATTTCTGAGGCGGGTGATATTCCTTGTGATCACAGCAGACAGAAAAAAAAGTGCAATACAGTACATTACACTTATACCAATGAATAGTATACTCATGGAAACAGTAGTAAGGGACGGAAAGAATTTACCCGCAAACCCTGTGAGTACCATAACAGGAACCGTACAAAAAGGCAGCACTATAATTATACCCCCCAGAAACATCTTTAACCTGATATGCATTCTCATACCCGTTCCTCCATAAATAAATGTTTATTTTTAATCATTTATATCTATACAAGATGAGTATTTATTATTCACTTTTCAAATTATTTTTCAACAACTGACCATTACGATGTTAAAAAAAACACCACACACGGTAGTTACATGCATCCTGGATAACTTCTTATTTTTTCCAGGTATAATTTCAATGGAGATGATGAATCAGAGGAAGAGTTGAAGAAAATCCGTCCGGACGTATAGAGCCGGAACTGTTATTCACGCAGGCCCTTTTTCCGGCTCCGGGGCCACTTTTGAGAACCGGCTGTTTTGCCCGACACCTCGAATAATTTTCTATTGAGTGAATCAAAAAACCGTGCGAGGAAAAGCGTGCCTGCTTCATACAGAACAAGGATCACAAAAAACCCAAAAATAAGCCCGATTCTCTCACCGGTCATATCTTCAAGGGGACGGCTGAACACCGGCACTTTACCGCTGGAGGAAACGGTTTCAGTCACCTCATGGCGGTCTTCCGCGACAGCCTTAATTTTCCGCAGCGCATCATCGTCATATATAAGAAACCCTGCACCAAGGCTGAAAAGAAGCGCCGCAATGATCCTTGCAGCCAGGACACGCGTTGTATAAAAACCGAAAATTAATTTTCTTTGCTGTTCCATGTCAGGTCTGTAATACTATATTAGGCAGATTTCCTGTTGCGGAAACCGTGCATTGCCTATAAGATATGAAACAGTCAGGGATGAATCAAGGGGTTGATACTAATTACGCAGTCCCCTGAAACGGAGCGAAAGGCCTTTCAGGAAATTGCGTAAAATCTGGTCACCGCAGGGTATGAAATGTTTGTTTCCGTCTTTACGGAAAAAAGCAGTCAGTTCCGATTTTGAAATTTCATAACCGGCCAACTTGAAAATGCTCATCATGTCTTCTTCTTTCAGGTTCAGAGCCACACGTAATTTTTTTAATATATCGTTGTTTGTTATACTCTTTTCCGGAGGGCGAACCGCGCCATCCGGTCCGGGGCCCCTTTTATATGTAATGAGGCCGTTCAGGAAACGTGCCATAAGGGTATCATTGCATGGCCTGTACCCCGGGTCCTCCTCTTTTCTGAGAAGATCAGCAACTTCGGCAAGGGTCACTTCAGGGCCGGAAAGTCTGAATATATCCACTACCGCGGCATCATTGAGATCCAGCGCATAGCGAAGCCTGCGTAATACATCGTTGTTCTTCACATATCACTCCGGGAATTGTATTCGATTTCAGCTATGCCTTCCGGGCCCATTGCCCGGCCCGTTACGGCGGGGGCCTTTCGGGTTTCTGTTTCCTGATCCGCCACGCGAATCATTCCGGGAATTACCACGGGGCTTATCGCTGAAATGTCCCCTTGTATCATCACGGCGGTTTCCGCGGGAGTTATTGCCGGACCTGCCGCCTGTTTCATCCCGATAGTTCCCGCGGGGTTTGTCGCCGTAGCCGCCCCGCGTATCGCTGCTGCGGTTCCCCCGGGGACGGTCGCTGTAGACACCGCGGTTGTCA
>DAOSYC010000093.1:0-13632 GCA_035380905.1 Spirochaetota bacterium | reverse complement strand
TATTCCCTGTTATGGTTATTTCCGGTACATGGCAGGGATTGAACGACTTAAAAATGGTAGCAACATTATTTGTGTTTGATCTAACAGTTTTATATTGTTTGCGGAAGGGGCTGTTTGTTATAACTTCAACGCTGCTGGCTGTTGGATTGACTACCATTATCCATGTCTGGATACTGTATCAGGGTTTTATAGGTAATACCTTTGGCCCTTATGTCGGAATAATGCATTGCCTGTATGCTGTGTTTATCATGACTGCATTGTTGTCGGAGCGAATTACTCTCTTTGTTGTCCTCGTTATTAATATCGCAGGAATATGGCTTTTTAAATATAAGTTTGTTGCAACACTCAATGAATCATTAAACGCCTGTGTCTCCAAGTCGACTGTATTCATGACCGCAACGTTTATACTATCATTTTTTATATTGTTCCTTATCAACAGAATTGCTAACCAGGCATTGGAAAAGGCCCATGACGAAACTGCACGTGCTGAGGATAATTCACGTAGAATTCATGAGATTCTGGTTACCACAAATGAAACCGCAATGAATTTGTCATCGGCGGCGGAAGAAATGTCGTCATCGATTGATCTTCTTGCCGGCAATACTCATAATCAGGCAGCATCTCTTGAAGAGGTAAATTCATCCCTTGAGGAAATTGTCGCCAGTTCAGAAAGTGTAACCCATATGACCGGATTGCAGGCTGAGCTCGCGGATAATGCGTCAACAGAAATAGACAGGCTGAATAAACTGGTTCGTGAAATTGTAAATATTATAAAAAATGCAACAGATCTACGTACAAAAATGGATGAAATTGTCGGTAGTTCCAAAAAAGATATTGATAGCACCATCAGTCAATTGTCGGAATCTACTAAGAAATTTGGTAAGATTGGTGAAATTGTTAATCTTATTGAAGATATTTCTGATCAGATCAATCTTCTTTCGCTCAACGCCGCAATAGAAGCGGCACGGGCCGGGGATCATGGACGGGGTTTTGCTGTTGTGGCTGATGAGGTCAGCAAGCTTGCTGATAAAACTTCAACGAATGTGAAAATTGTGGATTCAATTTTTAAAATATCGAATGATGAGCTGGTAAGCATGAATTCTCAACTCGAAATTCTGGGAAAATCACTCGGTTCCCTTATAGAGTTTGTATCGGAGTTCGGAAGCAAAACGCAGGAAGTGGTACATCTTACGAAACAGGACCTGGAACTGAACCAGAAAGTGAAAGCAATAATCGGCAACATGCACAATGAATCCGGAAAAATCTCTGACGCAGTCAACATGCAGCTGCGGGCACTTGATGAAATTTCACAAAGTGTAGGAGGAATAAATAATTTATCTCAGGAAATTGCAACTGCCGCATCTGAATTATCAGGCACATCGGAAGAGATTGCGCAGAATGCAGTCCTGCTGAACGGGCTTACGAAAATGAATTGAAGTTCCTCTTACCTGGAGCAGCATCACAAAAATTTGTGTTCTGTAGCACCAGGTATATGAAACGGGAGCGTGATATAACTCCCGTTTCGTATACATGCCGTATCCTTTTATTACTCTTTATACATTATACTGCATCCGCATCCTGTCAAGGAGGTCCTGCTCTTCAGGAGATATTGTATTGTCAGCATATGCAGCTTTCTCCATCATTTTGAAGATCTTCTGCTGCTTTTTCTCGTCTTCCGGCATACGGATTATAAGCTGTCCGTTCACCGCCATCTGAAAGAAGGGCTGTATGCGGTTAATGTCATAACCCCATTTTTTTGCAAGTTCATGCATAAACTCCTTCTCTTCTTCAGAAAACTCCCCGTCAGCAGCCATCACTACCATGACATTGTTGAATGCGAAATCCCTGACATCATATAATTTATCAAGAAGGTCCGGATTCACTTTATAACTGAACTGCGATGAATTATCACTGACATAATCATTATACTCAGCCATGGACATGAGGCCGGTAATTATCCATTCAGAGCTTGTGCTGTTGAGCGGTGTACCGCAATACTGGCAGTTAATATCAAGTGAATTTTCCGCGGGGGCGCCGCAGTTGGGACAGTTGTGAGTGTAGAGTGAGCCTTTCGACGCCGAAGCCTGTTTGTCTCTGCTCATAAGAAGGACTTCGGTCTTTGAAATCAGTGCCGGGTCAACAATTGTTGCTTTTCCGTCTTTGAGGGTGATACGCTGATATGATGAACGGACTGATATCGCGAGAATGTGTTTGTCATCTGATTCGCTCACTCCAAGAAGGGTCACATCGTTAAGAAATATCCTGTTGTACGCAACCTGTTCCTCGCCGATACGGGCACTGACTTTCTGAAATACGTCATCATTTACGAAACGGCGCATGATAGAGGGGTCCTGTAACGCAATTGACGTAATGATCTGCAGGTACCCGTTGCTGGCCTTGTCCTCAAGGAGCTGAACAGAAAAATCATGGTCTGCGTTAATAAGATTTCGTATCTTCTCGTTGAGACCTGATGATTTCTGGAGTTTTTTGTGGGTTCCGATATAATCATCTGCCTGGGTGATTTCAGACAATACCCAGTCATATTCACCGGAATTTGTCAATGTGCCGCACATTTCACATTTACTTACTTCACCCATATCTTCAGGCAGCGGCGCACCGCAGTTGGGGCAGTTATCTGTTTCATATATGTCTTTCCTCGGTTTACCGCGTTTTTTCAGAAAAGACCAGTACTCAACAAATTCCTCTTTGCCTCCCTGATTAAGTTTTGAATCGAGTTCACTGACAAAATGGTCTTCAATTGAAGCATGTATTGCGACATGAATTATATCATACAAACCATCGCTTTCAACCCTGTCGATATACAGGTTTTTTATTTCAAGGTTATTAATGGTGTTCTTCTGCTTCAGGAGCTGCATCATTTTAAATTGTGTGTTAAAACGCTGATACACCCCGTCCGAGATGAATTTCCGTACATCGGATATGTCCTGAGCTTCCCAGGCTTTTTGAATCCGCATAAACGCGCTTTTCACATTTTCCTTAAATGATGACTCGTTAAAATCAGGATTGTGTTTCAGAAAGGATTCATATCCTCCCGCTTTTCTGGTTGCTTCTCCGGTGGGGAGCTGGTTAAGGATTGTCTGCTGACGGACTTTTTTCTTTGTTATATATGAGAATATCAGAAATCCGCCAATTATGATGCCGGCAACAATAATATTAAGGGGGAAGGGAAGTTCGATTATCACGCGGATTATTATGTAAATCAGATAGCCTATTCCTTCTCCGCCGCCGTTTCCACTGTCGCTGTATCCTCCTGCACCCCCTGCCCTTGCATACAGTACTGTGGCGGTAAAGACACATACAGCTAAAATAGTCAGAATAAGTAATAACTTTCGATTTTTCACAATTATCACCCGGTTATATAAAATTATACCATATCCGGCAAATAATAGTCTGCAACAATGACTGTGTCAATAAGAATACCGTTGAATGATTTGCTGTTTTTTTTTAATGAAGTAAATACAGCAGATAAGGGGGCTGCGGCATTATGAAAATTATGCTTCAATACCCTTCGTAGAACGGGTTCTTGCATAAATTCCGCCACGTGATGTCCATTCAATCTCAATCTGAAGCCATTCAGGTTCAATTGCGTTCCACAGCGCTTCGGCAATTTCTTCCGTAACATATTCCTGCCAGCATTTGAGGTTGCGCCAGCTTCGAAGATATTCCCGTGCAGATTTGCTTTCAAGGAGTTTATCTTTCGGCTTATAGGATATTGTAACAGTGCCCTGGTCATGGCGTTCGGAGATGGGACATATACTCTGAAATTCAGGATATACCCACTCTATAACGAGATTGTGTGATGTTACCGGAATTGAGTCGAATACAAAATTCTCCGGTTTTTCAGTTTTCGCGGATGCGGCATTTGAATAATCTGTCATAAGTGGTTCCTCAAACAGGTAGTGTGTTCGTGAGAATACCGGTAAGCGGTTTCATGAAACAACAAATATACAGCATACAAAACGGGAGAGTAATATTTGTCAACGAGTTATATACAAATATTACAATTCAATTATTGTACCGGCGCCAATCCGTATAAAACCGGGGTCAAACCGGTCGGCAAAAAGCTCAATTGCTTCATCCCCGGTACAATGACAGGGGGCAGCCCGCTGAACCTTTAATTTCATGAATGATTCAAGAATATGTTCAGCACCGCCGTAGAAGGAAAGATGGAACCCTCCGGCAACCAGGTCAATTTTTTTATCAAACATTGAACTGATTCTTTCTATTATATCAAGTATGCCGGGATGTGCGCATCCGGTTATTATGGAAATACCGTTGACTGTAGAAATGGAAATTGGAATTTCATCAGGATCATTACTGAACATAAGAGGTCCTGCCGATACTCCTGGTATAATTTCTGTCAGTTCAGTGACGGGAACATGTTTGATATCTCTCTGTTGAAGGGATGTCCGGAAATCATCGGGAAATGTCGCAGGATAGTATACTGTGATGCCGGGATTTAATGAAAGAATTGCTTCCACGCCACCTGTATGGTCCCAGTGATCATGTGAAATTACGAGATATTCAATTGAGGATACCGGGATATGTAGGGAGTTAAGGTTCGATAATAGCTTGTCGGGATTGTCCGCGGTATCAAATAATATCCGTTTCCCGTTATAATCAATAACACATGAAAACCCCCATCCTGACGCGAGGCCGGGCAATGCTGTTTTATTATCGTATAGTATTGTTATAGTGTTTTCCATAGAATAATTCTCCCGGAAATAGTAAATGTTTTGAGATGTATCATATATAATAAAGGTCACCTGTACAGCATGAATTGCAAGTTGCAATAACATCCCTGGGAAACATGTGCAAAATGCAAAGCGTGTCACGCACGCTGAACAACCTTCTTATGAAAAAGATTTATATCGCCCACATTACAGCCAATATCACCGGCAATGACCGGACACTTCGCTAAAAACAAGAATACAATATCACGACGGGGATCGGATAATGCCTCAAAGTTTCCCTGTCCTTTGCTTATCACAAGATCAGCGGCATAAAAAGCATCTATGAATTCCGGAGTACAGTATTTCAGCACTGTACCAGGTGCATCGGACCCGCTTGATATGATTTCAGCAATACCGTCAATACCTGCGTCAACGGCATCCGAATATACCGCATCATTTATTATGGGGCTTCCTTTCACAACAAATGATATCCGTGATTCGCTGTTGAACGTATTGATTTCCTCAATAAGAATTCTGTCGAACACAGTTTCACCCGCATTGTCACCGAGATACATTATTGTACGTGCTGTGCTCAAAAGGGTTCGAAAATCGTTGTAATCAAATGTCATTGCAGATGAATTAGATATGGTGTGTTGTTCTTTTTTTAGAATTTTGTCAAGTTCATATTCGATATCTATATTATCAAATACGCCGTAATCAATTATATTACCTGCAATAGCCATTTCTACTGCAGTAAGAAGAGGGTCGCGGGATTTTTGTACCTTATCCTTAAGTAAGGGATACAATTTCAATGCTTCACGGGTACTTTCCTTTTTAATCTGGAGATACGGGTCATTGTTGCGGGTTTCATCTTTAATGATTCCGTGAATTATCCTCGCCATTTCAGGAGGAGATGATTCGAGTGGAAAATCAGGGATGGCGCATGCAACCCTGTCCAGTATAATTTTCTGCGTTGCTTCATCGGCACCGGCAATTCTGGATGCTTCAAGTGCCTGCCTGAAAAAGCAGGGGATACAATCAAGGTATGTTTTCATATTATCCTTTTATTGTCATCAGTATGGAAGGGGGATGACGTTCGTGTTTGTTATATATTTGTTATGGCATTAAGGGGGCAGGCATTTACACATATCCCGCACTCAATACAGGAGTTTTTATCGATATATACCCTGTCAAGTATCAGAATGGCCCTGATCGGACACACACGCATGCACTCGCCGCATAGGGTGCACAATGTTTCATTAACTTTGATGCTCACGATTTCTCTCCTTTCGAATAATCACAGACAATACATTGCACTGTTATACGTACTTATATGCATCTTTTATACCATCATCAGATAAAATAATATTTTATACTATTTATTTCAAACTCTATATGAAATATTATTGTTGAATTAATACTAATACTATAATGCTGTTATAACTATACCGCAAAGTATACAACATCAATATGGGTCTATTATAATCAAATGTCCTGAACGAATATGATGATAACAATTGATATATGATGAGTAGAGTTTTTTGAGGATTATGAAGATGAAAAAAATGCTGAAATTTTTATTCCCCGACAGAGCAGAATATCCGGATTCATATAAAGGTGAACTGCATTATCAGTCAAGCCGTGTTGTTGTTCCAGCGTGTATAATTTGCATATTCGCCTGGATCGGATATATAAAAGTTGACGCACAGCTGCACCCCGGTGAACCGATGATAACATACCTCAGGATCGGTTTATCCGTTATTTCAATTCTGATACTGGGGCTCTATTTAATTCCATACATGAAGACGCACAGTATGTGGCTCCTGGGGGCACTTGGCCTGTATCTTGAGTGTGCCACCGGCATGATCACCGGCCTTGCAAGGGCAGATGCGGTGTACATGGGCGGGTATATATTTGTTCTTGTGATTCCAATTGTTGCGCCTTTGCAGCGGTGGATATTATGGTCGTTAATTTCGTTATCGTTGTTATTTTTTTCCATGTTCGGATTATCCCGCGGGATGGATTTCAGCTCTGTTCGGGGATTGTATCAGCTTAATGATCTTATCGCATCTTCGGTATTCGTGTATGCCTTTATATTCATTCTTGACCGGATACGTTTTATAAGCTGGAAACAGTCACGACAGATAGAAAAACAAAAGGTTCAGTTTCAGGAAGGGAAAGAGCGGATAGCTTCAATAGTTGATGAGGCAAGAAACGTTGTAGCGTTTGTACGTGAAGCGATTTCCCTGCTGCACAGTTTCTCGGATGAAATCAGCGTAACAATCCACGATCAGTCAGACCTGATACATAACAGTAAGGATCTGGGAATGCAGCTGATATCGTCGTTCCGTGAGTTGAATTCTGAAACGAAAAAGCAGCTGGAATTGAATGAACAGGGAAGGCTGCTTACCGCAAAAATCCGTTCCGAACTCAAAGAAACCGCAGGGACCGGACAAAGGGCAAGTAAAGATGCCGCGAAAATAAAGTCCCTTTCCGATGACTGCGACATGAAATTACAGACAGCACGAAATGTCGTGGCAACCCTTAAAGATGAATCTGCAAAGATTGAAGAAATTTCACAGACCATAAATGATATTGCGGACCAGACAAATCTCCTTTCTCTCAACGCGTCAATAGAATCAGCCCGGGCCGGTGAGCATGGCAGGGGGTTTGGTGTTGTGGCGGAGGAAATATCCAAGCTTGCTGACAAGAGTATCGCTTCCGCCAACGAGATAGGAAAAATAATACATGTATCAGTCACCAGAATAGGAGATGCCTCGCATCAGATACAAGAGACTTCAGATGCGCTTCGTGATATTATTGTTTTTATTGAAGAGAACAGAAAGTTTCTTCTTGATTTCGACAGAATTATATCGTCCCAGGAAACTGATGTTGAGATGCTTGTGGGCCACTTTGAAGAAGCCCTGGGATTTACGCAATCCATCAGTGAACTTTCCGTAAATAACACTGATTCAATACGTGAAACACAGAGTATGTTTGAATCAATTGAAGGGTTTTATTCTCAATTGAAGGTCATGTCGGGAAGCCTGCAGAAAATATCAGATGATCTTGATGACCATATTGAAAGACTTGATGTAACACTGTCGCAGTCAGCCGGTTAGTACGCGCTATATCGGGTTGCTGACATAGGCAGCATGGCCGTTATTGCCGAAATAGTGTTTCCCGGAAGGGTTGTAAATAGTCGTGAGGCCTGCCGGCTCGATGCTGATATCGAAACGTGAATTGAAATAGAGTTCTCCGTCCAGGTGGGCCGGTACCTCCTGTTCAAATTCGATGAGCAGCCGTTCCATCTGACAATAATGTACAGTTTTATTTTGTATATGTGTTCCGCGTATAACTGATAAAAGGCCGTTGATTCTTCCGAGGAATGATAAGTGGTCGAACATGCAGATATCAAGGAGTCCGTCATTCGCCAGCGCTTTCGGGGTTAGGTAAAACCCTCCGGCAAAACGTCTTCCTATTGCAATTGTATTAAGGAATGTTTTCACATCTTTACTGATTCCTTCCATCGTTAACTGGATAGGCTGTTCTTCATAGAGAACAAGTGTTTTGATTATATGCCACCAGTATTTCGTTTTGGTGCCCATCCTCACAAAGCTGCCGTCACTGCTTGCGTAGTTTTCATAGGCGACCTGCGCATCAAATCCGAGCCCCATGCCATTGGCGAAAAATTTACCGTTACAGCATCCGATGTCCATATTGATTGTATTATGCTGAAACAGTATGTCCCAGTGGATGTCACTGAAGCGCTCAGGGAAGCCGAGTATATTAATAAAATCATTGCCGGTTCCCGCCGGCACCGCGCCGAATACGATATCATTATTATGCACCATGCATTGAATGACTTCACTAATTGTGCCGTCACCGCCTACCGCAATGATATTTCGGGCCCCTTTTCTGATGCTTTCTTCAGCAAGTGCTGTCGCATGTCCTTTGGACTCAGTAATTGAAATTTCAGCATCGATTCCGTATTTTTTTAATATTCCCGGAAGTGTTTTGAGATATGTGCCGGCAAACCCGTTTCCCGCTATGGGATTGATTATAAAAACCCATCCGCCAGTATGTGCCATATTGTACCATATAATATCATATTATCCTGGTGCGATTGATGTCCCAGGTGCATTAAAGACAATTTATATATTATGCTTGTTCTGAACTATTTTATTATAGTGTGTAACGATTCTAAAATCAACAAAAAAAAATATATAATGATACATAAATAAAATATTATGCATGTTGCAGGTGAATGGTGATTGCTGACATTTCATTCAGCGCTTGTACATTATTCGTGGAATGTTCAAAATAAATGGTATAAAATAAATCATAAAACAGGATTTATTATGATGTAATAACTGTTGACACGGATATCAATTGCTGATTAAATATATTCAAATCTGTATAATGCAAGGAGATGTGCCATGAAAAATGCTGAGAAAAATGAAGTGTGTCAGAAGGCATATCACAGTCTTCTTAGTAATATGTCTGATTATGTGTATCAGTATTCAAAAGCAATTCCGAAATCACTGGCAATTATTGAGCATAATACCGGCGAGAGAGTGACATGGAAGAAATTTAATACTTCTGTTGCCGCCTTTGCTGCAAAGCTTCTTTCGCTTGGCCTGCAAAAGGGTGATATCGTCGCGACAAGTCTTCCTCTGCTTAAAGAGCATGTGTATCTTATGTACGCATGTTACAGAATCGGGGTTATTATTGCGCCACTTGATCTCAGGCTGAAGGCCGGTGAAATTCAGTACTGCATGAACAAGATGAAGCCGAAGGCATATTTTTTTCTCGGGAATACTCCTGTTGCCGACTTCAGGCCAATGATAAAGGAAGTAATGGAGGGGTCTCCATTTATTCAACACTGGGTGCAGTTTCAGAAGGAGGAAGATCAGATCATTGATGGTGCAGTAGGGATTACGAAATTTGCGAAGGACATTAAAAAACTATATCTGAAAAATATATTTACCGGTGCTGTAAAAAAAGCACGGAAACTGGTTACAAAACGCGACCCCTGTCTTATCATATTTACAACGGGATCAACAGGTTCTCCGAAACCTGCACTGATCTGTCATGAAAATATCTTAATCCAGAATCTGGGGCTGGCTGTGGGATTTGAACTCACACGGGAAGACCTTATGCTGGTGAATCTGCCGCCTTCACATGTGGGATGCACAACGGAGCAGCTTGCAACAACAATTTACGGCGGCGGCACAAGCGTTATCCTCCATATCTTTGATCCTAAACTTTCTCTTGAGGCAATTCAGGAACATCGGATAACTGTTGTGGGACAGATTCCGGCGCTTTTCAATATGGAATGGCGCCTGCCGGAATTTAAAGATTATGATCTCTCAAGTCTGAGGTTCCTGCTGTATGGCGGACAGGCGGTGTCAGTGGAGTTCCTGAAAAAGATGAAAGCAATGGCGCCGAAAATCGGGACAGGTCTTGGTCTGACTGAAACGGCAGGCTTCTGTACCTATACTGATGTTGATGACACTGTGGAGGAAATTGCAGCTGGAATAGGTTTTGACAGTCCTTTGTGCCCCATAAGTATTCGGGAACCAATGAAGCCTGACGGCAGTGCGGGGAAGGAAGTGGCGAAGGGTGAGGTCGGTCACATCTGCTTCTCCGGGAAACAGGTGTTCCTTGGATATCTCGATGATCAGGAGAACACGAAGAAGACTATTTCAACAGATGGTATCTGTTATACAGGTGATGTGGGCTTTTACGATGAAAAAGGTCTCCATTTCTCCGGAAGGGCGAAACTCATAATAAAACCGAAAGGATACCAGGTGTTCCCGGAGGATGTGGAAAGTCATATTCACACAAACCTGAAAGGGAAGGTGTCAATGGTTGCCTGTATTGGTGTCGAACATGAGGTGTACTCAGAAGCGATTATGGTTTTTGTTGAACCCCTTGAAGGGCAGACCGTGACCGTCGAAGAAGTTATGGCGACATGTGAAGATATTTCGTCATATTCCAGGCCATCACATGTTGAAATACTGAATGCAGGTGAACTCCCTCTGAATCGTGTCGCAAAGACCGATTACATGGTGCTGAAGCAGAAGGGGAAGGAAATAGTTGAATCGCTTCGCAATGAAGGGAAATGGGACAAGTGATTGTTTAGAACGGGATGATATGGCTTTCCTCTCATGAAGTCGTATCATCCCATTACGTGTATATTGCAATCACCTCTCAAGTGTATTACATGTTGATTTGCATACACTGTTATATCCGTCTTCTTCCCCGGTGTACAAATCCATATATCAACATCCACCCCCATATCCTTTGTTTGAACAGAGTATAATTCATAATTCACAAAATCTTCATTTTACGTTAATAGAATCCTGACACCGGAGGTTTTAATTATTGGCAAAGGATAATTGATGGAGAATGTAAATGAAATTCAAGAGGAATTTTCACAACTATGTAGTGGGGGAACTTGAGAGCTTCCTTGCAGTACAGGCGGAGAGATATCCCGCAGAGGATGTACTGACAATAGATCTCCACTGTCACGATTATAACAGTAATATCCCCGATGAAATCCTGGGACGGATTCTGGGAGTACCGGAGACATGGCTTCCCACTGATGACCTCATATCAACCCTTGGTAAACACGGTTGCGATACCTTCACGGTAACAAATCACAATAATGCCCGTTCATGTTATGAATTAAGAGATAATGGGTTTGATGTCGTAACCGGAGCAGAGTTCAGCTGCTATGTACCTGATTATGGCACTGGTATCCATGTCCTCACATATGGATTTACTCCGAGGCAGGAGAAACAGCTTAACAAGCTGCGGTATGATATTTATAAATTTCAGGAATTTACTGCAGAACACGATATCCCGACGATATGGGCTCACCCGCTATATCATTATACATCAAAAGGTGTGCCGCCTCTGGAATTTTTTTACAAAATGGCATTGCTGTTCGAGCGTTTTGAGGTGCTGAACGGGCAGAGGGACACCTGGCAGAATATGCTGGTAAAGAGATGGGTCGAGTCCCTTACCCCTGATAGAATCAGGGAAATTTCAAAGCAGACGGATATCAGTCCCGACAGATACTGTAGAATGCCCTATAGAAAATCGTTCGCAGGAGGTTCCGACAGTCACATGGGGATTTTCTCCGGACTTACCGGGACGAGGCTTTTTGTGCCTGATCTTGAAGAGAAACTGAAGATTATGAGCAGATCAAAACTTGCTCTTGAGGCAATCAAGCGGGGCGATATGGCTCCCTACGGCGATCATAATGACAGCGAGAAAATGACAGTGGCGTTCCTGGATTATTTCTGCCAGGTGGGCCTGAACGTGAAAGATCCCGGACTCATGCGGATGCTTCTGCATAAAGGGGAAACAAAGGATAAACTGACGGCATTTGCTCTTGCGAATGGATTCGCTGAACTAAAACGGCACAAGCTTACAATGAAATTTCTTCAGGTATTCCATGACTGTTTCAGCGGTAATGTGCCCGGTTTTACTAAACGGCTTCTTGTATCGAAAACCTACAGGAATGTGTTCCGGCAGGCGGCGTCAATGGCAGAAGTAAGGCGTGATAATCCGGAAAAAGCGGTGAAAGCGTTTGATGAAGCAATAAAAAATATCTACGGGGAATTGAGCAATATCCTCGTGAACAGGTTAACGGCAAAATTTAAAGATATTGCTGATGAAAAAAAATTGTCAGAGATGAAGGTTGAGGAAATACTTGAAGGACTTGAGTTCCCGAGTCACATGAGAAGTATAATAGATCAAAATGGAAAAAACGGAGACAACACTACACCTTCTATCGATCTTTCAAAATTTCTGGACGGACTTTCGTTTCCATTTCTTGCATCCTTTGTAATACTTGGATCGTGTTTCGCGAGCACCAAAGTACTGTACAATTCAAGGCCTCTTCTGGAAAATTTTTCAGGAAATCTGGATTATCTGAAGCATCCGAAGCGGGTTTTGTGGCTCACTGATACATTTGAAGATGGTAACGGTGTTTCGATGGTGCTGAAATCAATGCTTCAGGAAATTCGTGAAAGGAATCTGCCGATCGACATACTGGTGAGCAGCAATACTCTGAAATCAGAGGAGAATCTAATCGTAGTACCGCCGCTGTCGGAGTTCTCAATACCATTTTATGAAGAACAGCCGGTGAGAATCCCGAACATAATGGATATTCACAGAATCTTCAAGGAAGGTGAATATGACAGAGTTGTGTGTTCTACCGAGGGACCGATGGGTCTCGCCGCTCTGTACCTGAAGCAGGCATATACCGTACCGGCATATTTTTATGTACATACCGACTGGATGATGTTCGCCAGGAAAGTGCTTAATTTTGATGAGCATAACAGAAGCCGTCTGAGACGTATATTACGCGCTTTTTACAGGGGGTTTGACGGTATCTTCGTTCTCAATACTGACCAGCACAAATGGTTCACCGGCAGTAAAATGGGCTTTGACACATCGAAAGTATTTCTCACGGCCCACTGGGCTGAGGGAAATTTTGTTCCCGTAAAATCAAAAAAATCTGAAGTATTCGGATGCAGTGAAAATGATCCGGTCCTGCTGTTCGCCGGGCGGGTGAGTGAAGAGAAGGGTGTAATGGAGCTCCCGTCACTGTATCAAAAAATCAAACTGAGATTTCCAGAAATGAAAATCGCGATTGCCGGCAAGGGGCCCTGTGAAGAGGAACTGAAAAAGGCGATCCCCGATGGTATTTTTCTCGGATGGGTGGACCACAATGAATTGCCGAAGGTGTATTCGGCAGCTGATATGCTGGTGCTGCCTTCAAAGTTTGATACCTTCGGCTGCGTGGTGCTTGAGGCATTGAGCTGCGGCCTTCCCGTTACCGCATACAGTACCAAAGGTCCGAAGGATATTATTCAGCATAACAGGAACGGATATGTCCTGAAATCAAGGCAGGAAATGG
>DAOSYC010000092.1:0-13724 GCA_035380905.1 Spirochaetota bacterium | reverse complement strand
TCTGGGGGGATGCGCCGCTTAAAGAACCGTTGGCTCCCGCGGCATAGCTCAGGGTATACTGGTTGATCGTCCACTGCGCATAGAGCACCAGGCCAAAGGTCTCAATCAGGAACGTATCACCTTCACTGTAGGCAATGCCGCTCCCGTCAGGAGCCGTATTCCAGTCCATGTAGGTGTAACCCGTGCGGACAAGGGCCCCCATGTTTCCGAGGACAATGACCTCCTGCCCCTTCTCGTAAATGGTCTGGTCAACCGGGACGTCTCCCCCGGTGCTGCCGTTGCCGTTATAGGTTACCTTCATCAGGGCGGGATCGAACAGCTCATCGTATACGGTGACATTACAGGAGATAAACGCCATGGCAAGGATGCAGATAACCATTCGAGGCTGTACATACACCCTGTTCATGATCTAAAACTTTAATCCCGCCCCGGCATGCCACACCAGGGCAAGGACATTCCTTTCCCTTTCAAACATGGCCATATACTCAACTCCTGCCGTCGCGATCATACTGCCTCCAAACAACCTCCATCCCAGGAGCCCTCCACCTGTAAGGGACGGCGCCCACTCCCGCACTCTGACCTGCTGTACGCCCTCCACGGTCATTTTACAGTAGTCCATGCTGTTGTAGTTGTACCCCACGCCAATGGAGGGCGCCAGAAATATCCCCCCGTATATATCAAAAGGGACATGGGCCATCAGGTATATCGGGATGATATAGGCATGGTCGATGTTGCAGTTCATCTCGGGGTCATTAATCTCTTTTTTTTTCAGCTTCCAGTATCCCGCTGACAGACTGAAATCCAGATGAAACCGGTCCCTTCCGTTAAGAGAAATTCCCATGTTATGCAATGTCACCGCAGCCATGGCGCCATATCCATCACTGAAGGTCTTCCCTATATCACCCAGGGGCGTCAGGTAATTCGCCCTGACATGCAGGGAAATTCCGGATTTCACATACCCTGAACGCATACCGGGGACATCCGGCCGTTCAGATGAATAATTACCCTGTCCTGCGCTCATTACTGCCGGGTTTTCTTTCGATTCAATAAACGAGTTTATATCGCGGAGAAGCGCTTCCTCATCAATATACTTCCTGTCAAGACGGTACGAGGTATCGTTCACAAGGATCCTGAAACGGTAGCACAGTCCATCCGGCCCGTCACAGAAGGTCAATCCCGCGGGGAGATACGGCATGAGATTTTTATTCTCATATGTGATCCGTCGCGTCATCATGTTGGCAAAGATGCCATCATCGGCAAAAAAGAATTCCACCGGTTCAGGTGAGATGCGTCTCCAATCGTGAAACACCGCCTCAAGCTCCAGGGCCCGCCGCCGTCTGGCATCTTCCGGATATGATCGATAATTCACCGTAATGCGTCTGCCGTTTCCATCACGGAGTTCAATTCTTTCCGCCCCCTCCATGGTTGAAGTATTCCTCGATACAATACGCATACCATGCTCCTCCCAGTTGGCACCAGACACCACCACCGGGCACAGGAGCATTATTACAACAATGAATACATATCTCCGCATTAAAACATCCCATTAATTATTTTTGATAAGTATCCTGTCAAAGGGCCTGATTTCATCATCCCTTACACGACGTATAATCCTGGCCAGAACAAGCTGACCCGAGGAGCGCAGCTCCACCAGCGCTACAATTTTGCTGTTACTGTTCAATACATAGGCATGGCCCCTTTTTTTGAGGGTAATACAGGGATTCACGTCAACCAGCATCTGCCCCTTGCTTTCCACATCAATCACGAATCCGTGTTCACCCAGCAGCTTCTCATAACACCCGAGGGCCCGGCGATATCTTTGTAAAATGGTATCCGCATGTGAACTTTTCGCTGCCTCAAGGAGGAGGTCCTTTCGCAATTCACTCATCTCTCCGGTATATTTTTTTATAAGCGCCTGATAATGGTCTTCCTGCCTTTTCAGCCTGTCCTTATATTCCAGGTCCTTTACTGTGATCATCGTATTCGCCTGGTACACCTTCAGGTCGGCGCTCTTTGAATAGGCACTGAATTTCTGTTTCATCATTCTGTCGTAGTCCGATCTTTCGCTCATCATAATCTTCTTATGCCGGTCCATACTTTTCCGTATCTCCTCCGCTTCACGGGCCTTTTCACTGATCCGTGCCTCGTAGGCACTCCGGCTTTCCCGGAGCTTTCTCTGCTCTTCATCACGCAGCTTTTTTATCAGGCGTTGTTTGGTAGCGCGCCCCAGGCCGGATTGTTCTATCCTCCGGATCTCCAGAGCGCTTTTCTGCATTATATTATCAATCTCCATCTGCATGCCATGTTTCATGAAGGATATTTTTTCATCTATCTTACCCAGCTCTCCCCGTGCCGCGCGAAGCGCCTTGAGCATTTCCTGCAGGTTGAGGTCCTTGAATTCTTCGATACTCACTGAAACACGGTCAATGTCTCTCTGGATACCCCCGGTAAACAATATCGTGAGGACCATAATGATAAGCGAGAAACCTAAAATTGAGATATAAATCGGGGTACTCCTCTTCTCTTCATGCGAGGTAAAGGCTTCAACAAGATCATATACCTCGGTTTTTTCCTCCTCGATATCCATTCCCTCCCTGAGGAATAGCGGTTTTTCTTCCACTGTTCCACTCCGGGGTTTACGGATTCGCTTTTGGGGTACATTGCCTGTTTTGCTCATGTATGGTTTCCTTCTATTCATAAGCGCTATCACTTTGTGTCCATGGTCCAGATACCATTCCATTTTCCCGGCGCACGCCCGCCGCTGGTCCTGTCGA
Organism: Spirochaetota bacterium; assembly: GCA_035380905.1. Classification (GTDB taxonomy): domain Bacteria; phylum Spirochaetota; class UBA4802; order UBA4802; family JAGODF01; genus JAKQCH01. Next base: position 10,950 of record DAOSYC010000092.1, on the reverse strand, counting down.
CAAATACATCCGCTATTGGCAGTGAACACCGGCTGAAGCACCCATTGGCCTTTTTCCAATGGCCTGCGTAGTACAGTTCAAGGCCTTCAGAAAAATGGCGCAGATCCTGACGCATTGAACGGTCCATGTCCTTTTTGAAAACGGGCCAGAACACCTTTTTCCCCTCGGTCTTGCCCTTTACCATAACTACATCGAGCTCAACAAATACAAGGCCGTGGTCCGGCACGTTTTTAACGATATCTTTTTTGATATATTCCGAACAGATAACCGGCGCATGATAGACACGGTTAAGTCCCTCAAGCCGTGAAGCGGAGTTAACCGTATCCCCGATAACGGTGTTGGTCATCCGCTCGTAGGAGCCGAGATTCCCATAAAAGACAGAGCCCCCGTCAATCCCCACTCCTACTTCCAGGCGCACGGCTTTGTACACCCGCTCTTCGAGAGGTGTGAGACTGCCGTTTTCCTCAAGAAGCTTTTCCCTGATGCGTTCCATGCCCTCCCGGATTCCCCTTGCTACATCGTGGATTTTGTACCCCGATACCACAGCCTGGTAGGATTTCACACGCGCCGATTCGCCGTCAAAGATACCATAGACCGCAAGGAGCGCGTCCCCAATAATGGAACCTATGATCCCGTCAAGTTTGAGAATATCATGGAACACCCGGGTATAATGCAGGTTAAGGAGGTTGATAATATCCGTACCAAGGACCTCTGTCATGTAGGTGAAGCTCTTGATGTCCGAGAAAAGGCAGGTGAGCTCCCGCCTGGACCCCTCAAGTTTTATTCCCTTGTCCTCATAGGCCCTGATAACCACATCGCGGCTGGCAAACTTCTGAAATATTTTCATCATAAGGTTGATACTGTCAGAAAGGGAATTAAAGGCCATCCCCAGAAAAGTCACATCATCAGCCTGGCTCCCCTTCAGGTCAATGAGCCTGATCTCATTGTTTCGAGCCATGCTCATTATATCATTGGTGATATTTCGAATAAACCGCAGGACATAGTTGATGATGTACACACCAATCACCGCACAGCCGATTGTAATGATTAGAATAATAATTGATAACGTTTGAAATACGCTGCGGGAATTCCTGTAAAACTCGTTGTACTCCTCAGCCCGAAGCAGAAACATTTTCCAGTTAGGATTATATTTATAGACCCCGAAATACCGTTCGCCTCCAAATGTAAAGGAAATGAAACCCTCCCCCACATTCCGCTTCAGGCTCCCTTTCATGGCGCGTAACGCCTGTATGTCGGTAAAACCGTTGGAGCCCTGTGTCCCGGCCGCCCGAATTCCCACGTTCCCTTCGCTGTCAATCCCGAGAAGAAGCGACCTGCTGTTCTTGAAATCAACCACCGACTTTGCTTCAACCTGGCGTATGGCAGTGTCCCTGTCCCCCGTGGTACCCGATATCTCGTACTGCGTGTTTGCAAAGGTATAGACGTCCCTGAGGTCCTTCACCAGGAGCTGCCGCATGAGTTTGATCAACTCGCCTCGGTACATGGTAAGACTTATATAATGAGATGAGAAATTGGAGAGGAGAATAAAAAGAACATAGATCAGTACAATCTTGGTGGCAACCGGAAATATGCGCCGCCCCCCGATTCTGCGGCCAATGACCGCTCCGATTCCCCTTCTTGTTCTTTTTATAAATCCCGGTTTGTATTGATTCATCTTTTTTTATCCCAGGAAATGCCCCGGCTATCTGTAAATGATACATGTATATTCAGTTACCATGACCGCCGCAGCGCCTTTAGCAATATATTTACAGAACACTTTCATTAATATCATCCATGAAAATATAACAATAACATATTTTTGATTTCAATGTGGATGGAACAACACGTGCGTCCCGGGGAATAAACGGTGCGCGGCTCCTATATTTTTTTTCTCAATGACTCAAGAAATGCGGAGCCCACGGGGAGTTCCGTGTCATCATCGTCACGGAGGCGAACACGGTAACGGCCTGAAAGAACATGAGATATACTGTGAAGGTACTGCAGGTTAATGACATGGCTTTTATGTATCCTGACAAATATATCCGGAGGAAGGCGGTCGGTAATATCCTTCAGCAGGACAGGCAATTCAATTTCTCCCCCAACCCAGTGAATCACGACATGTTTTGAATGTGATATAATATGGCTAACTTCGCTGAATTTAAAGGAATACACCCTGTGCCGGTCACGGATGGTTATGCCCTCGGATACTGATTTCCGGATGCTCCCGAGCTTCAGCATGGTGTTTACACGGGTGACAAGTTCGATTATCTGGAAAGGTTTTACGATATAATCATTGGCTCCCGCTTCAAAGGCGGCGTTGATATCGGACATCATATTTTTCGCCGTGAGCATTATCACCGGGAGTTCCTCCGGCGTCTTTGCAGCTCGAATCCTTCTGCAGACCTCGTATCCGGACATGACCGGCATCATTATATCCAGAAGGACAAGATCAATTGAGTCATCCTTTTCAATAATATCCAGGGCACTGATACCGTCAGATGCAGTTTCTATCCGGCATCGCATCGGCTCAAAATAGTTCCGGATGACCCTGATGTTGACCGGATCATCATCAACTACAAGGAACACCGGGTTATTCTCAAAGCTCCAGCCCTGTATCCCATCCGGAAGTCCGGAGCTGCCAGGTACCCCCTCCTCTAATATGGGATCATACATCCTTTCAATTATGACTTCATCCGGCACACCATACACCGGGTCATCTGATGCGGGAAGGGTAAAAGAAAAAATGGTACCGCCATCGCGTCCTGATGACACACTGATCGTGCCCTTATGAAGTTCTATGATCTGCTTTGCGATGGTAAGCCCCAGGCCCGTTCCGGGATATGGACGCGTATCGCTCCCGTCAATCTGCCTGTATGCTTCAAATATCTTCTCTTTATATTCATCCGGAATACCTATCCCGGTGTCCGATACCCTGATCTCAACAACTTTACCTGCAACGTATTCGTGGTTTTCATCCTTCGTATCAATAACAGATGCTGATATGTCGATTGTTCCTTCATTGGTAAATTTTATCGCGTTACCCACAAGATTATACAAAACCTGCCGGATCCGGTCTTCATCCGCATGTACCCGGGGAGTATCCTGTTTAATTCTGTTGATAATTACAAGGTGCTTCCGGCCAACAAGGGGGAGTGAGAGGTTCACAACCATCTCACTCAGCGCACACAGGTCAACCGGCCGCAGGTGCAGGTGCAGCCCCTCATCCTGGATCCTGGCCATGTCAAGCAGGTCATTGACCATGTTCGCGAGACGGTGGCCGCTTGAAGCGATAAGCGAGAGGTTTTCAATGGCCTTCGGGGAAAGGCTGCCCGCGGCGCCCTCAATCATTGATTCCGAAAGGCCTATCATTCCATGAAGAGGTGTACGGAGCTCATGGGAGGTATTGGCGAGAAACTGGTCTTTAATCCGGTCCATTTTTTGAAGTGAAATATTCTTTGTTTCAAGCTCCTTCGACAGGTCCTCAACGTTCTGAAGGGCCCTGGCAAATCTCCGTGAAACCACCGTTGTTGTGACAATACAGAATATGACCATTGCGAATGGCAGCATATTGCCGGTATCAATAATCCACAGCGAATACAAAATATTATTAACCCCTGTAACTACCAGAGTAAGGAACCCTATAAAAAATAATCGTGCATCGTTCCTGCCATATATCAGTGACTTCACAATGACATATATCATATACACAAGAAAAATCGCCATAAAAATCATAAAGACCTTAAATAACTGTTCCGCTGTGTTAAACCGTAAGAAAAAGAGCGGTACAATAAAAACAAAGCAAAGGAACTGGTAAAACCGTACAAACCGTAATGAAACATCGTCGGGAAAAAGTGAACCGGCAATCACCAGGGGAAGAATCACAGTCAGTATAGCCGTTATATAGTTTATTAAAAAAGGATTCGGGGGCCAGGAAAGAGCGCCTGATATAATCGGATTTTGTATATTATAGGTATTAACGGCAGTGACAAGGCTGAAGAATGCCAAGTGCAGTGAGACCATGTCTTCTTTTCGATAAAAGTAAAACAGGACATTATAGATGGCGCTGAACAGCAGCAGGCCCACGATGATCATGTGAACTGAGTAATGTAACAATCCCCTTTGTGTACAGGCCTCTCTATCCTCCAGATACAGGGGCATGGTAATTCCCCCGGATTCGTACTCATCATTGATTACCTGGAGAACAATCTCATTCTCCCCCTTATTGAGTATGAATGATGATTGTCTCTTATTATGGACATATACATAATCCTCCCTCGTTTTTTTCAGCCTGTCCGGGGTTCCTTTTTTATCTTTCAGCTTTCCATTAATCCAGAGTGTGTATCCGGAAAGAATACGCCGCAGGCTCAGTGTTGCCCATCCCGCGTCGGACCTGCTCAATATTTTCAAACGGTATGTTGCGCTCCCCCTGCCGGGAAGCATAGCGCCGTTAAACCGCTGATGTTTCCACAATCCGGGAACTGTTATAAAACCGCACCCTTCCCGGTCTCCTTTATCACTGAAATCAGAGGGCTCCATAAGTCGGCCCCGGCAGAATTCCCACTCACCATCGAGGGTTACAGCACCATCTTTCGCCAGGTTCCAGCCGCCGAGATCAAGTATCCCCTGTACCGCAACAGGTCCGGGGGATCTGTCTTTGCATGAAATGGATGTAATAAATATCATGCAGAACAGGATACATACAATGGTATTAATGATTTTTGCCGAAAGGTGTAATTTCATATCATCAGATTGACAGACATGTTGTGCCATGTCAACAAATTCCGTTATTTGAATTTTTTTAAATCATATCAAGTGTTTAACAAATTAAGGGCCCATGGCAGAAGATGGTATATTTTCTGCTTGTCATATCCTGCATGCTGTACAATACTTCACTGATTTAAATCAGGAGGAACTGCCGCCATGATATTTCTGCAGCTCTTGTGCACCATTCAGCTCTCCATAGGGGGCCTTTTCGGACCAGACGGTGTGTCCGACTTTATTCCATACGCCCCTGCCGGACAGGGAAAGGAAACAATCGCCTTCTACCTCAAAGGCCCGCAATGGGCGCGGTATACCGAACGGATCGGCCTGAAGAAAATTGTTGATCATGCCACAAGCACCGACATTCAAGGCAACGAAAGCAAAAAAGAAATGGAAACGCTGAAACAGGCTTTCCGTCAGAAATATGACTCATACCTTCAGCTGACCGGCAGTCTTATCCGTGAAGCAGCGGTACTGGTCTACATGGAGCAAACATCACAGGCAGAACAAAGGGACCAGATCAGCGGTTATCTTGTGATAGCAAATATCAACATGAAGTGGGTCCCCCCCGCGGGTGACCCCGCAGCAAAGGCACTTAGTCCTTTCATGGAGGCCCTGAAAAAAATGCCTGAAAAGAAAACAGCCACCTTGATGGGCAAAACCCTGGTACGGTACGGCGATATAGTCGTTGCGGGTGATCCCGGTTCCGTCAGCCATTTCATGCGGCAGAAAAACGCACGGGACAAAACGGACTCCGGCACACTGGAACATATCTCCGACTCAATAGAGGACAGCGCGTTCTACATGTACTGGTCAACGGACAATCCCGCCGGAATATACGGATTTTCAAAAAGCCTTCATGCTGATACCAGCGGCAGCGGGCAGGACAGTAATGAATTCAAAAAGCAGTTCCTCAGGCAGATGAATATGCATGCGGGAGACGGCCCGCCGTACACGATTGATGATGCGGATGCGGTATTTAAAAGTGTCCATACTATTGAGCAGCGTATCGACCTTCAGCGGGACTTCACGATCCATACCACTCTGAAAGGAAAAAACACCAGATACGTTCCGCTTCTCTCGAAGATGATGGAGAACAGGAATTATTTTGACACCTGGGTCCCTGTCTGGAACAGAAAATACAATTTCTCCTTACGCCCGGATGATTTCAGATACACGGCACATGTTGATAAGGACGATACATCTTTTACCCTTAAAAACGCAATCACAATGTACGACAGTGGAATGCGCTCATTTCTTTCCACATTTATCAGCAGGCAATTCCAGCTCCATGCAATTGCAGCGACGAGGAGGATCATGCCTGCGAAAAAGAAAGAAACTCCCGACCCCAACAGGATTGACGACACCGGGCGATATGACCTCACCCTGCGGCGGGGATGGGTAAATAACGATATCTACCGGACTGACACGGAAGGGAGGTCTTTTTCAGGCACAAGGAACAGGGCGGCGCGGCGGGAACAGGCAAAGCAGAATGCCTTTACTGTCGTACGGAAAACCATCCTCGGTGATTTCCGTAGACAGCGGATGGAAAATCCCGCCCTCAGGGAAAAGTCTTCACGGGAGGACATTGAAAAGGAATTCGGGGACACCGTGCGCCAGGGGGAGCTCCTGAAAATTACCTACGATGACGACGGCAGCTGCTACATGATATACCAGGTCATTGAAAAAAACCTCAAAGCAAAAGTGACGGGGAGATAAAGTCCCGGGCACAGGTCATTCTCCACACTCCGAAGGAGCACAGAGAATGACTTGTACCCGAAATACAGCTTTTTTACAACAGCACTTCGCAGTCCGATAAAGGGTACGCCGCGCAGGAATGGATATATCCGTACTTCAGGTCTGAGGCCCGCACATGTGCCCCGCGGGGCTGATATACTTTCCCCGAAAGAAGCTTCACCCGGCACAGACTGCACTCCCCTGAACGGCAGAGCGCGGGAACGGCATATCCCCCCCGCTCCAGGGACACCAGCAGGGACTCTTCCGCGAGGGCGCTCAGGTCCCCTTTCCCCTTCACCTTCACGGTAAACCGTGTGCCTTTCTTCACCTCTCCGGGCCACCCGGGGTCTGAGGTAATATCGACGGGACTGCCGAACATCTCGCGGCGGACCCGGTGCAGCGGGACACCCAGTTTTTCAAGTTCCGGCATGCAGTAGTCATAGAGCGCACCGGGGCCGCACAGAAAAAAGTTTTTCCCTTCCACACTACGGAGCACCTTTTTCATGAGGTCCCCGGAAATGAGCCCCGTGAGCTCACTGCATTTTTTTGACGGTTCAGAAATAACGGGAGTGTAGATAAAGTTTTTGTGACGCTCCGCCCGTTCCTTCAGCTCCCTGTGAAAGATTATATCGCCCTCAAGACGGTTTCCATACAGGAGATGTATCGACCGGTCGAGTCCCCGGTCAGTGGTTTCACGTATCATACTCATGAACGGGGTGATACCGCTCCCCCCCGCGATAAAAACCAGTTCCCTTCCGTGAATGAGGGGGTTGTACCTGAACTGTCCCGCCGGTCCGGAGCTTTCGAACCGGTCCCCCGGCTTCACTGTTTCCAGAAGGTACTCCGAGACGAAACCTCCCTGCTGCCTCCGCACGGTAATATCGTAATACGCCGTCATTCCCGGCGCCGAGGAAATGCTGTAGGGCCTGCTGGTGCGGACTCCCGCTGTTTCCACGAAGAGATTGATATACTGTCCCGCCTCGAAGGGAGGCAGGTACCCCGTCTCCGATACCATGCGGAGGGTTTTCGTGGAAGGCGTCTCAATGATCACCTCCGAGACCCGGAGATCCAGGCGGCGGGGATGCAGGAGGTCCAGTACCCGGGCCACCTCGCCTTTCATGATCCGGTAGTCGGTACCGTACCGTTGCGCGCTCTTCACATCATCCAGCACCCTGTGATACCCTTCAATCTGTGTATGTATGTCCTTCGTCGTCATGATATCACCCCCTCTCCTGCCGTATTTTTTTTGCCACTGCCCGCGCCGCCGATCCTCCCGACATCAGGGTCGGCTGGAACCCGCCGCCACCGGCCCAGGCCCCGGCAAAATAGAGCCCAGGTATCCCGGGATCAAGGGCGCCGAATACACGGGAGTCCCTGATGAACTGGTTAAAGCCGTAGATTGACCCGGCAGGGGTGTTGAGATACCGCATGTGGGTCAGTGGTGTCGCCACCTCCACCTCCTCGATATGGGCGCGGAAACCGGGGATAAGGCCCTCCACAACGGAAAGCATTTTGTCCCCATAGAGGTATTTGTAATCGTAGTACTGATGGGGCGGCACCGACAGCCAGGGCTCCCCGTACTTGAGATCAACAAGGGCAATCTGCGTAGTCCCCGGGGGAGAGGCATCGGGATCACTCACGTTGTAGCAGGTAAGGAGCATCTGCCCCGGTTCGTTATCGCGCATTTTCATCTCGGTAAAGGAACGGTCCATGTCGGTGTGGGTGCAGATAAAGTTTGTCGTCTCGGTAATCCCCAGATCCCCATGGGGACAGTCAAGGCCGATATACAGCGTGTACGCCGAGGGGCCTATTGAGTGCCCCCCCATCTGCCTGAAGAACTCCTCATTCTGATGTTCCCTGTCCAGCATCTCACCGCAGGTGGCCATCGGTGACGCGTTGGAAATCACATACGGGGCGGTGATCTCTTCTCCGGTATCCAGCACCACCCCCGCGACACGCCCCTGTCCCGTGAGAATTTTCTTCGCGCCGCAGTTGAACCTGACATCGCCCCCGTTTTTAATGAAGGAATCGACAAGGGCGTTGGAAAGCACCTGCGAACCGTGCTTCATGTGGTACGGCTTGAATTCAATGTAGGCGAAAATCATCGCCGCGTATTCCGTGAAAGCAAGGAGCCGCGGCGGCGCGCCGACATAGCTCCAGTACACCGAAATCGCAAGCTTCAGAAACGGGTCTTTCAGATATTCGTCCATGATTGTCTGCGTGTCGGCAAGGGCGTATTTGAAATAGAGCGGATATTTCTGCGGTGATATTTCCGGGTCACGCATATAGAAGGCGCCGATTACCTCAGTAAAAAAACGGTACACAAGGTCAATAAATGCTGCAATGCCTTCCTTCTCGTTTGGAAATTTTTCAATAAGCGCATCGGTGAAACCCTTCCTGTTGGCGGGAAGGGTGATGTCCATTTTACCGGGCACCACCACCCGGTAGAGGTTTTTCATCTCCACCCATTCGATCTCGTTGACAACACCCAGGCTGTCGAGCATGGAGCGCAGGGGTCCGGGGAACGACGGGTTTCCCATTCCTGAAAGCTGGTGCAGCGCCACCTCAAATTCAAAGCGCCCCCGGCAGAAGCTGGTGGCGCATCCCCCGGGGATGTTATGCCGTTCCAGGAGGAGCGTGTTCAGGCCCTGCTTCGCGAGGGTCGCCGCGGCGGTGAGACCGCCGTTTCCCGCCCCTATCACCACAACATCATAGTTATTCATATATACCTCCGCATGTGGGGTCGCGGCAGATCTCCGCAACAAACAAAACAGCCGGGTTGTGTCCATGTGAATGAAAGATTGGAAAAAATCCCGGCCTCCGGCCAGCCGCTGAGAAATAACGGTATACTATGCTGACTAAAATCTCAAGCACATTTTATTTTTTAGTAACTATCATATAGTAACCACCCTGGTGCTATATTCCCGTATATTATATAATTTTCTTGACACATTCATCCCGCAACGGATATTCCGCAGTATAATCAGGACATAGTACACAATCAGGTCCGGCGGCAGGGAGCCATGAAACAAAAACCAGGGAAACCACGGCATCACTATGAAGAACCCCCGGCGGAGAGCAGCTACACCCGGCGGCTGATATTCGAAACCGGACATCCCATGAAAGGCCCGGAGCCCCTCGCGGCAATGGACTACAGAGAAGAACTGCGCTGCAAGGACCGCGCCTTCTCCTCATACTGGTATGACATTTCAGGGGACTGCGCCGCATCACCGCTTATTGCATCCCCCCTCCCGAGGCAATACCGCACCACGACAAAAAGGAGAGTACACACACAGGGAGGAAGAGTGATACTCTCTTCTGACGAATCATCCCTCAGCGATTCACCGTCACTTCTGGAACCGGAATTTCATGCTGTAATGTATTCAAAGCTCAGCGCAATGCTGAATGAAACAGCAAACAGGAGAATCTCGGGATTCCTGAACTTCGTGATACTACGGGGAAACTACGAATCCGCGGCAGTTATATTCAACGCGACAGTAATGAACAGTGAAACAGTGAAAAGCTTAACAAAGATTGCGGATCAGCTGAAGGAATCATCAGACAGGCTCACCGCCGCCTTTATCTATCACGATCCTGAAGGATCGAAATATTATCTTAATACTTCTTCTGAAATCGAAGGGCACCGGATGAAAAGGCTTTTCGGAAACCGGAACCTCAGTATCAAAGTACAGGACGTACTATATACATTCGCCCCGGACAGCTTTTCCCAGGTGAACCTGTCCATATGCGGCGCCATGCTCACCACCGCGGAACATCTTCTCTCACATGAAGGAAAAGGAAGACTCCTTGACCTGTATTGCGGGTACGGGTTTTTTTCATGTTATCTGGGGAAACAGTACGATGAAGTGACAGGAATTGACTACGGGAAAACCGCGATTGATTCCGCACGGGAAAACATGAAGCATACAACCCCCCGGGGAAGATGGGACTTTCACGCGAAAAGAATCGAGAAAAGACTGCTCAGGGAAATCCTCCCCCAGGGCCGGCTTCCGGAATATATTCTCCTTGATCCCCCGCGAAACGGCACAGCCCCCGGCGTCATTGAAACACTCGCGGATCGTGGACCGGAACTGGTGCTGCATATCTTCTGCGGCCTTGAAACCATTCCCTATGAACTTGAAAAATGGGACCGGGGTGGATACCGGCCCGCTGCGTGCGTTCCTCTCGATATGTTCCCCGGAACACCGGAGCTCGAGGTCATGGTGCTGCTGAAGAGGTTCCGTTCCCCCAAAACCGGTCATGGAAAACGGGGACGATAACATATCTTCAATCCCATTTCAGCGTCCCATGCTTATCCCGATTGCCTCGGCGCACTGGATAAGCTGTGAGTCAACTGGCACCGTCCGGACTTTTCCGGCAAGCTCTTCAAGAGGAACAAGCACAATGTCCGGCGTATTCAGGGCCACCATGGTGCCGAAATTGCCTTCCGCC
>DAOSYC010000091.1:10745-13745 GCA_035380905.1 Spirochaetota bacterium | reverse complement strand
AACTTGACAAATATCTCATATTGAGATATATTGCCAATAATGAGAATAATATCACATAAGAAGATAATCGAATTTTCAGAAAAGTATCCGGACAGTGAAGACTGGTTACACAACTGGTATTCGATTGTTTCAAAAACTGAATACCAGTCTTTTGCGGATTTACGGAAAACATTTCCCTCTGCTGATATTGTGGATAAATTCACCGTGTTTAATGTGAAGGGAAACCATTACCGTTTAATTACCGCGATTCACTATAATACAAAGACAGTATACATCAGAAATATTTTGACTCATTCAGAATACGATAAAAATAAATGGAGGAATGACTAATGGCAACAACAGCTATAAAAACCTTACACAAGACATGGCCTGCTGTTTCTGAGTTTCTGTCCGTCCCCCACGATGACGCGGCATACCAAAGACTTGTTGACCTTATGGACTCGCTGATCGATGAAATAGGAAATAACGAGAAACATCCCGCAGCCGGTCTCATGGAAACAATCGGTGTTTTGATTGCAGAATATGAAAAAGAACATTTCCCCATTGAAAGCACTACTGGAATTGAAACCCTAAAGTATCTTATGGAAGAAAAGGGAATAAAGCAAAGTGATCTAAAGGAAATAGGTTCACAGGGAGTTGTATCAGAAATACTTAATGGCAAACGCGCCCTGAACGTCCGGCAGATAAAACAGCTTGCAGAAAGATTTAATGTATCTCCGTCAGTGTTTTTACACAGTAAAATGAAGAAATACCTTACATAGAAGCCCCCTTAACGAAGGGGGGCGGCGCGGAGCGCGGGGGGTCGAGTCCCTTACACCATTAAAACCTTATCACAAACCCCGTTCCATGTTCTCTGATAATTTCTACTGTCCCCTTTATCTGACGTACCAGCAGATTAATAAGCTGCATGCCGAAACCCTGTGATGTTTCCAGGGTTACATCTTCCGGCAGGCCGGCACCGTTATCTCTATACGTAATTGTGACCACGTTATCCTTTTTCACAGCAGATACGCTGATTTGCCCCTCCTCGAGGTCTTTAAACGCATATTTCATGGAATTGGTAATTAATTCATTGAGGAGTATTCCGAGAGAGGAAAGGATCTTTGCGCTTACAACAATATCCTCGATGCGGATATCAGTCGTAACCGGTACCGCCCCGGGAGTAACAGCTATAATTTCTTCAATAAGGGATGGCAGAAAATCCTTCATACTCAATTCGTTCTGTATATCCGAACGATACAGTTTATCATACAGTACAGCCATGCTCTGCACACGTCCCGCAGCATCGTCAAGTACCCCTTTCGTGACCCCATTATCCACCCTGTTTGCCTGTAATTGCAGCAGGCTGTATACAACATTCATATTATTTTTAATGCGGTGATGGGTCTCTTTGAGGAGCAGTTCCTTTTCATCGAGCAGGGATTTGATTCTTTCTTCATTCTGTTTTCGTGCGGTAATGTCTTCAATGAGCGTAAATACCTTCACCACCTTCCCGGAATCATCCGCAACGGGTACAAGATAATTTGAAGCAAACGTTGTTTTACCCCACAGCGAGGTATATCTGAATTCCATTGCTGCTATCGTATTAGAATCTACACATTCTTTAAATGCATCGGAATACCCACTCTCAATTAAAACCGGAAATGTCAGAACATTTATTTTTTTTGTTGCCTCAAGAGATGGTGAACCCAGAATCGCGAGGAGACGCTCGTTGGCATCCAGGATATTTCCGTCCCTGTCCGCGACATAAATCCCGAGAGGTGAATACTGAAACAGCAGACGGTATCGCTCTTCACTTTCGCGCAGGGCATCATTTGCCCCTTTCCAGTCCGTAATATCTTCAGCTACCCCTTCAATCCAGCCCTTATCTTTATTATACTTCGCGGAAAACCTGATCCAGATTATAGTGTCGTCATTTTTTCTGAAACGAGTTTCAAAGTTATGGACCTCGCCACCCTCCTTTAAGGCTCTAATAATCCTGTTTCGTTGAACCGGGTCGATATATCGTTCCGTGACATTGAATGAAGCTTCCAGCAGGGAAACCCTGTCACTGAAACCCGCGAATACGGCAAAGGCGTCATTGGCGTCAACAATCACACCTGTATCCACCTCAGACCTGAACAGCCCTATCTGAGAGTTCATGAAAATGTTCCGGTACATATCTTCAGCTACCCTGAGTTTTTCCTCCGCTCTTTTCCGTTCCGTAATATCAAGTATCGCGCCGATAAGGCCCGTCACCTTACCTGAAGCATCGGTAAGGGCAGCCTTGTGAAATACAACATCACGTATTTCTCCCATATTGTTCCTGACCTGAGACTCATACACTTGTATTCCGCCCTGCGAAAAAAGCTCCGCATCTTTCTCCTGATACGTTCTGGCAAATTCAGGTGGATTAATATCAAACACGGATTTCCCGACCAGTTTCTCTTTCCCGACTCCGAAAAAATTCTCAAAAGCCCTGTTAACCCCCTGATACAGCCCCCCGGCATCCTTGTTAAACACAGGAACAGGAAGTGATTCCAGAAGTATACTCTTGAATGATTCGCTTTCCCGCAACGCGGCTTCCGTCTTCCAGCGTTCCGTGACATCCTCAATTATTCCTGTACCCCCGAGAAAATTCCCCTCATTGTCCCTTATTGTCGTGAATAACGCCCGAATCGGGGTAACTTTTTTCGCGGTAACGGAATGATAATTGTCTTCGTAGAACCCGTTACGTCCCTCCAGGGCGTCTTTGACAGCGGCAACGATGTTCCTGTCAGGAAGTGTACACATATTAAGTCCAATGAGCGCTTCCCGTGAAGACCCGATGATGCCCACAAAATTATCATTACATGCGGTGATGACTCCTTCCGAATCAAAATGAAGCAACCCCAGCGGGGAATTTTCGAAAATAAGACGATACTTCTGCTCGCTTTCCCGAAGTGATTCCTCAACCTTTTTCCGATCAGTCACATCCCTTGAACTGAAAAGCAACTCCACCACATTTCCATTTTCATCATT
>DAOSYC010000091.1:0-10645 GCA_035380905.1 Spirochaetota bacterium | reverse complement strand
GCCACAAGGTCAAACATGTTGTCGGTGATATTCTGCAGTAAACGGGTTTTCTCTTTCAACGACTCTTCTATCTGCTTCCGTGCGGTAATATCAGTGGCGATGCTCAGTATCGCAGGCTGACCTCCCCAGCTCACTTTCTTGGCCACAACCTCAAGGGAAAGAACTGAGCCATCCTTCCTGTAGTGACCTACTTCAAAGGAAGCTTCCCTGTTTTCCTCTATCTGCCGTACTCTTTTCGCGAAGAGTTCACTACTTTCAGGAATGTCGATTTCACTCAGGTTCTTTGACATAAAGTCAGCTTCTTCGTAACCATGTATGTCAAACGTCTTACGGTTCGCATACAGGAACCTGCCCCCGGAATCATGGACGGTTATTGAGCTCGGTGCATTATCCAGCATCTCCGACATGACACGCATACGTTCTTCAGTCTGTTTCTGAACAGTAACATCTGATGATACGCCGCACAGCGCGATGGGATTACCATGCTGATCGTGGATAGTCTGGGTCCTGCTCAGCAGTATCCGGACCTCACCATCGGTATTATAATTGACGACTTCTCCCTGCCAGCTTCCGTCCCGCAATGTCGCTGCAAGTATCTCTTTCTGTGAAGCTCCCTGCCCGGGGTCCTCACCATAAATTTCAATGGACTGGTTCAGTATCTGTTCCCGCGGACGTCCTAACATATCCACCACGGCGCTGTTCACATACATAATGTTCCCTTCAAAATCAGTTACCGTCACATTGTCATGAATTTGATCCAGGATAAGGGACTGCAGAAACAGCTCTTTTTCTTTTGCTTCGTCTTTCTTTTTCACTTCGAAAAGCCGGAACGCCATCTTAATAGATGCAATGAGTACTGTTTCACCGGTGTTTTTTACGATATAGCCGTACGAGGTAATTCCTTCGGTCTTCTCAACAATTTCCGGTTCAATATGGGATGATAAAAACACCAGCGGGAGATCATGTTCTCTGAGAATTATCTCAGCTGCTTCAGTACCATCCATACCCCGTCCAAGGTCAATATCCATGAGTATGAGATCAATCCCCGACGCCCCCTGTACAGTCTGCACTGCTTTTTCACCTGTATTCACATATATTACGTTATATCCGTACTTCTCGAGCGTTTGTTTCTCCATCATCGCGATAATGGCTTCATCTTCTACAAGAAGAATTGTTTTCGGATTATCGTTTATCATATCAGGGTTTGCCATATAGTTTCCCGTGCCTGTTGTCTGTTCGGGATTCATAAATCTTGATTTGAAAATAATAGTTTTTTTTCAGCGCAAGGTCAACTTCTTTTCCCTTCAAGGCCGCGATGTCACTATACCGAACCGTATCACCCTCTATATTGATTATCATCACACACCTTCGGCTATGGCTTTATTTTCCCGGACATGGGGATTGTAAAAAAAAATATTTTTTTTGTATTTATATACAGAAATTTGATAGTATATATAATGGCAGTTAAAGAACTATAATGAAAAAGTATATCGTAATAATACCGGCAATTGTCATATTGCTCTTTACCGGATTTCGCTGCGGAGGCAGCTCCTCCGATTCCGACACTACTGTTGTATCCCTCTCCTTTGAGCGGATTGACAGCGCCGGCCTTGATCCGTTTAAAGTGACCGTCACAGTCAGAACAAATAACACGCCGGTAACAGGAGCTGTCCTGGAGCGTTCTGTCCCCAAAGGTACGGTTTCGGCCATTACAGACAATGGTGACGGCACCTATTCCTTTACCGTTATTCCCGCTGAAACCGGAGAATACCCTGTTACGGTATCATATAACGGGTCATCCGTAACAAGGACAGCCCTGGTGCTCCTCTCTGTCCATTCGGACTGGGGGCAGCCCATGGCGGTACCCGGGAATTACGTGAACACCGAAGGATATGAAGACGGAGTCACCATCAGTCCCGACGGTGAGTACCTCTTTGTGCAGTACGGCCCCCACTATTTCAGCGGAATTATTCTTTCCATCCTTGACTGCGGGAACTCACTGGCAACATCCCCATGTGACACCCATATCTGGACTAACTGTACAAAGGGCCCGGTTTCATCTCCTGAAAGGCCGGGATTCTTTTCCGGCCGGTTCAGGAATGGCACCCTGCTGCACAACTCAAACCTCTATCAGTTAAGTGAAGGCACGTTTCCGTTTTTTGCGCCTGTAACGATGTTTTACGGTTTTAAACGTCAGGAGGACGGTACATTCGCGGAACCATTTTACATTGCCTTTCAGGACGAAAATGACGCAATAATAAATCCATTCGGCATGAGCTTCAGAATGAACAGCGACGGGACAGCCACCATGGTTTTCAGCATGGATGACTCCTCACAGCAGTCACCGACAGTTTCAGGCGTTGCCGCTGGAACAGTGGACAGCAAATATGATGTATACACCGTAACAATAACACCCGGACAGAACACCATCCCGGGGAAATACATACCCGGGGCATCATCATGGATATCAAACAGGAGTACGCCGTTCAATGCGGTACTCATCGATTTCGGATCAACGGGAACTGACGGGAACCACGGGACACAGGGGAACCCCCACCTGTACTATCTTGCAGATGGAACGGTAAACTCAATATGGACCGATGACGAATACGATGGTGACGACACGATTACTGATAATGACGACGATTATAAAAAGATTTCAGTGTACGTCCTCTCCGGCAGTTTCCCTTCCGGTACATGGACAAAAGTAGTGCTACCCTCACCGGTCAACACTGGAGCGGAGGAGATTCAGCCCTTTTTTAACGGCACCGCGTTATATTTCACAAGGGACACGAATATTTTTATGTCATCATTCTCGGGAGAGAAAACAACTGCGGGATACGGGAACACGTCAAACTGGGGAACACCGGTACAGATTCTCGGGAAGGACAGCTCAACTCACATCGGTTCAATTATCGCTGTCGGGGAGCCGACCCTGTGCACCTATCGCGGTGAGGAATATCTGTATTTTGTGTATGCTGTTATACGGGACAACACAGACCCTTCGGGTCTTCCTGACCTGAACATGCAGGCGGGTTTCATACGAAGAAAATAGCGTGTATCGCAATTCATCTCAGCACCACCATTGACCGCAATACACAATTATAGTTCTCAAGAATCATCTTCTGCCATACATAATCTCCGGCCAGGCCGTTACATACTATTCCGCATGGTATATCCTCAGGTATATTCCGTTCCTCAATCGTGAGGTGTGATACTGTCTGATGAATGGGTCGGGCTGTCTATTTTTTCAAGTTTCCCTTCAAGAAATTTTCGTGCAACATCTTTTACCATTACATCGCCCTCCGGCACCTTATATATATCTATCAGATTGTCCCGCAGGATATGAAATGATATCTCTCCGATTTCTACCGTTAAGAGAAGGTCAACATTATAATGAATGATTGATTTAATAACATTCAGCCCGATGTGTTTGTCCTTTCCCAGAAATTCATTTAAATAAAAATCTTCAATTTCAACTTCACCCTCACGGATTGTTATTATAATGAAATATTTCGATTTTCCAAAGTGACTGTACACCAGGGAATCAAGGCCGCTGACATTTTTTACCGGAATGACCGCCCGGTACACCTCGTTTTTGGCGGGCTTTACATCAATAAAAATTCCTTCAATATTATCGAACTCCCGGGAAATGGTATTTCGTATTGTATCCGCAAGATGGTCAACGGCAAAGACTGTCGCAGAGGGTGATGCCAGTATCTCAAGCTCAACAATTTTGAAAGGTCCCGTTTCCCGTATCTTGACCTGGCTCACGCCCTTAACGCCTCGAACACCGGCAACACAGTACTCAAGCTCACTTCTGAGCTCCCTGTTTGTATCCGCGTCAAGGAGCACCAGAATCGAGTGGAAAATATTTTCAGCGCCGATTTTAAAAACAATGAGGGAGATAATAATGATCACGGCTCCTTCCACATAGGGGACATGAAACGACGGAAGGACAATACCGCCGAGGACGATACAAGATGTCGCAATATCAAGAAACGACTCCTTTGCGTTTGCCTCAAGGGACCTGGAATTTATATCCCGTGATGTTTTCAATTCAATGAACGCAATTATTACCGCAATAATCATTGATGATAACGCCACAAGAACAGGGACACACTGAAGATCAGCAGGTCGTACCGGTGATGTAATGATACCATATCCTTCCCGTAATAAATCCACCCCGGCATAGGCGATAAAAAGCCCCACAAACAGAAGGGCCAGCGTCTCCGCCTTATATAGTCCATAGGGGAACCTGTTGTTCTTCGGCCTTCGGGCGAGATACAACCCGAAGGCGGAGGCGACGATTGCGGCGGTATCAGCAAAACTATGCAGAGAATCCGCAATCAGCACATCACTGGCATAGTAGCTCCCTGCGGCATATTTCACGACTGCAAGAACCAGCGTTGCAGCAGACGCGCCGAGAGCAACACGGCCCCCCCGGAGAAGTTTTTTCTGATTATCATTATTCATTGTTTCCGGCTTCTTCTTCAAACCTGAGTCGTGCCATCATGGGCGTATTGCAGCGGGGGCATTGAACGTGAAAACACGGTGTCCCCTGCTGGTGGGGAATAACGGTTTTGCACCGGGGGCAGATACACTCCCTGCATCCACAGCCCCTGCCTCTGCCGCTTCCCCTTCGATTTCTGTTTCTGAACATGTGTACGCTCTCCTGTTGGGTGTGGCGCCTTATCTGTCCGCGTCAAGCACCGAGGACACCTTTTCCCAGATCTCCCTGATCTTTTTTGTTGTTTCGTTATCAGTATACTCAATAACCGGGAGTCCCTGCATCTGCGCAAGGGTCACTGACCTGTCATAGGGAATCATTCCGAGGAAATCGGCATTCCGTTCACCGGCAATGTTCCTGATTTCCTCCGACTTACCGGGATTCAGATCGGATTTATTCACTATGATACCGCATGCAACATTGAAGAATTTTATAACATCAAGAACCCGTTCCAGGTCATGAATCCCGGAAACTGTGGGCTCCGTAACAACCAGAGCATAATTGGTCCCGGTAATTGACGCAATAACAGGGCACCCTGTGCCCGGGGACCCGTCAACCAGGGTCTTCCGGATGCTGAACCTGTCAGCAAGCTCATTTTTTTTGTTCCGCACAAGACTTACCAGTTTTCCCGAATTCTCCTCCGCCACACCAAGCCTCGCGTGGCTCATGGGGCCGAACCGTGTTTCCGACACATACCATTCGCCATTAATCGAAACCTCGCTGGTTACCGCGTCATAGTCACACACAATGGAGCACACCCCGCACCCTTCACAGGCAATTTCCTCTACCCGGCATACCATTCGGCCCTCCGCCTCAATTTCCTTTATCGCGTCAAACCGGCAGTGCGCGATACATTCACCGCAGCCGGTACATTTATCAGGATCAATTTCCGCCATGACCCCGCCGCTGAACGCCCCGCGTTCCTGTATCTCCGGGGACAGCACAAGGTGAAGGTCCGCGGCATCAACATCACAATCGGAAATAACAATATTCTTTTCAATGGCGCAGAATGCAGCCGCGATGGATGTCTTGCCTGTTCCCCCTTTCCCGCTTATAACCACAACTTCTTTCGACACGGTCCCGGACGAAGAACTCTTCGCGGCAACTTCTATCAGATTGGAACCGGTGATGTGCCGCTGCCCCCCGCCGCGTTTCAACGGAGGACGTGTTTCCTGTGAACGCGCCAGTATTGTTTCCGCTATCTCTCTGAAAGTGTCACGATACTGCGGTAATTTCTCGACTGCCATCTCCCCGACAGAATAACATTCCGCGATGGCGCGGTCGTCCGGTATCTCCCCTATGATTTCAAGCTGTTCGTCCCGGCAATAGTCCCGGAGTGGAGCATAGTGTTCCTCCGCGCGGTTCACCAGCACCACGGGTTCAATGCCTGTTTCTCTGCACATATCAACAGACAATTTCAGATCATGGAGCCCGAAAGGCGTCGGGTCGGTAACCAGCACGCAAATATCCGCTTCACGGACAGTTTCCACAACAGGACATGATGTCCCGGGAGGTGAATCAAGGATGTTAATGCCATCACCGATATTTCTTTTCACATTTTTTATCAGCCTCGGCGACATCCCTCCTTCCCCGGTTTTTAACTCAGCATAGTGCATATCAATTGAACCGCTGGCGCCATGTAACGCGGCCCCTATTACCCTGTCCTTTTCAATGATCGCGTTTTCAGGACATACAAGGGTGCAGGCGCCGCATATATGGCACAGGTCCTGAAAAAAAAGCGCCTTCCCTTTTATTACCGCAATTGCATTATAATTACAGTGCGTTTCACAGAGGCCGCAGCCGGTACATTTCTCCGTATCAATACCAACGGGGGAAAATACTGCCGCATCCTCCCGCCGTGTTATATCCGGCTTCAAAAACAGATGGCCGTTGGGTTCTTCAACATCGCAGTCAAGATACCGGACAGTACGGCCTGCCTGCTCCAGGACACGGGCTATGTTTGTCGATATAAAGGTTTTCCCTGTACCCCCTTTGCCGCTCGAGATTACTACAGTTGTTTGTTTCTTCATAATAATATATACTACTCCTTACCGTAAATTGTTCTTCCATAGGTGCAATGGGTCCTTTCACAGGCACCATGATCCCCGGATATTGTTCGCCGAAGGACGCACACGTACCATCCCGTACAGCGTTCACAGACGAAAACAGTTACTTGCTATGATTCACCGTTTTCAACGGAACTGATTTTATTTTTAATATCTGCAAGCATTTCCTCCAGCTGCCTCGCCTGCTCCTTTAGAGAAGCGATATCATCCTGGTTCCGTGAGGAGGGAGCAGCGTTCGCCCCAGGTGACTGCATGCCGCCTGACTGGTTCTGAACATTCATGCCCATACCTCTTCCTCCGCCCATGCCACGTCCGGACCCCATGCCTCTTCCTGAGCCCATACCGCGGCCGGACCCCTGGCCTCTCCCGGTACCCATTCCCGTTCCACCAGGGGAAGGAGATTTCATCCCGAAATGCGACTCCACAGAAGGGGCGTTCACTTCCCTGTACACCCCGCTCTGAAATCCCCCCAGGGCCTCTTCCACGGTTACACCCTGCGCACCGATAATCATCTTTACTCCTGACGCCTGAAGCACGGAAGTCGCATTGGGGCCGAAATTCCCCGTAATAACAGCCTCTGCACCCTTTTCTGATACAAACCGTGCAGACTGGATACCCGCACCACCACTCGCTCCCGCTGCCTCATTATTGACAGCTTCCACCTGACGCGTTTCAGTATCGATAAACAGAAAATAGCCGCATCTGCCGAATCGCGGATCGACCTGAGAACTCAAATCAGGACCTGTTGACGTTATACATACTTTCATTATGTATTCCACCTCCCTATACGATAAAATATAATGGCAATGAAAATCATTTTCAGTAAAAAACAAAAAAATAAACAGTTCCGGAAATTATTATCTCTGAACACGAAAATCCTTATTGACAATGATTTTCATTATCAATATATCGCACATCACAGGTAAGTCAAGCACCGATTACATAAAATACCAATATTATTATCAATAATACGATTTTTCCCATTACCTGTAGAACAAAAAGGGCTGTCAGCGCGAAAATACAAACGCCGTACCGTTACAATTTTGTCTTGAAAAAATCTGTTCCCGGGATTCCGGTGATAATTATTCCCATAAAAAGGTACAACGAATGGAAGCACAATGCTCACAATGTGGAAAAAGGAAAAAAAGTTCGGACATGTGCTCTGTTGACGGAAAGAACATATGTCATCAGTGCATGTACGGCGATGTAAAGCCGGTACCAGTGTATCCCATAGGAATTGTGCGGAATACCCAGAAACGTGCCAGCATCCGGTTCGGCGTAAAAAATAAAAGCGATGTCTCAAAAATAGAACTTAACCCGTCACAAAAACCATTCATGTATAAGCTGGAAGATGAAACATATATTACTGTCATTTATCACCTCCATGAGTCGAAACCGGTGAAATCCGTGTTCCGGCGCGGCCTTGACGGGAAAAAGGTAGGTGTGTTTGCATCACGGACGCCGGACCGCCTTTCAGGACTCGCAATTCAGGATGTGCGGCTTGATCGAATTGAAGGAACAACACTTTTTGTTGAGGGACTCGACGCAATTGACGGGAGCCCGGTGCTGGATATAAAACTCTGCTGGCACAACCCGTCACGGTAAACCGCTGCTTCCGTTATACCGTCTCAATGGCCATGATCTTCACGTCCCGTTCGCTGACTCCCTCGATTTCTTTGAATACCGGCACCCGCATTGCCCGGAGTATGCGGAACCCTTTTGTGGGCCTGAAGGTCCTGCCGCCGTCCGACACATAGTTATCCACTCCGGCACCCGCGGCGCTCCTGAAAAACGAGATTGACGAAGCCGCAAGGGACTCGCTGTAGAAAAGGTCTCCCGCGAGAATGATATCATACTCCCTCATTTCATCCGGGGTCATCGTAAAGGGGTCCTGCGCAACAATACTGCATTTTACCTTATTCTCTCTGGCGGTGATTTCCGCGAGGGCAACCGCCGCCCGGTCAATGTCCATGCCGGTCACCTTCGCACCCGCCTTTGCCGCAGCCACTGCGGTAATGCCGCTCCCGGTTCCCACGTCAAGGACCCGTTTCCCGGAAAACAGTTTCCGGTTATCCAGAATAAAGCGGGCAAGTGCCCGCCCCCCGGGCCAGATGATCGCCCAGAAGGGGACCGGGGCATTCCGGTCACTTTCGTATGCGGTCTGCCATAAACCCGTGAGGTCAAAGGTGTTCCACACCCGCAACTCCGGGCACAGAGGGTCCGGTGCAAGGGCGCCGTACTGTTTCATGTACAGCGAAAGGAGCGGCAGCGATTCTGGAATTTTTATTGCGTTATTCATTGAAATCCTTTCCCCTTCATTAAAAGCTGCGGGTATACATTTTCACTTTCCAGCGATAGTACATAACCTGTTCAGGGCAGGCAAGGAGAAAAGAAATAGTATGCATATTATTGACATTTTTTGATACAATGCTATCATGGGTATTATATAATGTATTCACGAAACTAATGAAGAAAAAAACGCGAAATATATCCTTCTTCCTTTTGTTCAATTTCCAGATTCTGGTGCTGGCAGTGTTGTGCCCCGTCCACATACACGGACATCACCATGAGTATTGTGCACACCGGATATTTTTCTCCTGCAGCGAAGTTTCAGCATCCGTCCATCATTGCGAACAACACTGCGACGGAACATCCATTCTTGAGTATCTATATTCACGTTCAATTATTCCCGACTCAACCCATTCCCGTAAGCCGGGCATTGCATCTGCGGTATTGATTACAATAATTTCGCAAAGCAGATACCGCACAACGGAATATTTTTTACGGGTCGATACAACACTGCGAAAAGACATTATCTTCTCACTGCAGTCTGAAAGGGCGCCTCCCGCATAAACCTGTTTTTCCCACAAGAATTTTTTCACACCATTTCACATTCTGAATTGCTGCAGCATTTGCTGTACCAACTTGTGTAATTACAGGAGTACTTCATGCGCCATATATTTGTTACCGTTGTAATATTTTTTACTCTAATACAGAATGCCGCCGTTCCTGCGGAGAATATCCCTCCACATGATGAATCACTGCAAACCCTCATTCAGGCGGCCCTGCGTAACCACCCCGATATCGCAGTGTACACTGCGGTGCTGGAACAGAAGAAAACCCTTTCCCGGAGCGCGGCGCAGGTGCCGAACCTTGAATTCAACTCCCGCCTGCTCTACAGTCCCGACGAAAATGGAGTCGAAGGGGAGTATACCCTCTTTCATACCTTCGAAACCGGAGGCAGGAGAAATGCCCGTGTTGCTGTTGCCCGGAGCCTCTACAAACGAAAAGAGCTGGAAATCCTGATAAAAAAACAGGACATCGTAAAAGAGCTCATCACCATGCTCTACCGGCTCAGGCAGATACAGCACGAAACCGCAGCAGTAAAAGAATCAATCCGCACCTACAGCGCCCAGCTGCGGAAATACAACCGGCTCCCGGGGCTGAATCCCGAACTGGAGATAAGCCGGCATATATTCCGGAACGTACTTGATGAAAACAGAATAATCCTCGCCGGTATATCAGCAGAGCACACATCTCTGATCAGAAACATTACCCTCTTCACCGGAATAAGGGAAGATGAGATAAAAAAAGTAACCACCCTCCCCTCATCGTGGCCCGAAATACCGGTGAATACGGGGAAAGGCCCCTATGCAGAACTTTCCGAAAAAATAATTCTGGAAGCTGAAGGCAGGCAGGTCCTGGCGGAGTCACTCCCCTGGCCTGACCTCCGGATAGGCCCCTCCATCGCCCACTCCGGCGGTAATGACGGGACGGAGACCAGGGGGGGAGTATCATTTTCCTTTTCCATTCCCCTGTATCATCAGAACCAGGGGGAGCGGGAATTTGCTGAAAGAGGCGTGGCCCTTGCGAAAGAGCAGGTATCAGCTGCTGCAAAAAAGATTTCCTCTCTCCGGGCGTCATGGACAGTACAGTACAATACCCTGCGGGAACGCCTTCAGTCCCTTGACCACATGGTTGACCGGAACCCCGCCCACGGGCGTGTCCATGCCCTCATGAACCGGGGGCTTGTATCGACATCACTTATTGTCGAGGCGCACCGGCAGGA
>DAOSYC010000090.1:0-13829 GCA_035380905.1 Spirochaetota bacterium | reverse complement strand
TCAGAATTAATAAACAACATTTCGATGATTCTTGTTCTTGTTCTCCTGTACAGCTTTCTATACCGCCTGCTGGATTATAACTCCCTGCTTTTTAAAATTTACTCCGGTATCCTTTTCGGAGCAATTTCAATTGTTGCAATTCTCAACTCATTCCAGCTGGAACCCGGACTTGTGTTTGACGGGCGTTCAATCATTATAAGCATTTCGGGGTTCTTCGGAGGGCCGATTGCTGCGATTGTATCAGGGCTAATGGCAGCATCGTACCGGATCTGGCTGGGAGGCCCCGGCATGAATATGGGGATAGCTGTAATAACCGAAGCTGCCGCTGCAGGTATCGTGTATCATTATCTGCGGAAAAGAAAGCCCCACATGATACAATTCATACACCTTTTTGTTTTCGGATTGATTGTCCACCTTGCAATGCTGGCATGCACCTCATTTTTGCCGGAAGGACTGCGCCTTACGACACTCAGGTCAATATATATTCCGGTGCTTCTCATATATCCTGCCGCGACGGTCATCATATGCATATTGCTCATAGACCAGGAAACATGGATACAAACCCATCATGAACTGCGTCAGAGCGAAGACCGTTACCGGGGCATAGTCGAGAACATACCAATAATGATCTGCAGATTTCTGCCGTTGAGCGGGATTATTACCTACGTGAACACCCACTACTGTGACTATTTCGGCAAAACCAAAAATGATCTCATTGGAACCAGCTTTCTGGACATGATACCCGACAACGAGAAAGAGGAGATAAAAAGAACATTCAGTTCTCTCAACATGGCAAACCCTGTTGTGTCATATGAACACAGAGTGGAAAAAGGCGGTGAAACCAGGTGGCAGCACTGGATAGACCAGGCGCTGTTTGACCACGAAGGAAATCTTGTGGAATACCAGTCCGTGGGGCAGGACATTACCGACGCCAGGATGTTTCAGGAAAACACGAACCGCGCCCTGAGGGAAAAAGAAATACTGCTGAAGGAAATCCATCACCGTGTAAAAAACAACATGCAGATCATTTCCAGCCTCCTGAGTCTCCAGTCCAACTACATTATCGACGAAAAAGATAAAAAGCTCTTCGAAGACAGCCAGAACAGGGTACGCTCCATGGCCCTTGTCCACGAAAAGCTGTATAAATCCGAGAACCTCTCGGAAATAGATTTCGAAGACTACATCAACACCCTGGTCCAGGAAATAAAATATACTTATTATGAACTCGGTGCGAATATCAGTATATCGGTCAGGGCACACAATATTTTCATCAGTATTGATACCGCCATACCCTGCGCGTTGATTATAAATGAACTTCTTTCAAACTCTCTGAAATACGCGTTTTCACCGGGGGAAAAAGGGGCAATTGATATCACCTGCTCAATAAATGAAGAAGGAAAACATGTCCTTGTGTTCAGCGATGACGGCATCGGAATGCCGGAAGGTATCGACATAAAAAACACTGACACCCTCGGCCTCAAACTGGTCTCTTCCCTTACAATTCAGCTGAAGGGGGAGATATCGCTCAACGCCGAAAACGGGACTGAATATACAATAGTTTTCTGACGTCTCCACAGCTCATCCCCCTGTCAAACTCCGCGTACGCAGGAGCGTACTGTTATACGCGGGCGGTTCGTTTGATAACAAGCGCCGTGAGATCATCTGATACCGGCTTGTCCGCAATGAACCGGGAGAAATCATCAAGGATGTACTGCAAAATTTCATGTGCGGTACCGATTTCCGGTGCTGACCCGAAGGCCTCTTCCAGGCGCACCTGTCCATACTCCTGCTTTCCATTATTGCTGCTTTCATAAATACAATCCGTTGCAAGGAACAGGCTGTCACCTTCCTCCATCCGGAATTTCAGGCCCCTGATAGAATGATCAATTTCACCTATCCCGAGGATGGACCCTTTAAAATCCCCGTCCTTCGGCACAACCATTCGAACAGTACCTGACATTCCCTTTTTCATCAGAAGTTCAGGATGCCCCGCATTGACATATTCAACGATATCGCCGTCGAAACGCAGAATCATGCCCGTCAGATAGTTATCCACCTTTTCAAGCTCAAATACAAGCTCCCGGTTTACCTCCTCGAGAATACCGCTCAGTTTCTCATCATTACGGGAGAAAAAATTACGCTGAATCACCGAACGGGCAATCATGGTAATAAGCCCCGACGCAATGCCGTGCCCTGACACATCAAACAGGGACACCCCTTTCAGCTCCCCGTTTTCCTCGTAAAAATCATAGAAATCTCCGGAGACTCCGGACATGGGGCGGAACTCAAATGCGATGTCCCACCCGGGTACCCGGGGAGGGCTCTTCGGGAACATCGAAGTCTGTACATTGGCAGCCATATCCATATCCAGCGCCGCGATACGGTGCGCGGTTTCCAGCTCCTCATTCGTGGTCACCAGGGCATCATTCATTGCCTCGAGTTCCTCCATCGCAGACAGAAGCTCCACGGTGCGGTCGGCAACTTTCAGCTCAAGGTTATCCTTTAAATCCGTAAGGTCCTGATACATTCTTGAATTCGATATCGACACCGCCACCGCTGACCGTATGTCGTTAATGAATTTCACTTCATCGGAATTCAGCTGTTTCAGATTATGCTTTTCCCCGAGGAACGATATCCCCACGAGCTCATCATTCTGTATCTGGATGAGGGGAATAATATAGGCACACCCCATTTCATCAAAAAGCGGGAGCATTTTTTCTTTGACCGCGGTGTAATAGGGGTTTGTTTCCACCATGCTCTTTTCCACAAGATGGTTGGCCCCGAGAAACCACTCGAGAATATCGGGATCAATTGCGACTTGCCGCCCTTCATTGTTCATGAACGTCAGGGTGTCACCGGCACGGAGCATAAGGGCCGCATGTTTTACCTGGAGGGCCTTTGTCATAACATTCCCATACTCCTGTTCCAGGTCCTCAAGGGTCAGCAGGTAGGAGATATTCTCAATGAACCGGATCTCAAGTCTTCTCAGATCGTAACGCCTTTTATTGAAGAACTGGTCTATTACCGGCTGCATTCTGGAAACGTAGAGGTAATTTACAGTAAACCAGAAAAAGAGCAGCAGAAACAGCATCACCGCATTCTGCTGCTTCATCCATGGCAGGATCAGGTAAAAGAGAATACCGTTGGGAAGCAGAATTAATGATGAAATCACTATCCAGATAAACGTCACATGAAGAATGCTGCGGATGTCCATCAGGCGGTACCGTAAAACCCCGTATGCCATAATGGACAGCGGTATAAACATAAAATTGCCGAAGGGATAAAAATCAATGCCGCTGATAGCCGGAACATTCAGGAGCGTGAGAAATGAGATAACAAGAAATGAAAGAAGTATATACCGCAGCTTTAAACGCTCAGTTACATTTTCAGTTTCTTTCAGGCGCTTCCAGAAAAAATAAATAAAATAGAGGATCGCGAAAAAACCATACGCCCCGAATATCTGAAACGCGATACCGCCCTTGCCGCTGTATCCCCAGGAATAGACATAAAAACCATAAAAATAATACTCCGTCCATACTAATACCGACATAACAGCACTGAACACAAATGAAAAAATTACGACAGGCCTGAACTGAAAACCGAAAGCCTTGTACAGATACAAAAACAGAATCGACGGGAGGAACACATACACACAATGGATAGAACGCTCAATAAGCATAATCGTATCGAACTGCCCGCGGAAAATATGATGGGACAGGAAGATAGGGGACATCAGATTATACCAGATGCAGATCATTGCAAAAAGGACGTTTTCCGTGCGAAACTTCCCCTTCACAACGGAAATAACCGCAAGAACAATCCCTATTACAAGAGAAAGAAACGGGGGCACCATATAAATATTTAATGTATTCAGCGCGTCGCTCATAATGTTTACCCGGAACACCACTTCACGTTATCAGCCGGTTTCAGGAAAGCAGACCGTCAAAAAAGGGACTGTCCATTCCGCCCTGAAAAACCTCAGACTATAGTATTGTATACAATAGTATCGGCAGAAATCAACAACAATTGTATGATAAAGATTGTATATTCGATACAATGACGAATGCCATATACGTCAGAATCCTCCCGGGCCCATGCCCTGGCACAACGCTGCCCCCATCTTCACCCGGAAATGTATTTTATCATTAATTATTATTGCACCGGTAAAAATAGATGCTATTATTATAGGAGAAGCGGTATCGGCAAAAAATACATATAAAACCAGTAACCGCACAGCCGCCGGGGGGAAAACTATAACCGATGACGTTGAAATAAACCGGTAGTACCGGGTATATCAGATGTGATCTTTAAGGATACACAAACAATGAATATCAGCGCCAATCCCGAAAAAGACTGGAACGATGCCCCCAGGGATGACCTTATCCGTGAACTTGAAACCCTCCACGCGAGAAACCTCGAACTCGAGCGGGAGAACAGTGAATTGAAACTGATACAGCAGAATTTCGAGGAAAGCACACAGGGCTACAACCACCTTATCGCGAACCTCATTGACGGGTTCTCACTTCATGAAATGATTTTCGATGATTACGGCAGCCCTGTGGACTGCCGTTTTCTCGATATCAACCCCGCGTTTGAAGCCATGACAGGTCTCAGGCGTTCAGTGATCGGAAAGACGATAAAGCAGGTTGTCCCCGACATCACAGACGAGTGGATCCGGATGTACAACCGTGTCGCGGTAACAGGGAAACCCGTAACCCATGAATACTATGCGCCGAAGCTTGACCGGTGGTTTGACATAAAAGCAGTCAGCCCCGGGAAAAACCAGTTCGCGATCTTTTTCATTGACATCAGCAAAAGAAAAAAAACAGAAAAAATACTGCGGCGCCACCTGCGCCTTCTGGACACCTTTATCAACACCATACCCAATCCTGCATTTTACAAGGACAGTGACGGCATATTCAGGGACTGCAACAATTCATTCGCAGCGCAAATAATGGGGATTCCCAAAAACCGGATAATTGACCATACCGTCGAAGAACTGCAGGTACACACTCCCGGCATTCTGTCCGCCCTTGGCGAAAGCAATGACAGCGTGCTCCTGGCATCACATGGCACTGATACCCGCGAAGTCAAGGTACTGTGCGCGGACGGCGCAGTGAGGGACTTCATGTTTTTCAAAGCCACTTTCAGCGATGAAGCCGGTTCACCAGCGGGAATTGTCGGCATTATGCTGGACATCACAAA
Organism: Spirochaetota bacterium; assembly: GCA_035380905.1. Taxonomy (GTDB): domain Bacteria; phylum Spirochaetota; class UBA4802; order UBA4802; family JAGODF01; genus JAKQCH01. The sequence continues at coordinate 8,624 of DAOSYC010000090.1, read as the reverse complement.
AAGAAAACAGCATGAACGGGACCTTCAGGAACGGGAACTCATGTTCAGGAGTATATTCGAGAACTCCGCCACGGGGATGCTCCTCGTGGGGCCGGACAAAAAGATTTTAAGCGTTAACGAGGAATTCTCGCACATCTTCGGGTATCAGCGGGATGAACTGATAGGGCAAAGCCCCTTTATCATAAGCCACCCCGAAGACATACCGGCGAGCATGGAAGCCCTTGAATCACTTATACGGCGTGAGCTGGAGTTTCTCCGGATCGAGAACCGGTATAAACATAAATCCGGCGCTACAATCTGGACACACACCAGCGTCGCACTGCTCCGTGACATTGATGAACACCCGAACCTTTTCATTTTCCAGATTGCGGATATCTCAGAACGCAAACATGCCGAGATGGAAATCGAAAGCCAGAAACATTTTCTTGAAAACCTCATGGACGCGATCCCGAATCCGATGTTTTACAAGGACAAAAACGGCATCTACCTCGGGTGCAATACTGAATACCGGAAGCTCCTTGGACTCCCGAAATCGAAAATTATAGGGTATTCCATCGCGAGCCTCGCGCCGGCACATATTGCCGATTCCCATTTTGAAGCTGACCGCGACCTGCTCCTGAACGGGGGTGTGCTGAGCTATGAGGCCCTCATACCCCACTCCAACGGCACCCTTATGAACATGCTGGTATACAAAACCACCTACAACGGCCAGGAGGGCGAAGTCGCCGGCATTCTCGGCATTATGCTCGATATAACCGAACTCACGAAGACACAGGAGGACCTTCAGCAGGCCAAGGAGGATGCGGAAAAAGCCAACCGCGCCAAGAGTGAATTCCTTGCGAACATCAGCCACGAGATACGGACACCCATGAATACAATAATCGGATACAGCGAACTCCTGGGGTCCCTTGTGAAGGACTCAAAGCAGAAACGGTATCTTGATTCCATAAAAAGCGCGGGACGGAACCTCCTTACGCTGATAAACGACATTCTGGACCTGTCCAAAATTGAGGCCGGGCGCATGGAGCTGGACCTGGAACCTGTTGATCCGTACCTGCTCTTCAGCGAGCTTAAACAGATATTTCAGCTTAAGATCGCAGAAAAAAATATTGAATTTGTGATTGATTTCGATACAGACTTTCCGTCACACCTCATGCTTGATGAAACACGCCTGCGGCAGGTACTTCTGAACCTTATCGGCAATGCGGTCAAGTTCACGGAAAAGGGCAGCATTGAACTTTCTGCCCATAAAATCGGCTCCGGCACCAATCCCGATACCCTGGACATACTCATTCAGGTCCGCGACACCGGAATAGGAATCCCGAAAGACCAGCTTGAAGTCATATTTGAATCATTCCGCCAGCAGGACGGCCAGAGCACCCGGAAATACGGAGGCACCGGGCTGGGACTGACCATCACGAAACGGTTTATTGAAATGATGAACGGCACAATTTCCGTGAGCAGCGAAATCGGCAAAGGAAGTACATTCGATATAACACTGCGGGGAATCGCCATTGCGCCGCGGAAACATACCCGCGAAAAACAGTCCGACACATTTGACTGGAGTGCAATGTCATTCAGCAACGGCACGGTCCTTGTGGTTGATGATGTTGAATCGAACCGCCAGGTTGTCCGTGAATGGCTGTCCTTTACTGAACTCACAATACTTGAAGCGTCAAACGGCAGGGAGGCGCTTGCACTCACGGAGAACTGCAAACCTGACATAATACTCATGGACATCAGGATGCCGGTAATAGAAGGCGACGAGGCCGCGCGAAGAATAAAGGCCACTCCCGGCATATCAGACATCCCCATAATCGCCCTTACCGCTTCAGTAGGCCTCAAGCAGAACTATCGCGAGAAGCATCCCTATTTTGACGGATTTCTCCTGAAGCCGATCAACATTCACGACCTGTTCAATGAATTATCGCGCTATCTCGGCAGCAGCGGTCATCCGAATCCGGGCTCCCCGCACGGAGGGCAGGAACAGCCTGCACTTCCCGCGATCAGCGTACTCCACAAACATGAGCTTATCAAAAGGCTCCGTCAGGACTTCATGCCGCGCTGGGAGGACCTTACCACCGTGGTAACCACTGACGACATTGAAGAATTTACCGAGGAGCTTATTGAAGTCGGGAAAAAACATAAGGCTGACACCCTTATACAGTACGCGAAACTCCTGAAAATGCATACTGAAAATTTCGACGTAAAAAAAATTGAATCACTTCTCTACAAATTCCCTGATCTGCTGAATGAATTCACGTTCACCGATAATGGAGAACCGGATGCCCGATAAAGAAAAGAAACTTATTCTTATAATAGACGACAACACAATGAACCTGAATTTCCTGGGAAACCTCCTCGTGGAACACAACTATAATGTTGCCGTCGCGCAAAGCGGCTCTGAAGGGCTTGGCTTCGTGGTAAAGCGGACACCGGACCTTATTCTCCTCGATGTAATGATGCCGGAAGTTGACGGATTTGAAACCTGCCGGACATTGAAGCAGCAGCCCCATTCACAAAATATCCCTGTCATTTTTCTTACGGCCCTTACGGATCTGGACGATAAAATCCGCGGGTTTAACGCGGGAGGAGATGACTACATCACAAAACCCTTTGACAATGAAGAGGTGCTGGCCCGCATCAGTACCCACATGCGGCTGCAGCAGCAGCGGAGAGAGCTTGAACAGCTTATAACCGCGCGGGACCTCACCCTCTCCGTTATTGCCCATGATCTCCGTTCGCCGATATCCGCCATCCAGTCAATGTTCAGTGTGCTGAGGAGAAACTGTGAATCCGGAAACGAAACCACAAAAAAAGTGTTACATGAAGGTGAGTCCCTTGTGGGAAACGCCCTCTCCCTCCTTGATAACCTTCTTGGATGGTCCTACAGCCAGCGTGACGGTATTATGCCGGCACCGAAAAAAATAAGCCTGAAAAAATCATTCGCCGAATGCGCCGGGCTCCTGCGCCCTCAGGCGGATAAAAAAAATATATCCCTTACTATTGACATCCCCGAATCCGCCTCCATCACCGCGGACCCCGGCATGGCGCAGACTGTGTGGCGGAACCTTCTCACCAACGCGATTAAATTTTCCCATCCCGGGGGAACCATAACGGCAACCGCGGAGATGCAGGGCACCCGATGGACAGTCACCGTCAGGGACAACGGGATCGGAATTGACGGAAAAAACCTTGCCGCCCTGTTTTCCCTTAGGGACAGTGTACGGAAACAGGGGACCTCCGGCGAAAAGGGCTCCGGCCTGGGGCTTGTGCTGTGCAAAGAACTTGTTGAAAAAAATAACGGATCCATTACTGTTGAAAGCACACAGGGGAAGGGCAGCTCCTTTCATGTATCATTCCCCGTGTAATTCGATACAATTACGGAGATCCGCAATGAATCTGCAAACCCTCATAGTAAGAAACAGAAGCTACCGCCGTTTTTCCCGCCGCGAGCCGGTCTCAGCAGAGACCCTCCGCGGCCTTGTTGACATGGCAGGCAAATCCGCCTCCGCCCAGAACCTGCAGCCCCTCGCCTACCTCCTGGTACACACTCCCGAAGGTACGGAAAAGGTATTTCCCCACCTGAAATGGGCGGGGTACCTGAAGGACTGGGACGGGCCCGGTCCGGAGGAACAGCCTCCGGCGTACATCATTGTCCTTCATGACACCACAGTGCGTACTGCGGAACATCTCCTCTGGTGCGACCTGGGCCTTGCATGCCAGAACATCCTTCTGGGGGCAGTGGAACAGGGACTCGGGGGGTGCCTCATCGGTTCAGCGAACAGAACGGCGCTCAGAGGGGCCCTTTCTATCGACACCCGGTACGAGCCCCTTCTTGTTATTGCACTGGGTAAACCCGCGGAAGAGGCGGTCCTGGAGGAAATCGGCGAAGGCGGGGACATCCGCTACTACCGCGACAGCAGCGGCGTGCATCATGTACCGAAACGGAAACTCCGCGATATCATCATTGGCGAGATATAGCGCGCCGGAGCTGACCGGACAGACCCCGGCTTTCATCTCTCAGAGCTGTATCGACCCGAAAGCTGTAAAAATCTTTGACAGTACACATGCTCCCTGTAATGATATGCCCTGTCCCATGACATGACTTTGGAGATAATGATGCCTGATAATTTTACCAGGTGGGCAGTTCCCGGTGCTGTTTCAGAAATAGAGGTGCTGTCCGTGAAAAGCGGGAACTCCGGGCCCGTCATACTGGTATGGCCCGGGATGGGGGTGGATGTGCGGATGTACCGCTTCCCCGTGGAACGCTTTGCCGGCATGGGATATTCCGTTGTCCTCTACAACCCCAGGAGCCACGGCAACGCAGGGGGATCACCATCACGGGACGGGTTTGCCTCCGACATCGAAGCGTATCTCCATGAGTCAGGAATGGCAGCAGCGCCCCTTACAGTAATTGCCCACAGCGCGGGGTGCGACGGCGCACTGAGGCTTTCCGGAACATCCCTGAATATTCAAAAATATTTTTTCATTTCCCCGATTCTCAATCCCCGGGAGTCAATTCTATTCATGTGCCGGGAAAACTCGATCAATGAGTTTACTGTGCTCCTGGCGGCACGCGCGGAAAACCATACCCCCGTAAAAGAGGTGCTACGGGATACGCGGTGGCTTGATTACGAATACTGGAACAGCAGCGGGTTCCGCGAAGCCCTTGACAATGCCTCCCGCGAATTTCTGATAGGCAGTTTTCTTGAGGAATATTTCGTGGAAAGCTTTGACGCGTCACCGCTTCTTTCCGGCAGGAACAGACCATGTGAGATAATTCTACCCCGACATGACTCCTGGTTTTCGACCGACCGCACCAGGGAAATCGCGGAACACCACGGATGCCCCTGCACCACCATCGAAACTGCCGGCGACCATTTTTTCACAAAAGCATGGGGAGACGTGTGGGATTATATTGCCGGCACAATTTAATCATGATAGCCGAAAACCCTGCGGCATTCATTTCAAAAACTGTTTGACCCTCATTCGTCAAAAACTGATAGTACGTTCTACAATCGAATCAATAATATGGAGATATTAATGAATTTTTTAGTAAAATTTCTCGTTTCAGCATCAACACTGCTTCTGTTCTTCTCTATTGCAGAAGTACAGGCCGTATCAGGGGATTTTTCCTCATACTCACAACAGGTGGTATCAATTGATGCAAAACCCACGGGCCACTTTCAGGAGATACGGCTTCTCGTCCTCCACCCCATGATAAAGAACAGGGATATCATCATTGAACACCGCGCAAAGCTTACCTGGGATGGTGAACGCTGTACGAAAACAATTACCGATTTCAAGCAGCGCAAAGGGAAAACCAGGGGAGAGACCGGGGTAGGGAAAAGCTTTAACTATTCTTATATTCCGGAAAACCTGAAACAGTTCTGTACGGCCTCACGAATTAGCGGCTGGCATCCGCGGAGCGGATTACGTCTTGACGGCGCCGCATTCAATGGATTCGAGTTTACTGCAAACGTTGAGGGGAAAAAGAAAAAGTCCATTCTGTATCTTTCCGGCAACGGGGACATCCATGCCATTTCATTCGGGTTTCCCGAAGAGGGGATCTCTCATGACAACAACATGAAAGAGGATGCGACACTCTGGTATTTCAGGAAAACACAGGGGAATCTTGGGCTATACAAAATAGTTGAGATTACAGTACAGAAAAAAAGTGGTATACCTGTTATAAAAAAATCAATACAGGTTTTCAGTGGTTTTTAAATATTGAACCTGTACTGTAAATATAACCGGGGCCGCATTCTTTATTGCGGCCCTTCTTTACTTTCCTCGAAACACTAGCCGGCGTATGTTGCCCCGCGGCTGAAGGTTTTATCCGGATACCACTCCCTGCAGGCGCCGAGGTACATCCTCTTTGAGGAGTTTATTCGCTGGAAATCCATTGCCTCAAGAAAATCAACCCCTGATTCGTTTTCTTCAGAGAGCACACTCAGCGTCCCCCCCATGGAGTGCTTGTATTTCAGAAGTTCCATTCCCGTCGTATCGTCCATCGCAAGCACTAGTCCGTTGCCGAAAGCGGGGAGGAAGAAACCGGTAATTGTGCCCGCGTCATCACGGTACTTATATCCTGAAGACAGATACGCATCCAGTATTGAGTCCCGCTCTTCTCCCGTTACCCTGCGGCTGATATCGAGAACACAGTCCCTGTCGCGTTCTTCAATGGGGAGAATATTCCTGTTTACCGGTCCATGATACCGCCCGCTGTAAAAAAGGTACAGCGTGTCATCCACAAAACCGAGCTTCCTGTACAGCGGTTCCCCGGCGTCCGTCGCCATGAGATGTATGGACCCCGCTCCCCCCGCGTAGCAGCGGTCTATCAGTTCCTCCGTTATCCGCATCCCGATTCCCCTGCGGCGGCACTCTCTCTTTACACTGATGCTTCCAAGCCACGCGGTATCGCCGAAGATAAGGGCCTGCCCGTAGGCGGCAATTGTCCCGCCGTCAACGGCAACCAGCGGCTGAAAGCTGTCACTGCTGCGGTACGTCCGGTACAATCCGGTAAGATTTGAATTCCACTGTTCGGGAAGTATCGCCTGGACTGCGGTAATCTCATGTTCCTGTATACGCCGTATTTCCATAGTTACATCCTGCAAGTATTGCATTACAATAGTAGTACAGCCAGTGCATAATTTGCCCGTGCACTGCTGAAGAAGTTTTATTCGTTTCATCATTACGTGATACTACGGAGTGCTGCTGCCGGTAGGTGCACTGCAAAATCCGTTATGCCGCGTTGGATGTGAAAGGTTACGTCAGAATGGGAAGAATGGTGAAACATGAATATGCGTCAATACTTTTTTTTAAAAAAATTTACGGCCCCTTTTCATGAGATTTTTTTTGGGGATGAAGGGGATAGGCAGAGAAAGTCTACAGTCTGAGGAGGCGCTCCTTCCGGAAAATGCGCTCTGGGCGGAAAGGAATTTCTTATGTGGCTAAAACTACTAATCACTGTTCCCGATCAATGTAACAATCGACTCAAATACTTTTTCAGCAAAATCCACATACCGCTTTGTATCAGGGATAGTGGGCCTCCCATAGGGCATAAGCCCGATCATAGACGGGTAGCGTGAATCAATATAAAGCCTGCTCAAATCATCCAGGATATCCTCGTCAAATTCAAAATCAATTGGCCCTTTTATTTGAGACTTGAGACGGTCCAGGTCATGAATTTTAGGAACAACATTGTCAGCGTTTTCTATTAGGGCTTTAAATAGTTTTTCAACACACTGGTGCGCATGAAATGATGCCGCGGATGTAACCAGATCATCACCGGAAAGTCTCTTGGCCGCAGCAAGATCGATCCGTGCAAGTTCCACCCATTCACGAACCTTCTTCTTCACGCAATAGCCTTTCCTTTTTCAAGTATTTGCAGGGAGAAAGAACTTCCTGTGGCAATAAAAGAATTCCATTCGTCAATAGTATATACAATGATATCAAGCGGAACAACTTCATTTATATCACGGAACAGCCTGCGTATCAAACGATAATTTTCCATTTTCTCGTTATAGGACTGCGGAAATCCCCGCTTATTGAGGACTACTATTAAATCGATATCACTGTCCTCTCCCGGTTGCCCGTACGCAAAAGAGCCAAACAGAATAGCCTTATCCGGCCGGATAGATTCGAGCCGTTCGGCAATTATCTTTTCAATTTCTTTTGAATTCATAAATTACTCACTATTCGAAGATAGATGGTTATAGCATGTATGTCAATATAATTTTTTATTGGTAACAAATCACATTAAACAAGGCCCCTTCCCCGGGGATTTTTTGTATGAATGAAGGGGACGGACAGGGAAAATCTACTCTCTGAGGAGGCGCTCCTTACAGAAAATGCGCTCTATGAGGAGAGGGAATTCCTGCATTTTAACTTGACACCGGCAATTCAATACAGTACAAATAGAACAAATGGAGCATTCAACCGACATAAGAAACAGGATCATACAGGCTCTCAAACCTGTTGATCCATACAGGGTAATTCTCTTTGGAAGTTATGCCCGCGGGAATCCCGGAAAGAACAGCGATATAGATCTTTATGTTGTAACAAAAGACGAGTTCATTCCGAAAAACTTCCGCGAGAAGAAAGAGATTTATTTGAATGTGGCAAGGAACCTTTACGATATTGAAAAGGAAATTCCAATAGACTTAATCGTACACACCAAAGACATGAGTCGGAAATTTACGGAATTAGGAGGGGCTTTTTCCAGCAGACTCATCAGTGAAGGCGTCATACTGCTATGAGGTTCCTGGCGTCCGAATGGATCAGGGCCGCGGGTGACGATCTCCTTGCTGTAAAGAAAATGATGGAGGACGATGACCTGACTCATCTCGCCGCGTTCCATGCCCAGCAATGTGTGGAAAAATCATTTAAGGCGGTCCTTGAAGAAAACCTCGCTGACACTCCAAAAATCCACGGACTGCTTCGCCTGTATGAGCTTGTATCCGGATTTGTTGATGTCGATTTCGATAAGGACACAATGAAAACACTTGACGGACTGTACGTCGATGCCCGCTACCCCGGGATGATGGGGCTCCTGCCAGATGGAAAGCCTGATAAAGATGAAGCAAGGGCGTTCCATGATTTTGCTGAAATGGTATACG
>DAOSYC010000089.1:8626-13852 GCA_035380905.1 Spirochaetota bacterium | reverse complement strand
AGCAGCAGCAGGGTCTCCCTGCCGACATAGAACGTAAGAATAAAAATGACAATACCCGTAATGAGGTGAACGGACTTTCGCACAAGAAGCATGTACCGCCGGCTGCCGCGCTTCAAATATTTCAGCGACAACAGCACGAGAATAAATATTACAAATACTGCGGCAGCAATTCCATTCATTCAGTTATCAGATCATCCATGTACGATATTCGACGGAAGAAACAATAGTGAGCATCAGAAGTGAGTGCTTTTATTTTCATGGTAAAAGTATTCCACGTCAAGTTAATTTTATATTTGCAAAGTGTAATGTAATGTGTTTCTCTTCATGGTATATACAACCAATGCTCCAATACAATGCGGCTACAATATTACCACACGAGGAAAGAATGAATACCAACAAACCGTCGCTGCTTCAGATGACACGGGCGCCTTTTTTATCGTCCATAATAGCTCCGCTGATCACGGGAACACTTCTCTCCGTAAAATTACGCAGCTCCTTCAGTATACCCGGTTTCTTCCTGGTCCTCATTACCGGCATCGGCCTCCATGTTGCCACCAATGTGTACAACGACATTTACGACACCATACAGGGGACCGACAAAGTCAATGTACACCGCAATGAATTCAGCGGCGGTTCCGGCGTACTCCAGGACAACCCGTCACTGATGAGCACCATGTACCGCCTGGCACGGGGGGGCCTGATCATTGCATTATTCTCAACCATTGGACTCATGTTTTTTGTCGATACAGCTCTATGGCCGTATCTCTGGGGTTTATATTTTGTTGGGGCTTTTTTCAGCAAATTTTATACCGCGGCCCCGGTAAAGCTCGCGTACCGCGGACTCGGTGAAATTTCCGTCTGGTTCTCCTTCGGCCCCATGGCAATACTGGTTGCCGCGGTGAGCCAGAATGTCCTGTTCAACAGCCATGTTCTCCTTCTTATGCCGGTTTCGGGGCTGAGCACCCTTTCCATCCTCATTGTGGGCCAGATGATCGATGTTGAGGCTGATAAAATTGGCGGGAAACATGGTGTTGCTTCACGCCTCGGCACGGGGCCCACTGCGGCCCTGTATATTCTCGCGCAGCTCGGTATTACGGCAAATGTAATCTGCATGGCCCTGTTTTTTCACGGTGCGGCACTATGGTTACTCGGGAGCCTCATTCCATACATACTGCTTTTCCCTGTTGCAGCATCAGTGATTATCAAACATCACAACAATCCGGAAGAGCTGAAGCGCGCCGCGAAAATGACGGTCATGATCCATATGCTTTTTTCACTGCTTCTGATTACGGGGTTTGTTGTGTATCTTTTACGATAAGACCGTTCCTGCCTCCATACGCACATTCTGTCATCGGGGCCAATCGGGAACCCGTAATGCACAAGAAGTCCCCCTCCGGGATGTGCGGTGAGGCCGGGTCCGAAAAAGAATACATGTAAGGAAATGTTTTTTATGAAAAAAATAAAGGCATTCTTTCGTCCGGAACAGTATCACGGGTGGGGTCAGAGCCGCAGGTATTTTGAAGGGTGGTACTACAAGATAGTGGACCATTCCGAACAACACGCCTTTGCTGTCATTCCCGGCATTGCCATGGATGAAGCGGAGAACAGGCAGGGGTTTATACAGGTCCTTGACGGGAAAAAGCACAGCGCGGAATATTTTGCTTTTGATGCTGCAGACTTTGCGGCTGTCCCAGGAAGATTCGAAGTGCATATAGGCGATAACGACTTTTCCTCGCAGCACATCAGGCTCAGCCTTCCCGGCATCTCCGGGGAGCTGACGTTCTCCGGCAATGTACCGTGGCCATCACCCTGGTATTCCCCGGGCATTATGGGCCCCTACTCCTTTGCCCCCTTCATGGAATGCTATCACGGCGTAGTGAGTATGGACCACGAACTACATGGTTATCTCAAGGCTGGTAATAAAAGGATTCTGTTCGATAAAGGCCGCGGATATATTGAAAAGGACTGGGGACGGTCATTCCCGTCGGCTTATATATGGACGCAGTCAAATCACTTCAGCGAACCCGGGGTGTCCTTTTTTGCATCCGTGGCGAAGATTCCATGGATTCGAAGCTCCTTCACGGGTTTCATCGCGGGAATATGGCTCCATGACCGCCTGATACAGTTTACCACGTACAACAGAACTTCACTCCGGAAGTGCCGTGTCGATACGGACACCGTCGCGCTGATCATGGAAAACAGGCGCCATCGTCTTGAGGTCACTGTTTCCAGGGACCATGCCTCCTCCCTTGCCTCTCCCATACAGGGTTTCATGGACGGCAGGATTGAAGAGAGTATGACTTCTGAAATAAAAATCACACTGATGGAAATGAAACACGGAAAAACGATATTCCAGGACACCGGACGCAATGCCGGCCTTGATGTGGCAGGTAATATTGAGGAAATTTTTGTATAATTAATCACACATGAACGGCTTGACATTTCTCAATTTATCAAATAATATCATACTCAAGATGCTCAATCTAAATTATTGAATTTACTTCTTACATTTCGGAGGACAATGCAATGAGCGAAAAAAATCTTGAATACTTCATCAATGTTGCAATAGTCAAAGAAGAAACAGCGTATGATTTTTATATGGACCTTCACGGGAAGGTAAAGGACAACACTATAAAAGATACTTTAAAGTTTCTGGCAGATGAAGAGAAGAAACATAAAGAATTCCTGGAAGCATACCGCAGCGGTCAGATCGAATCGAAGGCTCTCGGGATGGACGCCCCGATCGATTACAAAATCGCCGAGCACATCGAAAAACCGGACATCGAGAAAGACATCAACACCAATGAGATATATCTGCTCGCTGCACACCGGGAATTAAACGCATACAATTTCTACAAAAGCCTCGCGGGCGTTCAACCTGAAGGTGATGTGAAAGAAATGCTGCTCCGTATGGCGAATGAAGAGATGAAACATAAGGAAAAAGTGGAATATCTGTACAGTAATACAACATTTACCCAGACTGAGGGAGGCTGAAACAACGGCACTCCATCCACAACATATAATACTTATCTGCTGAATATCTCACGGTATTTTTCCCCGTGGTTCGTTGTATAGGAAATATACTGCCCCTTCGTCAGTGCTGAGTCAGGAATTGGTATAGTTACTATGGTGCCGTCTGGGCCTTCCGCGCATGAAACCTGAGAGGGAGATATCTGCATAATCAGGTGTCCCTTTGACAATGTTGCCCGAAGGTCTGTATTCTTTGTATAACGGCTGTATGTAATCACATGACGCAGCACCATGGTATTACCGAAAAGTGTTTTCTGGGCAATGATTATCCGGTGATTGGTCACCCTTACGGTACATTTGGGAAACCGTACGGACCGGGGCGATCCCGCCTGCTCAACCCTGACACCGGACTCTTCAAAAAGCATTGTTTCATCAGGCATCATGGCAAGGTGCTTCAGTGTAGATTTCCGGTATAAAAAAGCCAATACAAGCATCACTGCAAAAAAAACAGACACTGCAATCAGTTCAATACTCACGGGAACCCTCCAGTTGCACAGCAACATGCATATATTGTATGTATTTTTTAATCCTGCGGTATACTCAGTCAATTCAAAAATATATCTTTCTTCTTGACGTCCCCGGTCTTCTGTTGTGTAACACACATTCACACACCATAATTGGAGAACAGCATGAAATTCAGACTCGGAGAAAGAATGGTCACCCTTGCCGGTGAAGACGCCTATATCGCAAAGAACGCCACGGTGATCGGTTCTGTAACGCTGGGCAACAACGCCAGTATCTGGTTCAATGCCGTGGTACGGGGTGATTCAAACACTATTTCTATCGGAGAAAACACCAACATCCAGGACAGCTGCGTGTGCCATACGGAGGAGGCAAACTCCCTCACCATCGGGGACAATGTCACTGTGGGGCACAAGGCAATGCTCCACGGCTGCACCATCGGCAGCAACTGCCTTATCGGCATCAACGCCGTGGTGCTGAATGGAGCGGTAATCGGCGACAACTGCATCATAGGGGCAAACGCCCTGGTAACTGAAGGGAGGGAAATTCCTGCGGGCTCCCTTGTTCTCGGCTCCCCGGGAAAAGTTGTGCGGCAGATTACAGATGAGGAGAAGCGAACCATCGCCCATTCCGCCGTGCACTATGTTGAAAACTTCAGGCGGTACCGGCGGGAACTGCAGGAGGAGTTTGAGGAATAATGTTCCTGTATCGACATACAAAAACGCTTTCTCTGAACACCGGATATTTTATGGAAGCTCAGAGAAAGCGTTTCAGTATAATTTATAATTTTACCGGAGTACCGGTTCTCTTATGCACTGAATAAATTATCGAACAACCTTCCTTACCTTACCATTCCCGTAATCACAGATCAGCACATCTCCATTCGCGTCAACAGCAAGCCCCCGGGGCTGATTAAAACTGGCCGTATCCGCATCCCCATCGGTATCACCTGATGCACCGCTTCCGGCAAAGGTTACAACATTTCCACCGGGAGTTATAATCTGCACCCTGTTGTTATTTTCGTCGGATATAAACACCGCGCCATTTTTATCCCTGCCGATACCATGAGGCTGATTAAACGTCGCGGTGTCAGTTGTACCAGACGCTGAACCACCTGTTGAATCCGGAGTCAGTTCAGTTACCACAGCATCACCGGGATTACCCGAAGACGGTATGTCAATCTGCACAACATTATTGCTGCTGCTTCCCTGGTCCGTGGTATAAAGGGTTATTGAATTATCACTGTTCGTTGCAAGTGTAAGCCCATGGGGCTCGGCCAGGTCCACACCTGCCGGAAGACTATCGGTAAGGCTTTGCGGTACACCCGCAGCCCCTCCGGTTACTGCGACTTTATAGACGTCCCCTGTTTGCTGATCAGCGATATACAGGTTCCCGGAGTTGTCCGCGGCAATTCCTGTTGGATTATTAAGAACAGTGCTGTCCACAAAGGATTCTGTAACAGTCACTGATCCGTCTCCTGCAACCTCTATCTTCACGATCCTGCCGTCAGTTGAAAAACCTGAGCTGGCTGATCCCATATCCGCCACATACAGCACATCGGTGGTTCCCGTCGTCACCGCAGTAATACCATCGGGATGTGTTGTATCGCCGGTAATCGTATTTAAATCAGCAACCACTGTTACCTGGCCGTTCGGGTCAATCTTTTTGACTTCACCGCTCGATTCATCAGTTATATAGATATTTCCTGAACCGGCCACAGCGACACCGTCGGGA
>DAOSYC010000089.1:0-8526 GCA_035380905.1 Spirochaetota bacterium | reverse complement strand
ACAATGCAGTCTATTCCCGCCGCCTTCGCGGCCGTAAGGCCCCGTTCAGAGTCCTCTACTACCACTGCGTCTTCCGCCGCTACTCCGGCTTTCTCCAGCGCCATAAGGTACGGCTCCGGATGGGGCTTTGAATGCTCATAACTTTCCCGTGTAAGGATAAAATCAAAAAGCGGGATGATATCTGTCCGTGCATGCATGGCGTCAAAATGGGACTTCCGGCAGCTTGTGACAATACCCATTGTACAGCGGCGGCGCAGGGTGAGAAGCGTTTCCATCACACCCTCAATGAGCCCCCCGGTTTTTTCAAGAAAGGAAAAATAAATCCGGTTCCTTTCATCCCTGAAACCCTGAACCTCATCAGGAGAAAAATTCGCCTGTGGAAGAAGCTTCCAGAGCCCCTCCCCCTGGCGCAGGAAATATTCTACAAACATCTCTTCAGAAAGGTCAATTCCAGCACTGCGGAGGACCTCACGGTTCGCACGGTAATAGAGGTGTTCAGTATCAATGAGGACACCGTCATTATCAAACAGAATTGCCCTGTACTGTTTCTTTCCCATATCAGCACATCACCGGAACAATCCCCTGTTCCGGTCTTTTATTATATAACACCGTTACGGAGATCCTCCTCCAGTTTTTCAAGGCCTTCTATCATTATATTCCGAACCATATCAGCCGTCTGCTGTACGGTAAGGTCATGAAACGCGGAACAGGGTATTTCAGGAAGGACCCGTATCCGGATCTGGTGAACACCATGTGTTTTCATCTGGTGTTTGGGCAGGGCGTCCTTTGTGCCGGTCACCACAATGGGGAGTATCGGGACCTGTTTTTCCTTTGCAAGCGTAAATGCTCCAAGTTTGAATTCCTTTATTACGCCATCCCGTGAACGTGTTCCTTCAGGAAAGAACAGTACGGAACTCTTTTCGTCGAGTGTACGCGAAGCATCCTTCATCATTTTCGCGATGCTCTCTTTATCGCCCCGCTTCAGGCCGATATACCGGTTCAGATACATATTCCATCCAATAAGAGGGATCCTGAATATATCAGATTTTGAACCAAACTTGAAGTGAAAGTACAGACGGAATATGACAAGAATATCAAGCTGTGACTGGTGATTACAGGTAACCATATAACATGCGCCGGTACGGATATTCTCCCGCCCGGAAACCCGAATCTGCCACATGGGAAAGATATAGGTGTAAAATGCCGCCCAGAAACAGGTAAGCTGCTGCAGTATTACCAGGCGCCTGTCCACCAGTACCGTCAGCAACCATACGGTAAAATTTATGATAAAGAAAAAGATCGACGTTACGGCTATAATCAGCAGAAAACATATTGCAATAATACGTGCCACCATTCTATGTCTCCATATCACAAGTATTTTCAATCGATGTTATAATCTGAAGTAAGACATCAGCCTGAAAAGACAATGAAATTTTCTCACCGGGCTGAAATAATAATTATGGCAGGAAATCGGTTACATTACAATTATTTATATACGGATTGTCAATTATATTAGAAAAATAAAATATTTGCAATAATTTAATAAAACATTCAGCTTTTCATAAAGTACATCACGTGAAAGATATGTCTTTTCCTTCAGATGAGACAGCTGTTTATATTATATTACCTGTTTCGTGGATTCCTCCCGTAACAGGAATACTGCGGTAAAAAACAAAAAAAGATTGAAACAAAGACACATTGCCGATACAGAGTCTATCATCAGAACCGGAATCTGAAATGCGGCCCCTGCGGCAGGAACACCGTGTACGGTGTTTCCACTGCACTGCAGCAAATTATTATACTACTTCACACGACAGGATATAATCATGAAACTCGGAATAATGGGCCTTCCCCAGGTTGGCAAAAAAACTATATTTTCACTGCTTACAGGGGTAACTGTTTCCCCTGAACGTTCGCAGAAACAGGGTGCCGGCGAGGGCTTCGCGGAAATTCTCGACCGCCGCTTTGACGTACTTGAAAAGATGTACGAGCCGAAAAAATCCGTCCGCGCCAGGATAAACATGGAACTCATCCCCGACCTTGATTCCGCCGCCATAAGGGACGGCGCCATTTTCAGGGACATCGCCGACGCGGAGGCGCTCTGCCATGTTGTGCGGGCTTTCGAAGACGACTCGGTATACCATGTGAGCGGTTCCATCGATGCGGGGCGCGATATTGAGTCCATAAACTCCGAGCTGGTCCTCCACGACCTCCTCTTCATAGAAAAACGCCTGGAACGGATCGCGAAGCAGAAACAGAAGGACCCCGGCCTCAAAACCGAGGAGGAACTGATGATCCGCTTCAAGGACCACCTCGAATCAGACAAACCGCTCAGGACCCTTACAGTATCCGATGATGACCGGAAGCTCATTTCCGGATACCCCTTCCTTACCATAAAAACCATGATTGTGGTGCTTAACGTTGCCGAGGGTGATATCGGCAAAACGGAACTGCAGCAATCATGCGAAGCGCGCTTCGGCGAAAGCGGTACGGTATTCATGACGATATCGGCCCGCCTGGAGTCGGAAATCGCGCAGCTTGAAACAGAAGAGGAAAAGAATGAATTTATGACGGAGGCCGGTATAGAAGAACCGGCGCTGCATCTCCTTACAAGACTCTGCATGAACGCCCTGGGGCTGATATCATTCTTCACTGTGGGAAAAGATGAGGTTCGGCAATGGCTGATTCCCGCTGATTCCCTTGCCCCGGAGGCCGCCGGTGCGATACATTCCGACATTCAGCGCGGATTTATCCGCGCCGAGGTCATGAAATACGGCGACCTTGTGGAGCTTGGCTCCGAGGAGGGAATAAAAAAAGCCGGCCGCTTTCATGTCATGGGAAAAGACTACTCCGTGGAAGACGGCGATATCATCAACTTCCGTTTTAACGTATAATCCTTTCCGTGTCTTTTCGAGCACAGTGAAGTAATCTCTTTTTTGACGCCACATGTATATATAAAAAATACAGATTACTTCACTGCCGCCACTTCTTCTTTTTTGCACTTTCCGACATCGCAATGGTATATAATCAATAAAAATAAGTATTGCAATCTTTTATATATAATTGTTCAATACAAACCATCATAGAGTATTTACAGCTGGAGGCAGTATGAAAATCGAGTCACGCCCTCTGCAACTTGAAAATGACGGTGCCCTTGAACTGTTTTTTATCGGCACAGGGAGCGCCTTCACCAAACGCCAGTATCAGACAAATCTTCTCATTATAAAAGGGAAAGACCATCTCCTCATTGACTGCGGCACAAAATGCCCCCAGGCACTTGCGGAACTGGGAATGCCCGTGACAAACATCAAAAATTTTCTTATCACCCATTCCCACGCCGACCATATCGGAGGGCTTGAGGAGGTCGCCCTTATGGGAAGGTATGCGACACGGCGGAAACCTGTTATGGTTATAAATGAAACATATCAGCACATTCTATGGGACATGTCCCTCAGGGGCGGGTGCGGATACAATGAAGAGGAAGCGCAGCAGATGCTTTCATTCGTTGATTTTTTCGACGTAATCCGCCCTCAATGGCTTCAGGATTATCCACGCGAAACGTTCAGCGCCCGGGTCGGCGGCATTAACCTGAAACTCATGAGGACCAAGCATATTCCGGACTCATCCCAGGACTGGCAGAGTTCATTCTGGAGCTGCGGGATCATCATTGATGATAGAATTTTTTTCACAAGCGATACCCGGTACGACCCTGAACTAATTGAATATTATGATACGATGTATCATTTTGAAACAATATTTCATGACTGTCAGTTCTTTACCGGCGGTGTCCATGCGTCCATTGAGGAAATCAGCAATTTTTCCCCTGAAATCAAAGAACGAATATATCTGACACATTACGGCGATAACTGGGAGGATTTTTCAGAAACAATTTCCGAAAATAATTTTGGCGGACTTGCACAGCAGCATGTGTATTACACCTTTTAAGCGTTCTACGCCCTTTTGTGAAGTGTACACTGCACAGTGTTCAGTTTCTGAACAAACATCTCACCTCGGGAAACGCATAAAATGCGCTGCATTTCGATGTTATAAATCTTGACCAATTATATATTTATGATATAATTTTTATAATTGCTCCGGAGCTGTTTTCACAATACCGGAATGATACCTTTTATAATACTATGCAGTCCTCCCGGGGGATATGAAATACAGGCTATTAGTATATGTATGCATTATTGCGTTCACAGCGATAACTGCGCACTGTTACGCAGCGCCGGTGCCGGCCACCCCGACAGCGTATAAAGGAATTCTTGACCTGCAGGACTGGGACTTCCGCACACAGGGCATCATCGAATTGAACGGGCAGTGGGAATTCTACTGGAATCAGCTTCTTGCCGCGGAAGATTTCAACAATACAATATCTCCCCGTAAAAAAGGGTATCTTCACGTGCCTGACTCCTGGGACACCCTGACTGTACACGGCTCCCCTCTTGAAAACAAGGGATACGGCACATACCGGCTGATCGTGAAGACCGGTGCTGCACCCCCTTTGCTGGGAATGAGACTAAAGCAGGTTTTCCAGGCCTCAAAAGTATGGATTAATGGCAACCTTCTGTGTTCAACCGGCACAATCGGGACTTCTCCGGAAACCATGCATCCGGAACGTTCAACAAAAAGTTTCTATTTCCAGCCGCAAAACCGCCTGATGGAAATAATTATTCAGGTAGCCAATTATCACCACCGTGAAGGAGGGCTCCGAGAGCCTATAGAAATCGGGACAGCCAGGCAGATCCAGAAAAAACGTGACCGGATGCTTGCCTACGACCTCTTTATTTTCGGCGGTCTGTTTATAATCATGCTGTATCACCTGGGGCTTTACCTGTATCACAGAAAAGATATTGCGATGCTGTATTTTGCCATACTGACGTTTGTCCTTGCTGTCCGGTCACTTCTTACAAGTGAAATTTTTCTTACCAGCCTCATGCCGGAACTTCGGGGATATACACAGTTTAAAGTTGAATATATCACGTATTATCTGGCCATCCCCCTCCTTGCAATGTTTTACAACTCAATGTATAAATCAGAGGTCCACCCTGTACTTTATAAAGGCATTGTGGCGACGGGGTTCTTTTTTTCAGCTTTTGTAGTGGTAACACCGCTCTCTATATACAGCCATACCGTAATCCCCTATACTGCATTTTTTTCCGCGTCAATTCTATACATGATCGGGATTCTTGCCCTTGCATCATATCGGAAACGGGACGGAGCCCTTATGCTTTTGTGGGGGTTCCTTGTTCTTTTCGCATCAGCCATTAACGACCTGCTTCACTCCTTCGATATCATTAAAACAATGCTCCTCTCACATTTCGGGTTTCTCATTTTTGTCATAATTCAGGCGATGGTTCTTTCAAAAAAATATGCACGTGTACTTCTATCAAGCGAGGAAAAAGAGCAGCAACTCTCTGCAGCCAGTTCAGCATATTTAAAAGAACATGATGAACGGAAAAAGATTGAGGAAGACCATCAGAACCTTCAGCTGCAGATAGGATTTCTCCTCGGCGCAACGAAAACGGGAATTGACATTATTGACACAGACTATAATATACGTTATATCGATCCTGAATGGGAAAAACAGTACGGCAGCTACAAAGATGTTAAATGCTACACCTATTTCATGAAACGCGATACTCCCTGTGAAAACTGCGGTGTAGCGAAAGCCATCAAGCTGAAAGGTACTGTAATTACAGAAAGCATAATGGTAATGGAAAACAACCGTCCCGTAGAAATAATATCTATCCCTTATCAGAACATCCAGGGGGAATGGCTCGTAGCAGAAATAAATATTGACATTTCCGAGAGGAAGAAGGTCGAACAGGAACTGCACATGTACCACAACCAGCTGGAGGAACTGATAAAATGGAGAACAAATGAGCTGACCGCTGCAAACGAAAAACTCCTGAATGAAATCACAGCACGTGAAAAAATCCGGAGGGAACTCACCAAAAGCGAAACTAAATATCGCGCCCTTTTCGACACCAGCCCCCAGGGAATTGTTATATCCACCCTGGATGGTAAAATCCTTGAAGCAAACAACGCATTCATGAACATGCTGAAATATTCAATGCGTGAACTGCAGAACATGACATGGCGTGACTTTACACCCGAAAAGTGGCATAACATGGAAGAAGAGGAACTTATAAAAATCATTCAGGAAAGAATTCCAACAACCTATGAGAAAGAATATATACGAAAAGACGGCCGGACATTCGCAATTTCCCTCACGTCATGGCTCATAAGCGAGAACAATGATGAACCGGCAAAAATATTTACTATTGTAAGCGACATTACTGAACGCAAACAGGCGGAGGAAAATCTTCTCCTTGATGAATCAAGGCTGGAAGCGCTTCTTGACCTGAATATGATGGGAGAATCCTCAATAAATGAAATAACCGATTTCGCCCTCAAAGAAGGGGTGCGTCTTACAAAAAGTGATATCGGCTACCTTGCATTTCTCAACGAAGATGAAACTGTTCTCACTATGCATACATGGTCCAGGAATGCGATTGAACAGTGCAATCTTCCTGAAACGCAAAATGTGTTTATCGTAAAAGAAACAGGCCTTTGGGGTGAAGCAGTCCGCCAGCGGAAGCCGGTTATCACCAACGACTACAGTGCACCTGATCCTTTAAAAAAGGGATTGCCGGAAGGGCACTCCCCCATTGTCCGCCATATGAATGTTCCGGTATTTGACGGAAAGAAAATTGTGGCGGTGGCCGGTGTCGGAAACAAGACCCAGGACTACAACGATTCAGATGTCCGTCAGCTTACATTGCTTATGCAGGGGATGTGGCGTTTAATACAGAAAAAAAATCATGAGGAGGAACTGATCCGGGCTAGGAAAATCGAGTCCCTCGGTATACTCGCGGGAGGCATTGCCCATGACTTCAACAACCTCCTCACCATTATTTACGGCAATCTGTCCCTCGCGAAACTCAGCGAATCGAAAACCTCACAGAATTATTTTCTGTTACACGAAGCAGAGAAAGCTTCGTTAAACGCGAAAGACCTGACACGCCAGCTTCTTACCTTTTCAAAAGGAGGAGCCCCCATAAAGACAACCACATCTATTGAAAATCTGCTTCGGGATACGGTAAATTTTGTTCTGAGCGGTTCCAATGTCCGTGCAGCATACTCCATTCCGCCGGATCTATGGGGCGCCCATATCGATGAAGGCCAGATAAGCCAGGTAATCCATAATCTTATAATAAACTCCAGACAGGCCATGCCTGAAGGAGGCACCATAACCATAAACGTCGAGAACACCACAATTTCAGACGAGGACACTACCGCCCCAGTGCACGGGGATTATATAAAAATTGAAATTATCGACGAAGGCCCCGGCATACCAAAAGACAACCTCCAGAAAATCTTTGACCCGTATTTTACAACAAAGGATACCGGCAGCGGCCTCGGTCTTGCGGTATGTTATTCAATCGTAAAAAATCATGGGGGATCAATTACTGTTCAATCCGGAGACAATAACGGAACGATGTTCACGCTGTATCTTCCCGCGGTGAAGGATGCCGGAATTCAGCAGAAAAAACCTGCCGGGAAAAAGTTTACAGGGAACGGAAAGATCCTTATCATGGACGATGACCCTTCAGTGCTGAAAATCACACAGCTTACCCTTGAACATATGGGATACGAGACCGCATGTTCCCGTCACGGAGAGGAAACAATAGATATTTATAAAAAAGCGGCAGAGTCAAATAAACCCTTCGATGCCGTGATAATGGATTTAACGATACCCGGCAGGATGGGTGGGGCACAAACAATACAGAAAATACGGGAACTTGACCCCGGGGTAAAAGCAATAGTGGCAAGCGGGTACTCAAATGACCCCATAATGGCGCGTTTCGGCGAATATGGTTTTGCCGCAGTACTCGCAAAACCATACCGGCGCGAGGAACTCGGTGAGGTCCTTGAACGTGTTATTGGCCAAAAAAACTCCGGATAGTTTGATGAAAAAAATTCACGATGACATACGCAGCATCTTCAGCAGGGCAATTTTGGCAGCACATCCGGTTAAAACCCTGCATGATATTCTTACCGTAAAAAACGGCATCCTGAATATCTCCGGGAGAGGGCCTGACCTGCGCTACGACCTTTCCCGTTATACCCGGATAATCCTGTGCGGTGCGGGAAAAGCATCAGCGTCAATGGCGCGGGGCATCGAGGATGTGCTGGGGAATGCTGTTTCCGGCGGCATTGTTGTAGTAAAACACGGCCATACCGATACGCTGTCCCGGATACAGCTCCATGAAGCATCACACCCCGTTCCCGATGAATCATGTGTATCGGGAGCACAAAAGCTTTTTCAACTTGCCGGCGATGCGGGGGCGGAATATCTCATCATCGCCGTTATTTCCGGCGGGGGCTCCTCCCTCCTGGCACTCCCCGCAGGAAAGATTACTCTCGAAGACAAACGCACCGCAACCGACCTTCTTCTGCGGAGCGGCGCCTCAATACATGAAATGAATACCGTGCGGAAACATATCTCACAGATAA
>DAOSYC010000088.1:0-14033 GCA_035380905.1 Spirochaetota bacterium | reverse complement strand
GTTCAGAGGAACACCGTATGAGTTATACATTAGTACATCTTTCCGATACACATCTTGGTTTCAGTGATCTTGAAAAAGTCTCTGTTGACGGTGTGAACGTCAGGGAACAGGATTTTTACGACTCCTTCCGGCATGCGGTCGATATTATTCTCGACACCGCACCGGATGCAGTGGTCCATACGGGGGATTTTTTTCACCGCCCCTCTCCGGGAAACAGGCCAATGATCGAGGGACTTACCCAGCTTAAGCGTATTTCCGACGCGGGTATTCCCTTTATCGTCATTGCCGGGAACCACTCGACACCGCGGTCCGCATACACGAGCCCGATCCTCAAGGCAATGCAGTCATTTGACAATGTTGTTCCGATGTTCAGTCAGCGCTATGAAACCGCGGAATTGAACGGGACGGTGTTTCACGGCGTGCCCCATATCAACGACGACAGATTATTCGCGGAGGAAATGAAGAAAATATCACCTGTTTCCGGAAAGAACAATGTGCTCCTGCTTCACGCCTCCCTTGGAAAGGAGTATATCATGGAGGAATTCGGAGAGCGGATATATCCACCCGATATGAAGGATGTCCTGAAAGATTTTTCATATATCGCCCTTGGGCACTGGCACGGTTTCCAGCATATTAAGAAG
This sequence comes from Spirochaetota bacterium, assembly GCA_035380905.1. Lineage (GTDB taxonomy): Bacteria > Spirochaetota > UBA4802 > UBA4802 > JAGODF01 > JAKQCH01. Next base: position 13,392 of record DAOSYC010000088.1, on the reverse strand, counting down.
TATGGTAATGCCTGGTATTCCGGATCAACGGAACGTCTCAGTGACCGTGAAGCGGGGAAGGAGAAAGGGGTTGCGGTAGTCACTATTGATAGTGAAGGCATACCTGCGGTTGAGTTCCGGCCATTGTCTACGCGGCCATGGCTCCGGATAGATATTGACCGTTGTGCAGGGAAGACGGTGGAGGAAATTGTATCAGAACTGCAGGCAGCCGGGGACATGGAAGATTATACAAATGCGCTTGTAAGTGTATATCTGCACGATATTAAACCTGAGCAGAGTATGTATATCCGGAATACCATGGCGGCGGAACCGTTTAAAGGAGCCCTGTCAGTTGTGACAAAGCGTATCCTGAAACATGCTGACTCTGCGGGCGGCATCCATATCGACAGGGCTGAATCACTTGAAGAGCATTTCCAATCATTTCTGCGGGAAAAAATTGAAAACGATAATGAGTTCAATGTTGTTTCTAAAAAGGCACAATATTATTTCGACAGCTTCGAGCGGGGGGAATAGTCCTTCAGTGCGAGGGATGGTGGAATAATGATATTGAGATCACTGACGTTGATTAATTTTAAACAGTACCGCGATCTGGAACTTGATTTTCCTGAAGGGCTTATCGGTATCGTGGGGAAAAACGGGTCCGGAAAATCGACAATTTTTGAGGCGGTGCTGTGGGCGCTATATGGAGAGATCTTTCTCACCAGGGAGCAGACGCGCAACGCATGGGCAGGTGAAAAGGACCCGATATCGGCTTCACTGGTTTTCGAGATTGGCGGCAGAGAATACAGGGTCCTGAGGGAATATCGGGGGAAGGCCCTGACGGCCCACAGCACATTATATGATTCCGCCGATTCAGTGATTTCCTCGGGACAGAAGGAAGTCACGACGGCAGTTGAACGGCTCCTGGGCATGGGATATGACGCATTTACCAGATCGATATTTTCCGGTCAGAAGGAACTCGGGGCGATATCTGCCGCGACGGGCGGGGACCGGCGTGTCCTGATACGAAGAATGATCGGTATGGACCGGGTTGATGATATTCTGAGAAAGGTGCGTGACGATAGAAACATTCTTCGAAACGAGATCAAAGGCCAGGAGTCCATGCTTTTACGTGAGGCCGATATATCTGCCCGTGAGAAAAAGTTGACCTCTCTCGGAGAAGAAATGCAATCACTGTCTGTCCGTGAAAAAAAGGAACGGGACAACCTTGCCCGGGTATCGTCTGAATATGTATCGATAAAGGAACAGTATGAAGCGCACGATGCGCTGTTCCGGAAATACTCTGACATGAAAGGGTCCCTTGGAAAACTTATCGCAAGAGGGGAAGGTGTTGATAAGCAGATAGCAGGTACTTCCGGGCAGCTGGAGGTGCTCCTGAAGGAAAAAAAGGAAATGGAGGCACTTGAGAAAAAGGCCATCGATTTTACTGCCGTACAGAAAGAATCGAAATCTCTCGATGAAGCCAGATTGAAGTATCTGAAAAAGGAAGCAATCGCCCGGCAGGCGCTGCAGCTCGAAAAGGACATTGCCAAAGTCACCGTGGACAGAAATAACGCCGGGGAGCGGCTTGCTGTTCTTGAAACATTGAAGGCACGTATCGAGGAGGTCGATGCGAATCGGGCGGCAGTGGAAGCTGAAATAGCGGGACATGAAAAGGCGCTCAGCGGGATGCGCGCAGACCTTGGCGGCATACGTATGCGGATAAAGGAGCGGCAGGAAAGCATAAAGAAAATTTCAGATGCAGGAAGGGACTCGGAATGTCCCACATGTCTCCGTCCGCTGTCAGATTCCTTCGATTCGACAATGGAAAAGCTTGACATGGAGCTGTCACAGTATCAGGAAATTGAACTCAGGAATATACTCGGCAGAATACAGGATATGGAAAAATCCCTGAAAAAGGGAAAAGAGCGGCTTCGTGAATGCGAGAATGAGCAGGGACGTTTGCGGCAGGAAGGCGCGGCACTCAAGGAGGTGCAAAAACAGATCCATGCCATTGAAATCGATATAAAAGAAAAAAACACACAACACGCAGCCCTGCAAAAAGAGATTGCAATGCTTGGTGATGTGCGGTACAATGAAGAACATCACAGAGAAGTAGCTTCGAAGATGAAAGAATTAGAGCCGATTAACCTGCGGTATCATCAGTACAGGGCCAGAGTTGAACAGGTACCCCTGCTGGAGAAGCAGTTGTGTATGCTTCGTGAAGAAAAGAACAGTCTGCTGCTCCAGGAAAAAAAACTCGGAGAAGAGCTTGAAAAACTTGGCTATTCAGCAGAGGACCATGAGAAAACAAGGACGCATCGGGATGAATGCGAAGCACGGCGGGATGCAGTAAAAAACAGCTGCGATATATTCAGTGCTGAACTCCAGAAACTCAGGCTGCATATCGAGGCGTTGAATAATGAACTGAAGCAGGACCGGGAGAACAGGAAAAGGGTTGAAAAGAACATTGAGGAACTTGAAACGTTAAACAGGCTTGAATTGTTTTTCGATGATTTCAGGAATGTGGTGCTGGAGCGGGTAAAACCCGCTATTGCCGGGCACGCGGGTTCTCTTTTCAGCCGGATCACGTCGGGCCGGTATGAAGCCATTTCAGTTGACAGTGATTTTGATTTCTTTATTCAGGACGAAGGGCGGCTCTATCCTGTACGAAGGTTTTCCGGGGGAGAGGTTGACTGTGCAAACCTGTGTCTTCGTATCGCGATCAGCAGAACGGTACGTGATCTCGCAGGAGGAGGGTCCATCGGGTTTCTTGGATTTGATGAAATATTCGGGAGTCAGGATCTTGACAGACGGCGGGAAATAATGAATGCCCTGCTGTACCTTAAGGAGATGTACCGGCAGATTTTTATTATATCACATGTTGAAGAGATCAGGGAAGAGTTTCCGCATGTGCTCCATGTTTCGAGGACCGATGCGGGATCAAGGGTCCAATGGCTTTCTGCTGATTGATAATAACATGAAGTGTTGAGAGGGGGCGTTATGGCAAAAACAGGAACACTGATGGTGATAGCAAAAGCTGATAGTGATATCGGCATACTTTCAGGTATGGCTAACAGGCACGGCCTTATAGCCGGGGCAACGGGAACCGGAAAGACCGTGACGCTCCAGACCCTTGCTGAGCAGTTCAGCCGGCTCGGCGTGCCGGTGTTTATGGCGGATGTGAAAGGTGATCTTTCAGGGATATGCCGTGAGGGTGGCGGCAATGCGAAGGTTGATGAACGGGTGAAGTTACTGAAAATAACAGACCATTCACCTGAAGCATTTCCCGTGACGTTCTGGGATATATACGGCGAACAGGGGCATCCTGTGCGTACAACGATATCAGAAATGGGACCGCTCCTCCTGAGCAGGCTTTTGAACCTCAATGATACCCAGTCGGGCGCGCTAACCATGACATTTAAAATAGCGGATGATAACGGCTTACTGCTGCTGGACATGAAGGACCTCCGTTCCATGCTCCAGTATGTCGGGGAGCATGCTGCTGAATTCAATACAGAATATGGGCGGGTCTCCAGTGCGAGCATTGGCGCCATACAGCGGGGGCTGTTGACACTTGACGGTGAAGGGGGCGATACGTTTTTCGGAGAGCCGGCTTTGAACATAGATGACCTCATACAGACTGATTCACGGGGTTACGGGGTGATAAATATTCTTGCCGCAGATAAGCTGATGCAGTCACCGAAATTATATTCAACGTTCCTGCTCTGGCTCCTGTCGGAACTCTTTGAAGAGCTTCCTGAAGCGGGCGATCCGGAGAAACCGAAGCTGGTGTTCTTCTTTGATGAGGCGCACCTCCTCTTTGATGACGCACCGAAGATACTCCTTGACAAGATAGAGCAGGTGGTACGGCTGATCCGCTCAAAAGGGGTGGGTGTGTACTTCGTGTCGCAGAATCCCCTGGATATTCCCGAGGATGTGCTGGGACAGCTGGGTAACCGCGTACAGCATGCGCTTCGGGCATTTACTCCAAAAGACCAGAAGGCGGTGAAATCGGCTGCTCAGACCTTCAGGGAAAACCCGAAGCTTGATGTTGAGTCGGCAATAACCGAACTCGGAGTCGGTGAGGCCCTGGTGTCGTTTCTGGATGAAGAGGGGCGGCCGGGGATCGTGGAGCGGGCGCTGATTGTACCTCCACGGGGACAGATCGGTCCTATAACTCCGGAGCAGCGTAAGGAGATGATGAAAAAATCAATTGTCGCCGGCGTGTATGAAGAACCGGTGGACAGGGAATCAGCATACGAAAAGCTGAAGGCGAAAACAGAAACTGCTTCAAAAAATGCAGAAGAAAAAGAAAAGGCAAAGCCCGCTGCAGAGAAAAAAAGTTCAGGCGGCGGGAGAGGCCGGAGAAGCGATACTGTTGTTGAGGCGGCAATTAAAAGCGCTGCCCGGTCCATGGCCAGTACCGCGGGACGGCAGATCGTGCGCGGCATTCTCGGATCAATATTCGGCGGCAGACGATGAGATACGAAGGTAATGTGTTCCGTCCTTTCAGTGAGGCAAACAGCTACCTCCTGCAGTGTACAATAGGGTGCTCTCATAACCGGTGCACCTTCTGCGGGATGTATAACACGGTAAAGTACCGGATCAGGGGCCTTGATGAAATAAAAGAGGACATCAGGATGGCAAAGGACCATTACGGTGATCTTGAAAAGGTGTTTCTCTGTGATGGTGATGCTATTGCAATTGAGACTGAAATACTTCTTGAGATTTTGAAGACGCTTTTCGAGACATTTCCCTCCCTGCGGCATGTTGGATCATATGTCGGGCCTCAAAGCACCCTTTCAAAAACCATGTCGGAACTGACTGCATTACGAGCCGCGGGGCTCACCAAAGCATATCTCGGAGTCGAGACAGGCGATGACCAGCTTCTGCAGGAGATTCGTAAAGGCGTCTCCGCTGAGGAAATGCTTCAGGCAGGCCTGAACCTCAACAACGCAGGGATAAACCTTTCATCGATGGTTCTGCTGGGACTTGCCGGCAAGGGGCCCCGTTCAAGGGAGCATGCTCTTGCAACTGCTGAAATTACCAACAAAATGCGGCCGAAATATCTTGCCGCTCTTACCGTCACACCGGTACCCGGAACTGTGCTGTATAATCAGGTACAGAAGGGGGAGTTTGATCTTCTCGACCCTTTCGAGACACTGGAGGAGATGAAGATTATCTTTGAGAATATCACTATTGATAATCTCAAATTTGTCGGCGTCCATGCGTCGAACTATCTTCCCGTGAACGGAACCCTCCAGAAAGACCGGGATGCCATGATTGCAACGGTGGAGAAGGTGCTGAAGGAGCGGGATGAAAATATGATACGTTCAGAATCGATGCGCGGATTGTGATTATTATATAGTGGATGTTTAAGAAAGAATATGATGAGTGCAATACCTTACACTTTGATGTCAGGAATTGCCATAATGAAAATGAAGTAATTACGGCGTGCGGGTCATTGTATCAACCCGCCATGTCGTTATTTTTCGATTCTCATGCCGCAGCAAATGAATGCTTTGTATGTAATTCCCCGGTGATTGCTGATATAAGGGAATTACATACAGCTGATTTGTTATTCAGTAAGCGTTTTTTTCATCAGTAGGGTGTTTCCATAATACCAGAAAAGAAACCCTATCATTATAAAAAGAAATACCACTATCACCATAAGTCCCGGATCTTCAGTGTAGAGAAGATAGAACTGCGGCATTACCTGTTCCGTGCGTTTTACTTCCGCCCTGCTGCACACTGTGGTGTTGCTTTCCGGTGTTACGCGTTTTGCGACATCAATGTGAAGATATGCGCCATTCAGGGAGACAGGCTCAAGAAATTTTATAGAATAATTATTTTCTCCTGATTGTGTTATCTCCGAAACTGAAAGAATCCCGTTCATAAGGCGGTCTTTCAGATATGAATCCGGAGGATAATTGATCATGGTGATATCATTGATTCTCAACTGTACATTGTTGGGTAATGTCAGGAGAGTACCTTTTTCCACGGGATATCGTTGATGAGAAATAACCGTGAAAGTAAGGAAGTGTCCGAACAGAACAATGATAAATAGAATGTGTATAATTGAAGGTGATATAAGAGTAAGGAAAATGCGCAGCGAAATATTTTTCCTTTTCGGCCAGATGATATAAAGCCTGTCTGCCGCACAGGCGACTGTATTGACAGCAAGTAACGCCATCGATATAAAGAGCAGTATTATCCACCATGTCTTATGAAGTGTGTGTATCCCTATTTCGCTGAGCCATGTGATAATCGGTTTGTTATTCATTGCTTCAAAAAAACTGTAATCCGCGCGGGAATACAGGGAACCGGCGATAAACATGGCCGTAATTATAAAAAGCAGCCAGAAAGTCAGCTGCAGGCTTTTCAGAAAATTCCATATTTGTTTCATTTCAGTATCTCTCCAAAGACATATGTTTTAAAGGTACTTAAACAGGGTTAATAGTATTGCTCCTGCGGTAAGGTATACCGCACGGCGCTTTTCGTTCCATGTTGGAAGAAAGCGGAGGTGCAGGTAATTTGCATAATATATCCATATCGCGGCAGACTGGAGATGAACAAACACCCACTGAAATGTCGCCGCCCACCCGAGAAAACACCAGACTGCACCGGTGACCTGTGCGATTGTGTGAAATACGAAACCATAGGCGATAATTGAATGATGTATTTCTTTCTCAGTCCTCCCTGTCAGGAAAAGAATGGAAAACAGTGCGCCGATAAAGAAAACGGCCTGCCCTGAAAAATCAGTAATAAAATAAAAAATCGCCCACCATGAAAGTTTATTTGGTCCGAAATACGTCATTGACCGGGGTGTAAGAATTGCAATTAATACAAAAATTATTGTGAGAATAATGCCGTACCCCCAGGGCTGTTCGTCTTTTTTTCTGAACTCCAGAAACAAAATAATTGATGATATGGCAAATGGTAAGAACGCCGGGCTTTCAACAACTTTCAGGAGGAGAAAAATTCCCCCGAAAAAACCTGAAGATATTAGAAATATACCATGAATCAATACAGCAATTATTACCATAACCCGGTACAGGGCAGTCCGGGAAAAGCAGAACAGAATAAAACTGCTGCAGTAAAGAATAAAGGCAATGAGGAGAAAGTAGGTATGAAAAAAATCAGTCATGTGTAATTCTCCATGTAATTAGAATGTATGAACAATGATTTTTTTATTTTAAATTATGTCAATTGAATAATGGGAGTAAATTGTAATAAATAGTTGCAATAAGGAAGAAATATTCAGTAGAGAATTGAGTAGATGAAAAAGAATAATGCCCCAAGGGAAATAACAATATTTGCAAACCGTACAGGGGGATTTAGCGCCATGAAAATCCGTATCGGAATTATTCCGGTTACAATGAGGAGAAAGATAACATATACAGGGTTCGTGTGTGATGAGGCTTTAAGGCTGGCATACAGGTAAAGATTACTCCAGGTGGTAATGAAAAAAGCCATAATGGCAGGATACAGAATATGTATGATGCAATAATGGATGCGCGGATGATTTTTTTTCATCAATTCAAATAGATTAATGATAATAGTACATATAAACACGGAGACATACATGGCGATTATTCCGGCAATAATTGAACCGAGAAATAACAGAATACCCGGAAATCCTGTTGTGCGCCTGAAGAGGCTGATGATGAAAATGATAGTATAAAATAATGCCACCACCGGCAGTATGATGAGAATAGGGTGTTCTTTATATGATATGGTTTCACTGATGCCTGATATCCTTTTGAAAAAAGAAATATTGGCTTTCTTCCCGGAGATGGTGTTTGTTTTAGAAGGAATAGTAGTATTATCGATCTCGCTTGAATCAATGAGCCGGGTTTCATGATCATTATATAACGATGAAGAGAGGCCGGCAAGAGCACCGAAAACAATAACTATCACTCCAAAAACATAGGTGAGAACCCCTGAAGCATTCAGAAGCGGAGGCAGTGATATGAATATCATGAAAAGTATGTAAAGGCTTATAATGCCATACAGGAGAGAATATATCGGGAAAGTACGGGAATTACTATGTAAATTCTTCTCCATAAAACTACAGCCGAGTTTTCCAAGAAAATAGGATATTGCAAATTCAATTATGAGGACAACATATTGAGCATGAGAGTATGAAAGTGATTCTATCATGTGACCTGCATCCTTAACAAGGAATGCGTATATTTCACCGGCGATAAAAGCTATGATAAGATCAAAAAATAATTCATTAACATTTATGTATTTATTTACATTAAAATTCATGATTTATTATATACTCAAGTGTTAATATGTTACAATCAATGATCGCGTGGTATGTTGTGAATTTAGTATCAAACAATACGACATAAAATATATTGTGATAGTGTATTATTCTGTCAACTGTTTCACTGATTCAAAAAAGTGTCAAGAAATAGCAAATATATACGGTTCAACGTGTAAAAAATTAAAGGAACTAATATGTACAGGGGGATATAGTATACATGTATCTGTATAAATATCGTGGGTTGTATGGTTGTTTCGCGTAACTATTTTTTAAACTCAAAAAAAACTTATTGACAAGAATTAAAATAATATCATTAGGTCGGTTTGTCGGGGTGGTTCAGAATCTGGGCCTGAGAACATACCCGTTGAACCTGATCTGGGTAATTCCAGCGAAGGGATAACACTCACTACTCGATTTTACCCTCCTGACGTTTCAATTTTTGAACACTTACATTATATATCAATTGGGAGAATGATTATGGATATTTATTCATGTCTTTCATCGGTGCGGGAAAAATCCCCTTTGATTCACCACCTTACGAACTGGGTGACAATTTATGATTGTGCCCAGGTGGTAAAATCTTTTGGTGGATCTCCTGTTATGGCGCATGCGGTTGAAGAGGTAGAGGATATGGTGCTGCTCGCTTCTGCGCTTGTAGTCAATATTGGCACACTGACGTCAGAATTTATTGAAAGCGCGAAAAGGGCTGCCGCTGCTGCAAACAGAAAAAACATACCTGTTGTTCTTGATGTGTGCGGTGCGGGGGCTACACCTTTCAGGGACTCAAAAAGCATGGAACTTCTGGAAGAAACAAGAATCGATATTATTAAAGGCAATGCCTCTGAAATTGCCCGTGTGGCGGGATACATGGTCCAGACGAAAGGAGTTGATTCATCGGACGTTCAGGAGGACCTGATAGATATTGCTGCAACCCTTGCATCTGCACGGTCATGCACGGTTGTTATAACCGGGAAACGGGATGTTGTCGCGGACAGGTCGAAAATATACACCGTTGAAAATGGAAACGATATGATGTCGCAGGTCGTGGGTACAGGGTGTATGGCGGCGTCGGTTATTGGTACCTTTGCCGGTGCGAATCCCGATGATTATACATTCGCCGCTGCTGCGGGTCTGTCATGTTTTGAGATAGCAGCTGAAATGGCGGTCAAAACAGCCGGCGGCCCGGGGACGTTTCGCGGGCACCTGCTCGATTCGGTTTCGAATCTGACTGAAGAAGTTATTACTACAATGCAAAAGGTGCAGTCATGAAGGGCTACTATTTCGTCAGTGATACTGTGCTGAGTGCTGCCGGTATGCTTAATGATGTGCGAAGCGCCGTGAATGCAGGCGCAAAACTCATTCAATACCGTGAGAAAAATGTTGACACTGCGGTTATGTATAAAAAGGCCTGTGAAATAAAAGCTATATGTAGAGATGGAAATTCAAAAGTCATTATTAACGATCGGGTCGATATCGCTCTTGCGGTTGATGCTGACGGGGTGCATATCGGGCAAAGCGATATGCCCTATGAAATTGCCCGCCGACTTCTTGGGAATAATAAAATTATCGGTGTGACGGTACATAATGTTACCGAAGCAATAGAGGCTGAAAGACTTGGTGCTGATTATCTCGGGGTAAGCCCGATTTTCAGCACACATACAAAAACTGACGCGGGCAATCCATGCGGTCTGGATACGTTAAAAAAAATCCGCCAGGAATGCGCTATTCCCATAGCTGCCATAGGCGGAATAGACAGTGAAAACGTGGATGAAGTGATTGAGGCAGGGGCTGATATGGTCTGCATGATATCTGCAGTGATACAAAGCAGCAATGTTACAAATGAAATATTACAGATTCAAAGGAGATTCAGATTATGACACAATTAGAGTATGCAAAAGCGGGAAAAATAACAGATGAAATGGTGAAGATTGCGGAAACCGAACCGCTTTCCGCGGAGGAAATACGGAATAGTATTGCGTCCGGTACCATGGTTATACTGAAAAGCTCACTTCATGATTGTATTCCTGTCGGCATCGGGGCAGGGCTGAAAATTAAAATCAATGCGAATATCGGCACCTCAAACTTTAATGCTGATCCGGAGCAGGAAATATCAAAATTAAATGCTGCCGTTCAATATGGCGCAGATGCGGTCATGGACCTTTCCACCGGGGGTAATATTACTGAAATGAGGAAAATTGTGGTCCGGGAGTCACATGTCCCGGTGGGTACAGTGCCGATTTATGAAGCCATTGTCAGAAAACCTGATGTTGCTGAAATTACCGAAGATGATTTTATTGATTCAGTAAAACAGCATATTGAGGATGGTGTGGATTTTATCACTGTGCACTGCGGTGTTACAAGAAAATGTATCCCGCTTCTCGATGGGAGAATCATGGGAGTGGTGTCCCGTGGAGGAAGTTTTCTTGTGAAGTGGATGATGCATCACCAGAAGGAAAACCCGCTCTATACGCGTTATGATGAAATTCTGGAAATGGCGAAAAAGCATGATGTTGTGTTGAGTCTCGGAGACGGGTTGCGTCCGGGATGTATTTCTGATGCCACAGATGAAGCACAACTGGAAGAGCTGAAAACACTTGGAGAACTTGCCAGAAGAGCCCGGGAAAAGAATGTGCAGGTAATGATTGAAGGTCCCGGACATGTACCACTCCACATGATTAAAGAAAATATTGAACTTCAGAAAAAATATTGTGACGGAGCGCCGTTCTATGTTCTTGGTCCACTTGTCACTGATTGTTCACCGGGATATGATCATCTCACCGGGGCAATAGGGGGTGCGCTTGCGGCAATGTACGGTGCAGATTTTCTGTGCTATCTCACACCCATGGAACATCTTGGTCTTCCGAATATCAACGATGTAATAGACGGAGTTGTTGCATCGAAGATAGCGGCCCACGCGGCGGATGTGGCGCGGGGAATACCGGGGGCACAGGACCGGGATGATCAAATGTCAATTGCAAGAAGCAATCTTGACTGGGAGAGTATGTACAGTTTATCAATGAATCCGGATAAGGCGCGTATGCTTCGTAAGGATACAAAAAAAGATGATTCAGAGGTATGTACAATGTGCGGTGACTTTTGTTCTGCAAAGATAAATAAAGAGTGCAGAAAAGACTATAAAACGGAGTCCTGAACCGCATATTTTTTGTAATTACTTATGAAACGGTTTAATGCTTCATTGAAAAATGATATTATGATTGACAGAAAAAGAATTGATTAAGTGTGTAATCTTTGATATGTAACATAAAATATAAATTTAAACAGAGGACAACTTAAGCGGAACATGTTGTAGCGGTCTCTTTCGCTTGAAAAAATTAAAGGGGGAGCTGTATGAAGAATATGTATCGCATTGTAATTCTGTTTGTCGTTTTTATGTCGTCGTTTTCATTGTGGACGGGAGTTGCCCATGCGGAGAAGCAGCCGTATCGGCACATGCTTGTCCTTGGCGCATCGCAGCCGGTTAGTAATGCGGATGAAAACAGGATGTCGCCGATTCTTGTGTATAACTGGTTCATGGAGGATTTTTCAAATGATCTTTACGGGCAGATCGGTGTAGTGACTACGAGGGTCTTTGGTATTATCGGTATAAAGAATGATACTGTATTTGCCGGTATCCAGCCTCAGTTAAATCACAATATATACGGGGCTAATCATGCATATCAAAATAATGGTACCCTTGATGAGACACGGATTTTCAAGGGCCATAATGCAGGTGCGGAATTATTTCTGAGGTATAACTTTATTAAAGAATTCTCAGCACTTGTTTCGTATTATCCGGGTTATTATTTCTATCAAAAATATAAAGAGGAACAGGGTTTTCCGTTTGATACCGAGGAAACTACGATTGATCTCCCGGAAAACCACTGGGAGCATACCGGCTTACTGGAGTTGATGTTCGACAATGTGTCAAAAAAGGATATCAATCGTATTAAGCATGGTGTTTTGCTGCAGGCAAAATATATGTTTACACATCGTGTAGGATATGGGACTTTCCAGGACAGTATGCCTGAATATGCGTCTGATATCACAAATACGCATAAGGTCTATGGCCACCTTGGTTTATATTATAATTTTCCGTACGATATAAATTTTCTTGTTGATGTGTATGGCGGGTTCCATAAAAACATTGACCGGAATAATTCCGACCAGATTGGAAGCTATACGTCTCAGACAGCACCAATGCCTGGATATTTCTTCGGGGAATTCTATCATAACAGGTATGCAATATCAAGAACACAGCTCGGGTTTCCACTGCTTCCTTTCTGGGGAACAAGGCTTCAGGTAGGGTTCAATGTACTGTACATGCCGGAAAACAATGAAGTCATTGGTGTTCAGGATTATGACCGGACGACATACAGAAGTGTGTCAGTTCAGTTGAGTACAAAGCTGGGAGGGGTGCTGCCCCTGATGGCAAACTATGCCTATGGGATGGATGCTGAGCGGTATAACGATTATGACGGCACAAATAAAAAAGGCAATCATGAAATTTGTGTAATCGTTGTTATGGCATTCGGACAGAGATAACAGCAGCACGAAATAGTCTATAAGAACCAAGGGGGTGGTTTCCGGAAGGAAGTCACCCCCTTTCACATTCCTTCACGAAGAATAATAATCCTGAAAAATATTTTTTGAAAAATAAAAAAAATTATAAATTATCTTGACATTATTACGCTATGAACTACATTCAGTAAATGAATGGTATTTTACTTTAACAGTGCGAGGTGATGTATGTATAGTGATCTTGCGGGAAAAACGGTCCTGGTTACAGGGTGCGGAAAGAAAACCGGTATAGGTTATGCAATTGCGAGAAAATTTGCATCATGCGGGTCAAATGTAATAATTGCGGATCTCGGAGTCCAGGCGGTGGATGGGTTGAATATTACTCCGGGTCTCGGCGAGATGGAAGAAATTGCGAATGATCTCGGGAAAGAATTTTCGGTGAAAACTTTTGCTGTTGCTGTTGATGTCAGTAGCACTGAGTCTGTCAAGGCAATGGCGGAAAAAGTAAAAGAAGTGTTTGGGCATGTTGATGTGCTCTGTAATAACGCGGGGGTAACGTTTGGTGTCCCGTCAACGGTTATGGATTACGATGAGGCTCTGTGGCTGAAGACTGTGGA
>DAOSYC010000087.1:0-14182 GCA_035380905.1 Spirochaetota bacterium | reverse complement strand
TCATGTAATACCGTTCCAGGATTCTTCCCAAATCCGGCGAAGGGCTTTGCGCCATTCAGGGCTTTCCAGGGCCTTTGCCCTCCATTCCTCTCCAGCAAGAACAAGGGTTTCCAGGGCTTTCCATGCCCTGGAAAAATCGAACTCCCTCCAGAGGGTCCCTGATTTAAAGATGAATTCAGGTTCATGAGATTTTATAAGTATCTCAAAACCTCTGCTGTAATCAAATGATTTCCAGTGTGCACCGGCGTAAAAAATATATTCCGCATTTCCGGTTTTGAAAAGCGCCTCCATCCCTCTCTGATAGTTAAACACCTTCCATTCCTGGCCGGCGTAATATATAAAGCGGGGCTGGTTTACGGTGATAAGCCCCTCAAGGCCCTTCTCGTAATCATACTGTTTCCAGAATCTGCCTGCACGGTAAATATAATCAGGTTCCCCGAGTCGTATAAGTTCCCCGAGTCCCTTTGTCTGATCAAATTCAGGCCAGAATATTCCCGCTTTGTGGATAAATTCAGCACTTTTATGACTGATAAGGGCATCAAGCCCTTTCCGGTAATCAAAAATATCCCATTCTTTCCCGGCCACATATATACTTTCGGGATCCCCCGCAGCAATAAGGTCTTCAAATCCTCTGCAGAAGTCGAAGCCGGGATTTTCTCTGGACTCCTTAATGATCGTTGCCGCCGTATTGCTATCCATAACGTTGCCGGTCCTTCACAGTTTTTATTGTTACCGCTTTACCAAACGGCGGAGTAAATGGTTCCCTGCGGTGCTCGGAGATGAGCCACAGTGTGGGACTGTACTTCTTCAGCGCGTTAAGGTCAAATATAAAACCATCAGTAATAACAATAAGCATTTCAGAATGATGCGTCATGAAGTCGTTAAAAAGAGGGGCAAAAAATGTGGTACCGCTGTTGCCGCTCCTGATGTATTTCCAGTCGCCTTTTTTGTAGGGATACGGTTTCCCCAATTCCGTAGAGGGGACAAATGCATTGCCGGCTTTTTCCGGCACAAACAGGTCTTCGTCAATGCATAACAGGTTGACACGGTATTTAATCAGCAGTTCTTCGATAACCCCGAATGCCGCTTCAATGTCACCGGGCTGCATTACCATTGAAGCAGAGACATCAACAACTACGGTCAAAGCCTGCCGCTCCTTGAAGATCCTTCCAGGCGCATACAGGCCGTTTGAAAAATACCGCCTGTTGAATCTGCTGTAGGTGTAGGTCCATTCATTTGACTGAGAAGAAAAATCGACAATACTCTTCACCATATTCCGCCAGGATGAGGAGTCGACCTCCTGAATTTCTGTGATTATACTGTTGAGGTCCTGAAAGATCCTTTCATCGCGGCAGGAGGTGTCCCTGAGGGCAAAGTTTATAATCCGTTTCTTCGCGGCGTCAACCTGCTCTTTAATCGTGTTCTGGTGGAACAGGTGAACTCCTGTGGGGAGCACTTCACCATCTTCATCGGTGAACGTGAGGCCCTCAAGATTTTCAGAGGTGCCGTCAGTGCTGTTGTCAGGATCGGAGGTTCCGGGGAAGTATGATGATTCAAACCCGCAGCTTTGTGATATGGCATCAGCTTCCGGCGAGTCTTCATTATCGTCCAGCGGCATACTGTTTTTTATGTTTATATGTCCGGGAATATTTTCTTTCAGCCAGCGGTATAGTTCCTCCCACCTTACATCTCTTGTTTTTTTATGTTTGATAAAATTCTTCGGAATGACGGGTAGGCCCCGCGGCAGCACAAGAAGCGGGATGTCGTCATAATACTGTCCCTTCCGTGAGAAGAATGTCCCTGCGTGCTCAAGGAGATAACTGTTGATCACCATATCCTGGGCCAGGTTCTGCAGGTTCAGGTCTTCATCGGGGAATGTACGGTGGTCGTGGCCGTGTATGACATGGAGCATCTCGTGCACGAGAAGCCCGAGCAGCTCCTCGGGATCAATGTTTTCAATGAAGTCCCTGTTGTAAAACAATATGAAACGGGATGACAGAAGAGTAAGGGCGAGGGTCGGGATACTTTTTTCAGAAACAAATTGAACAGACTGAAAGAAATATGAGGTGAACCTGCTTCTTTTCCAGAGGGTCTGTAAAATAGTGTCCCATGTGTCATGCATTATAACAATATATACCTGTTATTCTTTTGTTTCAGTAATATTTTCATTATTTGCCATTTCTATCAGGGAACGCGCTTCTTCGCTGATTTTTATTGCAGCGCCAGTGATAGTATTAATGCTGTCAGCCATACGGGCAACCTCAAGGCTCATGTTTTCAACGGCGCTTGTGGTTGTCTCAAGGGCTAATTTCTGCTCTTCTGTTCCAGTACCGGTTTCTCTTGAAAGCTGCACATTCGTTTTCATCTGACGGTCAATACCCTGCAGAAATTTTTCTTCGAGGAAAATGTTGTCCCGCAGGTCATCTATTTTAGCTGAGCTCTGAAGCATTTGATCTATCATTTCCTTAATGTTGTTTGAGGCTTCTTTGATAATAGCAACACCACCCTGGGTCTTTCCCGCGCTTATTTTCAGAACATTTTCAATTTCCTTTACGCTTTCACCTGTCTGAGAGGCAAGTTTACCAATTTCATTGGCGACAACGGCAAAACCGCGTCCGTGTTCGCCAGCCCTGGCAGCCTCAATGCTGGCATTAAGCGAGAGCATGTTTATGCGGTCTGCGATATCGACAATCATGGCTATTGTATCACCAATTCTGTCACTTTCAGACTTGATGTCGATTATTGTCCCTTCAACCCGTTCAAGAATATCATTGCCTATATTTGTTTGCGTGACAACTTTCTCAATGTTTTCAAGGGAGCTGTTGAGCTTCTCTTTTGTCTGGTTTTTAATTTCAAAAAATTCCTGCATGGTATAGTCGATGTCAGTATTTCCCTGCACCTGCTTTTCTGCGACTTCAGATATCTTTTCTGAAGTGCTGGTTAATTCTTCAATGGTAGCGGATATTTCCTCAAATGTTGAAGCCTGGTTTTGTAATGTCTCATTAAATGTGCCGAGTTCCACTGTCTGTTCATCTACTTTCTGAAAGAGGGTATTCATGCGTTCCCTGATTGCAGTATTCAGTGACTGCTGCCGGGCAGCCTGGTCCTCGATTTTTGCACGCTGGGCAGTTGTCATTTTATCGAAGTCTTCAATGACGGGAATATTTTTGTAATTTACATATCCGACAAGTACCATAATGATAAAGAAATATATCTGCCGCAGGCTCACAACCCCGTCGTAGGGGACGCCATTGATGATGCCGAGTGACGGCATTTCAACGCCATTCAGATATGCCTGGTAAAGGAACAGGAACCAGTGTAGTGTAATTACAATATAGAAAAAAACATACAATGCGCGGTTGTAGAGAAACTGGAGAACAATTAGCGAAAGAATGGCGACAGCGTTAATATGTATCCCCTGTACCGCGTATTTCCAGCTGACATTCATGGCGTAGTTGTATTTCGCAAAGATAGCAAAAGCTATCGTGAGGAAACCCACAATCCATGCGAGTATCGCTGTCTTTTTTCTTTCTTTTTTTCTACGGTAGATAATGTAGGATAAAACAATGACAAAACAATACGCAAGTGTCGTTGGGGCAATGTGACGGATTGAACTTCCTCCGAGATACTGAAACACAGAGGCAAGTGTTACCATGCCGGTAATAAAAATGCAGTAGAGAAAGGCACCCTTTATTTCAAGAATTTCTTTAGCAGAATAGTCCGATGTGTTCATGATTTTCACTGCCTCTTTTCTTGAGAAAATGTATGTGAAACATTATAGATTCAGCACCAATTCGGTAAATAATATTTTTTGTTGTTATACAAAATATTACAGTTTCTGTATGGTCTGGATATGATGCAGGAAATTATTTTTTTGGGCAAAAGTACGATGTGAGAATATGCTGCTTTGTTCATGGCATGATTTTATCGATTATGCATTATTGGAATTGTCCGAAGATTTTTCAATCAGGATGCGCGCATCTTCTGATATCATCTGCGCTGCTTCAGAAATAGTATTTATTCCGTCAGCCATGTGCGCAAGTTCCTGGCTGAGGTTTTCTATGGCACGGGTTGTTGATTCCAGGGCTGTTTTCTGTTCTTCTGTGCCGGAACCGGTTTCACGGGACAACTGGACATTCATTTTCATCTGATTGTCAATTCCCTTCAGGAACTTTTCTTCAAGGAAGATATTGTCTCTAAGTTCATCAATTTTACGGGAACTGAGAACCATCTCGTCGATCATTCCCTTGATGTTGTTGGAGGCTTCTTTTATTATTTTGACTCCAGCTTCGGTTTTATCCGCACTAACTTTGAGTACATCTTCTATCTCTTTTACACTTTCCCCGGTCTGTGTCGCGAGCTTTCCAATTTCATTTGCCACAACAGCAAACCCGCGTCCGTGTTCCCCGGCACGGGCAGCCTCGATACTCGCATTAAGGGAAAGCATATTGATGCGGTCTGCGATATCGACAATCATCGTAATGGTTTCGCCAATATGATCGCTTTCTGTTTTAATGTCAATAATCGTTGCTTCAACCCGTTCAAGAATATCATTGCCTATATTTGTACGTGTGACAACTTTTTCAATGTTTTCAAGTGAACTGTTTAATTTGTCCTTAGTCTGGTTTTTAATTTCAAAAAATTCCTGCATAGTGAAATCCATTTCACTGTTTCCCTGAACCTGTTTTTCAGCGACTTCCGAAATTTTCTCTGACGCACCGGTTAGCTCTTCAATTGTTGCGGAAATCTCTTCAAACGTGGAAGCCTGGCTTTGCAGTTTCTGATTGAACTCATTCAATGCCGATGTCTGATCTTCAACACGTGAAAAAAGGTGAGACATCCGGTTTTTTATTTCTAAAGCCAGTTCCTGCTGTTCGAAGACGCGTTTTTCAATTTCATTTTTCTGGGAACCGGTCATTGTGTCAAATTCTTCAATGATAGGAATATTACGGTATCCGGTATACGCGACGATGACCATCATGAGGATAAAATATAACTGCCGTGATATGAGAATTCCGTGTACCGGTTCGCCATTAACGATACCATGGAACGGCATAGGCACACCATGTTGATGGGCGAGATAGAGAAACACAAGCCAGTTTGCCACAGTAAAAATAAAAAATGTAATGTAAATACGTTTGCTGTAAAGGAATTGCAGGAGCACAAGTGTTACTATTGCAATTCCATACATGTGAAGCCCTTCGGCCGCATACTGCCAGTCAATGTTAATTGCATAGTTATAGCGGGCAAACACAATGAGGGAGGTTGACAAAAAACCGACTATCCAGGCTATAAGCAACGTCGGTTTTCGCTGTTTCTTCCTACGGTAAATCACGAATGCGAGATATGCACAAACGGCATACGGAATAAGTGATGCAACAGTTACCCTGAATTCAACGCCTGCAAGATATTGAAAAACTGTTGCTATTACATTCATGAGAATGAGCACAATACAGTATATAAGGGCCCCTTTAATTTCCAGGACTTCCTTCGCGGAATATTTATTCTCGTTCATGTTTGTATTCCTGCCTTCAGATATATGTGCATAATAAAAATTAATCTATGATACAAGATAAATAAGCACATGAAGTAGATTTGTCAAATTATATGTTGAGACTTCGATGTTTTTCATCACTGCATAACAGGAGTATGTATTTCCCGGACAGGGGACGTCAGTCTTCGAGGAGCCCGGTAAACCGGTCTTTCAGCTCTAGACGGGAATTGCTGTCAGGAATAGTGGCCAGGGCATGAGGAATTTGTGTAAAGAGGCCGCACTCTTTCAGCAGCAGATAAAAGAAGGACATCCGTGAATCAGCACGGGCATATCCGATGAACTGAAGTACATTCCCCAGCTCCTCAAGATCATCCGCTGCAAGGCTTCCGCGTAATATAATATTTTTCTCTCGGAGCGATGTAATCGCCCCTGACAGGGCCCAGAGGATGTCTTCTGTGGGGATTTTTGACTCTTTCATGAGTTTAAGTTTATGTTGTTCACCTGAAAGAATTTCCCGTGTGGTTATTTCACGTGGAGACGTAATCTGCATGATAAAATCGGTGCCTGCGATTTCACCAACAAGTGATATTATGAGCTTGGTAAGTGTGCCTTCAGGATTATCAGATAAATAACTGAATAATTCTTCATGTGATGAAATCCCGTATGAAAGTGTTAATGCCTGTGAAACCTGATGCCAGCCCCGGGGGTTGGGATTCACATTGATTTCGTCCCATAAGCGTTCGGGAAACAGTGAAATATAATGTGTAATTGAGGGGTGAATCCCTTCCTTGTGGGCCCACCTGAGCCAGTCACCGGGATCGGGTTTCAGGTGAAAAATCGCAAGACGCCCATCGAGAGCGGAATCATCAAATTCAGTTATGGTGGTACTGTCACTTTCTCCCATGTTCCCGGCGAGGACAATTGCTGTATTACCCGGAAGCCGGTGCTCGCCGCAGGTCCCTTCGGTGATAATCTGAAAAAGTGTCTGAATGACAGTGGGGTGGGCCCTGTTGGATTCATCAAGAAACCATAGAATTCCGTCGTGCCCCTCCGGAATGGTTTCAGGGGGAATAAACATCGGCCGGTAGTATATCATGCGTTTTGCGTCATGGTCAGGAACAGGATATCCTCCAAGGTCAATATTTTCCTTGAACGCGAGTCGTGTATCGATAAAATAATAATTTCTTTTATTCGCAACTTCTTTCACAACAGCGGATTTACCTACACCGGGATGGCCGATTATCTTCAGCGCATAATTTGTGCCGGAGCCGGCGTCGATATAATGGTTTAAAATATCCTCAAGTTCATGTATGGTTACTTCCACTGCCTTCTTTTTCATTGTGATGATATTCCTTTATATAATGTTATTCCGGAGTATTTTCAAGGTTAATGATTTTTACCACAATACCTTCACGGTATTGTGTTTCCGGTTTGATACAGGCTTTGCTGAACACATGAATCATCTTGTTATTTTCAGGAAGAACATTTGCAATCAATTTTTTTATACCCCGGTCTTTTGCTATCATTATAAGATAATTAAGCATGAACGTTGAAATACCTTTACCCTGATATTTCTCGTCAACGATAAAGGCAAGTTCATATACGTCTTCCTCGGGATAGTACGCGTAACGGGCTTCCGCGATAATGTGCTCCACACGGTTTTTTTCAACGGTACCAACAATTGAAAGGATTGAATCGTAATCAATGTTGACATATTTCTGCATTTCCCTGTGGGGCATGATGGATAGACGCACAAAATACCGGAAGTATTTCGATTCATCGGAGAACTGATAAAACAGGCGGCGCATTTTGTCCTCATCGGAGGATTTGATGGGCCTGAACTTTACCTCAAGATTGTCCCTGAAGGTCTTCATTGTTTCAAGTTCGAGGGGGTAGTTTTTCGCGTTGCTGCTGATATATATCTGGTCGGGGTATGCATATCCCCGGTCTTTTGCCATTTGAAGAAGGTTTTCCCGATGGTCAGGGTGGGCAATATCAATCATTGCCATAGCCCGTTCACGGATAGATTTACCGAAAAGGTTTGCGACGCCGTATTCTGTCACAACATATCTGGTCACGCCAAGGGTTGAGCGGAGCTGACCGGCATCCTCTTCAGAATGTTCGATAACGATATTGCTGTTTCCCTCCTGATCGACAGACTTCAGCGTGACAATGGCTTTCCCGTTTTTTGAAAATGTCGCCGCTACCGCGAAGTTGAGTTTGCTCTCATATCCTGATAAAAGATTATCCCCTGAATGGAATATTACCGATTCCCCGGAGACATCAATTTTTTTTACATTCATTATGCTTATGAGGTTGTGTACTCTACGTATGAGAAACGGGTTCGCGAGTCTGGCAATTGAATAGAACTCAAAAATCGGGTTTCTGTGGACATAGTTATACAGCTTTCGCGACCCGTAGCAGTAGCTTGTGGTGACAAGGCCTCCGGTAAATCTGCTTCGCTGAAGGGAGATTGCACCTGATTCAATGAGGTCAAGCACCCAATCTGTGATGACGTGGGTAAGGATGCCCAGGTTTTTTTTTGTTGTGAGATGTTTCGCGATGGCGTCAAAAATTCTGCCCAGGTGCAGGACCACCGTGGAGCCGTCAGCAATAAGGTTGGAGATGTGCCATCCGATCCGGTCCATTTCAGGATCATATTGTTTCACCTCACGTTCAAGAAGCGGTGTGTCGTTTTCAATAATATAGTCTACCTGATCTATGTGGATATTGGTTTCTCCGAAGGTTTCCGGCATATTCGGGTTTACTTCAGCAATTACGAGTGTGGCGTTTTTGATGGCGATATTGGCCACATCAACGGCGATACCCATGTTCATGAAGCCCCGTTCGTCAGGCGGCGATGTCTGGACGATGGCGATATCGACCCCCACCGCTCCGGATGAAAGGATCATTGGAATTTCAATAAGATTAGCGGGAATGAAATCAACATTGCCTTTTGTGATTTCCCTGTTGATGCTTTCTCCTACATTGAACGTTTTGAGGCGGTATTTCCTCGTGTTGGATGTACCTTCATGTGAAAGATATTTCCCCAGGGTAATGAGCTGTATGATCTCAAGATCCTGAAGATTGGGGTTTTCTGACTCAAGCATGTCGGTGATAAATCCGGCTGGAATTGCGGGCCCGCTGCTTATGTATATCCTCTGACCCGGTTTAAACATGTTGAATATAGTTTCCGTATCGGTGACTTTATCAGCATATTTTTCCGGATCAGGGAATAGTGTCAGCCGTTTGATCCTGTCACGTGTGTGTACGGAGTTTTCATCAGGGGGTGCGGGTTTCTGTTTCCTGAATAGCGCCATGAGATCTATCTCCTTTCCTGCTTTTTATATGTACCCTGTGAAAGAAAATGCAAGAATAATATTTCAACCATGATTTAGACTGCTATACAATAGTATAATCTATACTATATAAATATCGCATATACGGCAGTTCTCAAAAATTCTATCACGCAGCTGCATCCCGGCAATGCATCTGTAACTGATAATAATTACATAGCGTCAGAGTGTAGTGGAATCCCCTATGGCAAAAATATAGTTTATACCACCACAGCAGTTCCGAATATCCTATTGATAAAAATTGATTTATGTTTTATCATTATTGTGTATCGAAATAAGAAAGGTATTCATAAAAGGGGAATGAAATACCTTTCTCATCTGTACCCACCGCTACTATTCAATTATAATGTATTTTATTTATTCTGATGTGTGGGTTTTCAGAATTCTATGAAGTTATGATAACTTATACGGTTAAAAAAGGGGGATAGTATGGCAGGAGAAATAAGATATGAGGACAAACCATGGCTGAAGTATTATGATCCGGGTGTTCCGTCCACAATACAGTATAAGGAAATCTGCCTCCACGAGATGCTGGCAAATTCAGTGAGGGAGTATCCTGATAATACCGCTCTGATATTTGAGGGGTATTCAATAAATTATACGCAATTGCAGGAAATGGTTGACAGGTTTGCAGCCTGTCTCAGCTCATACGGTGTGAAAAAAGGGGATGCAGTGGCGGTGCTGCTGCCGAATATGATACCCACCGTCGCGGCATATTATGCCATCCTCAAAATCGGTGCAGTCGTGGTAATGAACAATCCGCTGTATACTGATCACGAACTGGAACACCAGTTCAATGATTCGGGGTCGGTGGCGCTTATTACAATTGATCTTCTTGCAAACAGAATGATTGATCTGAGGCCGAAGACAAAAATAAAACATATAGTGTATACATCAATAGGGGATTACCTTCCTTTCCCTAAAAATCTGCTGTTCCCGCTGGTGGGCAAGAAAAAAGGGATGGCGGCAGACGTAAAGGCGGCACCGGATGTGTACAGGTGGAAAGACTGCATAAAAAACAATGAACCGAATCCTCCGAAGGTGGATATTACGTTTGATGATGTTGCCGTATATCAGTATACCGGCGGTACAACAGGGGTTTCAAAGGGGGCAATGCTGACACACCGGAATCTCGGGTCGATGGTGCAGATGTATGAAGCATGGTTTTCCGGGGAACGGGGAAAGGAAATTGCGATGGCATCTCCCCCTGTGTTTCACGTTCTGGGAATGTCCGCGGCAATGAACCTTCCGATATACATGGGTTGGAAAACGGTGCTCATTCCAAAGCCCCAGGCCCCGCAGCTCCTGGATGCAATACGTAAATATCGACCCACGATGTCTCCTCTTGTCCCAACAATGTATATTGGGATGCTGGAAGATCCGGGTATTAAAAAAACTGATCTGACGTGTTTTAAACTTATAACCTCAGGGGGCGCGTCACTCCCTGTTGAGGTCTTGAACAAATTCAGGGAACTGACCGGTGTTGAAATCAATGAAGGGTTCGGTATGACAGAAACCTCTCCGCAGACTCACCTCAATCCGTTTAACGGGAAGAAAAAGCCTGGAAGTATCGGGCTTCCGTATCCTGATACAGAGGTACGGATTGTTGATCTCGAGACGGGTACAAAAGATGTTCCTGTCGGAGAGCCCGGAGAAATGCTGTTTAAAGGCCCCCAGATAACAAAAGGCTATTTGAACAGGCCCGAGGAAACAGAAAAATCCATCAAGGATGGATGGCTCAGTTCCGGAGACATCGCATACATGGATGAAGAGGGATATTTCTTCGTCGTTGACAGAAAAAAGGACCTCATTATATCAAGCGGGTACAATGTTTATCCCCGGGATATTGAAGAGGTATTCTATGAGCATGTGAAAGTAAATAAGGTAGCGGTAATCGGAATACCTGATCAGAAGCGTGGTGAAAATATAAAGGCTTTTATCACCCTGAAAGAAGGGCAAAGTGCAACAACAGATGAGCTTATGGAGTATTGCAGAACGAAGCTTGCCAAATATAAGTGGCCTGCAGACATCGAAATTCGCGAAGCTCTTCCTGAGTCTAATGTCGGGAAAATACTGAAAAAGGAACTCCGCGCAGAGGTTCTGAAGCAATAGGGAATACATTCTGAATTATAATGTATAGTACACGAAAGCCTGTGTGACAGCACAGGCTTTCTTCGTTTCGAAATTATGAATACTGCTATATTTTTATTGACGAATTGATGATTATTTTGTTATAAATATAGTAGTAATTTCAGTATGAGAATGATGTACAGATCCTGCATGGTGTTTTCTTTGTAGGGTTTTCTATCAGGTAATGAAGTTCGTTCGCATGGCATAGGAAATACATTATTTCGGAATGAGCTATGGATGAAAAAAGTTTTTTGATTCTTGCGATTGATGATGATAAACATATCCTCAAACTAATAGAAAAGCTTATTCAGGGCACGGGATATCGTCTCATTACAGCTTTATCCGGAAAGGAGGGTATTCAGTATGCCAAGTCAGGTAATCCGGACCTCATATTACTTGATATCATGATGCCGAACATAAGTGGATTTGAAGTACTGAAACAACTACGTCATGACGAAATAACAGCCAGAACCCCTATTATTATGGTGACATCGAAAAAAGAAAAAGAAGATGTTGTACGGGCAATGCGTCTTGGAGTAGTCGATTATATTGTAAAACCCTTTAATTCGGATAATCTGAAAAAAAAGCTTGCTTCCGCGCTACGGCAGGGCCTTGAAGCAAGACTTGATGATGAGCGAAACAGTCAGATTATTGTTACACGAAACAGTGGTATTACATATATCACTCCGCGAATGCAGCTTAGTACAAAGACTTTTTTTGATGAAGCACGGCAGGTCTTCAATTCTTCGTTTCTACGGATGGTGGCGAAAGATATAGTGGTGATCGATCTTCGTGCGCTTCCGGAATTCTCTGAAAAGGATATTAAACCCCTTGAGGGAATGATTACACTTCTTGCACCAATGAAACTCAATGTAATTGCCGGAAAGCATTATGGTGACGTCATTACCCTGACAGATATTGATGACAGGCATCACCTGTTTATTACAGAAGGTGATTTCGAAGTATTTCTTGCCAGGTGAGTTTCATCTATTACTGTATCCCATGCATTTCTTTGATCCTGCTAATTTCTGAACGAATTTGTTCAAGAAGGACAGTGTATTCTGTTTCTAATCCAGCCTCTGCTGAATCTTCAATCTCCTGCAGTATTTCCGTAAGTGTTGTAAAAAGGTAATGTGCGGCGGGTCCTTTGAATCTATGAGCAGACTGCTCAATTGCGCTTTTATTGTTTTCAGCAATTGCTGTTGCAAGCGGAATTATATATTCATCGAAAGAATTAATAAAATCAAGAACCAGTTCCCGTGCATCATTTTCTGTGATACCAAGTTCACCGGCTATCCTTGTAAATTCAACAGAATCTTTTCGTGAAAAGTTTTTTGATATAGTATTTTCAGAAATATGGAGCAGGTAGCGTCTGAGGTGTGTTTTTATCCGGTCCGTGGTAACAGGTTTTGTTATGTAATCGTCAAATCCATGTGAGAGGAGGCGGAATTTTTCCTCTGGAAACACTTTTGCGGTGAGTGCGATGATTGGAATATGTGAAATGCCTCCCTGTTCTATCTCCCTGATTTTCCTGGCAGCCTCTATTCCGTCACATTCGGGCATGTGTATATCCATAAGGATACAGTCATATGCACCTGAGCGGAATTTCTCCACTGCTTCAAAACCGTTTTCCGCAATATCAGCGTTAAGACCCATTCCCGAAAGCATAATTTTCATTAATTTCTGATTGTTGCTGTTATCCTCTGCGACAAGCACGTTCCCCATTAAACGGATTTCCTTTGATGAAAGAGATGATGTTTTTGAAGAATTATTCATAATCAGTTCTTCAATTGTCCTGATTATCTTAAGGCAGGTGAGAGGTTTTATCAGAACTTTGTTCGAGTATTGCCGCAAATACTGAAAATCAATATCTGCACTATAATAAAGAGTGGCAACAACAGGTTTTTGTTTTGCTTTTTTGTATATTTCCTTAAGTCCTGCGGGACCAGCAAAATCAATGTCATAAAACAAAATATCAAAATCAGAATTCAGATCGGATGCAGTGATATCGTGATTGGAGCAGTGTATCTGAAGCGCATCCATATACATTTTAAAATATGCGGCATCATTTCCGGAAGAGTCAAGTATTGAGGCTGCATGTATATTATTATTAAATTTAATAACCTGTTTTGACTCTCCGGGACTTTTTTCAAGAATAAGGTCGAAGTAAAACCTGCTCCCCTTTCCTGGCTCACTTTCAATATTGAGCTCACCGCCGTATTGGGTTATCAGATTATGGCTGATAGCAAGACCAAGGCCCGTGCCCCCGTATTTTCTGGTGAAAGATGAGTCCGCCTGGGTAAATGCGTCGAAAATGAATTTTTGCTTATTTTCTTCGATGCCAATTCCGGTGTCTGAAACAACAAAATATATATCACAGCAGGATTCATGTTCATTAATCATTGTTATACGGACATTGATTTCACCGCCGGAAGGAGTGAATTTCATTGCGTTGCTTATGAGATTTATCAGCACCTGGTTTATACGAAGGGGGTCCCCTTTCAACAGAGGCGGGAGTGCTGGATCAATAAATGCATTATATTCAATTTTCTTTTCACCTGCTTTCGTTGAAAAAATATCAATAGCTTTTTCAAATTCCTCAAGAGGGTTGAAATCGATAATGTCCAGATCAAGTTTGCCCTTTTCAATTTTTGAAAAATCAAGAATGTCATTGATGATTCCAAGAAGACTTGTCGAGCTGTCAACAACCGTGTCAAGGTATTCGGTCTGACTGTTGTCAAGATGCGTTTGTTTCAGTATCTCCAGAAATCCGATAATACTGTTGAGCGGGGTGCGGATTTCATGACTCATGTTCGCAAGGAATTCACCTTTTGCCCTGTTTGCTTCTTCTGCCTCCGCGGTAACACGAAGCAGGTCCTGTTCTGCACGTTTCCGGGCGGTAATATCGCTGAAGCTGACAACAGCTCCGATGACTATTTCATTTTCAATTATCGGGAATGCTTTGAATTCAACAGGAAATATTGTGCCGTCACTGCGCATAAAATATGAATCCCGGGAACTGATGGTATTACCATAACGGTATGTCGGGTCGAATGCTGTTGCGGCTCCGGCGAGAGGTGTTCCGTCACTGTTCATATTCCGTATTACTTCGGATACATGTTTTCCGCGGGCATTTTTAACTGATATCCCAAGGAGGCGCACCGCTGCTGGATTGATAAATGTGATCCTTCCATTCACATCC
>DAOSYC010000086.1:0-14473 GCA_035380905.1 Spirochaetota bacterium | reverse complement strand
CCTCTACCCGAAACCCGTTTTTTGACCAAAAAAATTTGTTGACAACATGCCCCTGAAATGAGTGATAATCCTCGGGAGTATGTGTGTGGAATCCCCCGCAGCCTGATATCGCCGAATACCGATGCCGCGCAGTATTATGCCGAACGCCGTCTACTCTTCAGGCTTTTGTGGCAATTGTGGTTACGATTTCCCTGTTTAAATCAGGAATATTGATTCCCGTGCGGTATGTTGCTATATTATTACATTCCCCATTAATTATTATTGTGTCAGAGGTTTGTTTTGAAAATCACAGGAGCTGAGATAATTGTTGAAAGCCTTAAAAATGAAGGCGTTGAATATATGTTCGGATACCCCGGGGGTGTTGTAATCCCTATTTTTCACCAGCTTTTTAACGCGCCATTCAGGTTTATCCTTGCCCGCCATGAGCAGGGGGCAATCCACGCGGCGGACGGCTATGCCCGGGCTTCCGGCAAAGTCGGTGTGGTAATTGCCACGTCGGGGCCGGGAGCGACGAACCTGGTAACGGGAATTGCCACGGCCAATATGGACTCCGTGCCCCTGGTGGTGTTTACGGGCCAGGTGTCCCGGGACATGATCGGGAACGACGCGTTTCAGGAAGCCGACGTGACGGGAATTACCCGCCCCATATCAAAGCATAACTATCTTGTGCAGGACATCAACGACCTTGCCCGTATTATCAAGGAGGCGTTTCACATTGCCTCAACGGGGCGTCCGGGGCCTGTGGTAATCGATGTTCCCGTGGATATATCGAAGGGTACTGCAAAGTTCGTCTATCCCGACAAGGTGAGTCTCCGGGGATACAAGCCGGTGTATGAGGGGCATCCCGGTCAGATCGAAAAGGCCTGCAAACTCATAGAAGAGGCGAAACGCCCTGTAATTTATTCCGGCGGCGGGGTGATATTGTCCAACGCCTCGAAGGAGCTCCGGGCATTTGTGAAGAAGACAGGTATTCCCATTACCACAACCCTTCTGGGGCTCGGCGCATATCCGGAATCAGATCCCCTGTCGTTACGGATGATCGGTATGCACGGCACCTGCTATGCGAACCTTGCAGTCCATGAATGCGACCTCCTCATCGCCGTGGGGGCGAGGTTCGATGACCGTGTCACCGGCAAGGTCTCCGAGTTCGCGCCGGGGGCGAAGGTGATCCATATCGATATCGACCCGTCATCCGTGAAAAAGAATGTCCAGGTTGAAGTGCCTATAATCGGCGACTGCAAATCGGTTCTCCAGAAAATGAATGAAATTGTGAAGGCGCCGAAAATCGGGGAATGGGTCGAGCGGCTCATGAAAATGAAGGAGAAAAACCCCCTTACCTACAGGGACAGCGATAAAGTGATAAAGCCGCAGTATGTTGTGGAGAAAATATACGAGCTCACAAAGGGCGGCGCCGTGATATGCACCGAAGTGGGGCAGAACCAGATGTGGGCGGCGCAGTTTTTCGACTACCAGGAGCCCCGGACATTTATCTCCTCCGGCGGGCTCGGGACCATGGGGTACGGGTTCCCGGCGGCAATCGGCGCCCAGCTCGCGAGGCCGGACAAGCGCGTGTTTGACATTGCCGGCGACGGGTCAATTCAGATGAACATCCAGGAGCTCATTGTGGCGGTGCAGCACAGGCTTCCCATCATCATCGCCATACTGAACAACGGCTTTCTGGGGATGGTGCGGCAGTGGCAGGAACTGTTTTATGACAAGCGGTATTCCAATACCTGCATAGGGTTCCAGCCGGATTTTGTCAAGCTTGCCGAGGCGTACGGCGCCGCGGGAATAAGAATTGAGAAAAAAGAGGATGTTGTGGGTGCCATCAAAAAGGCGCTCTCCATAAAGGACCGTCCTGTCATCCTCGACTTCAATGTCGATAAAGAGGAAAATGTATACCCGATGGTCCCCGCGGGGAAATCGGTAAAAGAAATGATAACGGTGGAGTTGGCATGAGTCAGCATGTAATTTCAGTACGGGTAGAGAACAGGGCGGGGGTACTCGCCAGGGTAGCGGGGCTTTTTTCCGCGCGTGGGTATAATATTGACTCCCTCGCGGTAAGCGAAACGGAGCTTGACGATGTGTCGGTTATGACAATCGTCGTAAGGGGCGATGACCGCATTATTGAGCAGGTGAAAAAACAGCTGAATAAGCTCATTGACGTAATAAAAATTTCCGACCATAGTCCACTCACCTCGGTGCAGCGGGAGCTGGTGCTGGTGAAGATCAACGCGCAGCCTTCAAAGAGGCCGGAAATATATCAGCTTGTTGAAATTTTCAACGGCAAGATTATTGATATCTCCAAAAAGACCCTCACCGTCGAGGTGACCGGGGAACCGGAGAAGGTGGATAATTTCGTTGAACTTGTTCGGCCCTATGCCATCAAGGAGCTTATCCGAACGGGCCGCATTTCACTGAGCAAAGAAGTGTTGTAACTATATATGGCAGACGGGGCACAGCCATGCCGCGTCAGGCCTTGACGTCGCAGTATGTTCAAGTATTCTGAAACCCAATACCAATTTAAGGAGAAGCACTATGGCACAGATGTATTATGATAACGATGCGAATCTCAACGTGTTGAGCGATAAAACAATTGCGGTTATCGGCTACGGCAGCCAGGGACATGCCCAGGCGCAGAATTTACGGGACAGCGGACTCAATGTAATTGTTGCGGAAGTTCCCGGTACCGATAACTACAAGCTTGCGCAGTCGCACAATTTTACTCCCGTTTCCGCGAAGGAAGCCGCCGAGAAGGCAGACCTGATCCAGATTCTTGCGCCGGACGATGTGCAGGCAAAATTGTATGAAAACGATGTAAAGCAGTTTATGAAAGCGGGAAAGACCCTCGTATTCTCACATGGCTTTAATATACATTTCGGACAGATTATTCCTCCGAAGGATGTTGATGTCATTCTCGCGGCGCCGAAGGGCCCGGGCCACCTTGTACGGAGTGAATATGAAAAGGGGGCCGGTGTTCCCGCGCTCATCGCCGTAGAAAACGATTCCACGGGAAACGCGAAAAAAATCGCCCTTGCCTACGCGAAAGGAATTGGCGCCACACGGGCGGGTGTCATTGAAACTACATTTAAAGAAGAAACAGAAACCGATCTCTTCGGGGAACAGTGCGTTCTCTGCGGCGGCGCTTCCGAGCTTGTGAAGGCAGGGTTCGATACTCTCGTTGAAGCGGGATATCAGCCGGAAATCGCCTATTTCGAATGTCTCCACGAACTGAAGCTTATTGTTGACCTCTTCTATCAGGGGGGACTCAACTACATGAGATATTCCGTTTCCGATACCGCGGAATATGGTGATTACATGATAGGCCGCCGGATCATCACCGATGAAACAAGAAAGGAAATGAAAAAGGTACTTTCCGAGATCCAGGACGGGACCTTCGCCAGAAACTGGATCCTTGAGAATATGGCAAACCGCCCGAACTTCCGCGCGGAAAAACGCATGCAGAGCCAGACAAAAGTTGAGCAGGTGGGAAAAGAGCTGAGAAAAATGATGAAGTGGATTGACGCGAAATAAGCTGTTTTTATAGAAGTTACTTTACAAAAATAGCAGGATTTGTTGTAATATCATCAATACCGGAGGCATGTATGCCTCCGTATTTGTCTTAATATTGTACGCGTACCCGGTTGTTGGGAATAAATGGGCCCTGTAAAAGGCCCGTCCGGTAAAGTTCTGTCGATATCCCCGGCTGATTAAATTCCGCTTTACCGGTTACAGCGCTTTCGGGCGCCTGGGTGCGGTTCATTTACCAATGACCTTTATATATCCGCTCATGGATGCGGGCTGTCACATGTGGCAGTGTGTGTCCATGGAGCGGTTTTTTTTTGTGTAAAACCCGGCCTGTTCGGATTTTTTGCAACCGTTTCCATGTATAACCTGTCATTATATGTGACGGGCGGTCCCGTTTTTCACATGGTTGATGATTATGACAAGGCTCCACGGGAATGTCACGGCAGGTATCAATATTCACACACACGGGAAATGAGATTGACGGGCCGTTGTATCTGCACATAAAATTGGTTTCAGATGATATAGAAAAATATAATTATTGTATGGGAGAGGTTTCCGGCATGAGCACACCTTCGGTTGCAGCACAGGTTATCGTGACAATAGTACCAATTGTGGGGATTGTATTCGGGTGTACCGTAATATTTTTTTATCTATACTGGAATTACCAGCTCAAAAAACTAATGATTGAAAAGGGAAGTTATCAGCGCCCCGCTGACAGGTTCGATCTTGAGACGTTTTCACTGCTTTCAGGCCTTGTTCTTACGGGCGTGGGATTCAGTATGGTGTTGTTTTTCTATCTGAAGGACGGGATATGTTACGGCCTGCTGGGGGGGCTCCTTCCGTTATCCATCGGTCTCGGACTGATTGTATTTTTTATGATCAATTCAGCTATGAATAAAAGAAAAGATGGAAGAGCGTAAGTATGTTGATGAGTATGTTATTAAAAAGGTCCAGCAGGGTAATGCAGAGCTTTTTGAACAGATAGTAAAAAAATATCAGAACAGGATTTATGGTATGGGGATGATGTTCTTCAGAAATCCTGATGACGCGTCTGATTATGTTCAGGAGGTGTTTATCAAGACCTTTAATAATATACAGTCATATCGGGGGCAGTCAAAGTTCTATTACTGGCTGGTTCGGGTTGCCTATAATCACGGTATCAATATGGTGAAGGGTATGAAGCGTGCGGATACCCTTGTTGACACCCTTGTGACGGACTGGGACCTGTCGCCGGAGGAGTCGCAGCTGAAAAAGGATATCCACAGCGCCCTGCAGCGGGCGGTAGAGGATCTGCCGGAGAAATACAGGATATGCATTGATTTATATTTTTTTTATGGATGTCCGTACCATGAAATAACAGCAATGACAGGGTTTCCCGTGAACACAGTCAAGTCCCATGTGTTCAGGGCAAAGCAG
Source organism: Spirochaetota bacterium (assembly GCA_035380905.1). Classification (GTDB taxonomy): domain Bacteria; phylum Spirochaetota; class UBA4802; order UBA4802; family JAGODF01; genus JAKQCH01. The sequence continues at coordinate 9,529 of DAOSYC010000086.1, read as the reverse complement.
CTCCTCAGGGATGCATTGAAAGGCTCTGTCGCGGAGGAGTACCATGAAATGTGAAAAAGCGATGGAGCAGTACCTTAAGGCTGATGCCGATGAATATTTGCCGCTGGCCCTTCGTCTGCACCTTAGATTCTGCCGGAAATGCCGGGTGGAAACTGCCGCTATGCGGTCCGCCCTTGATATGTTGAGGAATGAGGATATTTACACGGTTCCTGATGATTGCAGCGGAAATATCATGGCGGTTGTAAGGAATTCCGGGAACTCCTACGGCAGGAGAATGCCCCTCTTCAACTGGATCTCGGGAGAAGTGATTATTATAGCCAGTATTTTTCTCGTACAGTTCAGTGATGACCGGAACTGGCTTACCGGCTATTTCGGGAGCAATCTTGAAATACCGCTTTATATAGTGCTGGGAATACTGGTAACGGTATATTCCGCCATGTTCGCCGTATCCAGGCTTGGGGAGTTTAAAAAGTTAGTTGTACGCTGGCAGAACCGTTAGGGTCAGTGGGCCTCCTCCCAGTTTGCCCCCCACCCGATATCCACCACAACCGGCACATCCAGGGGGAGGGAATTCTCCATTTCACGGGTCACGATTTTTTCCATGACCTCCTTTTCGTTTTCCGGGACTTCAAACACCAGTTCATCGTGTACCTGCATGATCATTTTTGAAGCCAGTTTTTCCTCTTTGATTGTAGTGCTGATGCGTATCATGGCGATTTTTATCATGTCCGCGGAGGTGCCCTGGATCGGGGTGTTGATAGCTATGCGCTCAGCCCCTTCGCGCCTGAATACCGCGCTCGCGTCAATTTCCGGAACAGGGCGTTTCCTGCCAAGGAGCGTCTGTACATACCCCTTCTCACGGGCGAATTCTATTGTCCGGTCCATGTAGTCCCGGAACCCCGGGTAGGTCTCAAAATATTTTCTGATAAATTCCGCCGCGTCCCGTACGGATATGTCAGCCTGCTGTGAAAGGCCGAATGGAGAAACCTTGTAGATTGTCGCGAAGTTGATGATTTTCGCCTGCCGCCGCATGTCGGGCGTCACCTCATCAGGTGACACGCCGAATACAGAGGATGCAGTCATGGAATGGATGTCAATACCCTCGCGGAATGCCCGGATCATGTTCGCGTCCCCTGAAAGATGCGCGGCAAGGCGAAGCTCGATCTGGGAATAGTCCGCCGCGAGGATGCGGCACCCTTTTTCGGGCACGAAACCCCGGCGGATTTTCCTGCCGAAATCGTCCCGCACCGGAATGTTCTGGAGGTTCGGTGATGACGATGAGAGCCTTCCCGTGGCAACAATTGTCTGGTTGTAGGACGTATGTATACGCCCCGTGGAACTGAGAATAATGCGGGGCAGGGTGTCAATGTATGTTGTCTTCAGTTTGTTCCGTGTGCGGTATGCGATGAGGTGGTCGATTATTTCGTGCTGTCCCTTGAGCTGTTCCAGTACCTGAATGTCGGTCGAAAAACCTGTTTTCGTTTTCTTGACCGGCTTCAGCCCCAGTTTCTCGAAGAGCACCGTTGCCAGTTCCCTTGTGGAATTTATATTAAATGGTGCCCCTGCCAGTGTGTAGATGTTCTGCTCCGTTTCAGAGAGGAGTTTCTGGTTTTCTTTTGCCAGCTGTTCAAAATACAGGGGATCAATTTTGACCCCGTTCCATTCCATTTCGCTGAGGACTTCTATGAGGGGAATTTCGATGCTGCTGAAAAGCTCTTCGAGATTTTCCTCCTGTATCTTTTTCCGGAGCAGCGTATACAGCCGCAGGGTGATATCCGCGTCTTCAATGGCGTAATCGGCAATATCCTCCACGGGGACGTCTGTTATCGCAAGGGCATTTTTCCCCTTTCCCACAAGTTCACTGTAGGTTGTGGTTTTATAATTCAGGAAGCGGGATGCCATGTCGTCAAGGTTGTGGTTGCGGTCATTGGGACCCAGAAGATATGATGCCACCATGGTATCAAACCAGATCCCCTTTACAGTGATACCATATTTTTTGAGAACGGTAATGTCGTATTTAATGTTCTGGCCGATTTTTTTTATTTTTTCATTTTCCAGCATCGGTTTTACAATGCGCAGCGCCGTGCCGCGTTCAATTATTGTTTCGCTGAACAGTGTACCGTCTATGACAGGGATGTACCATCCGGAATTCTCCCGGACGGAAAAAGATATACCTACCAGTTCCGCTTCAACGGGATTGACGGATGTTGTCTCTGTGTCGAAGGAAACGAACCCCGCTTTCGTGATTTCCGCAGCTGCCGCTTCAAGCGCCGGCACATCGCGTATAATGCGATACTCTCTATCCGGTGCCGCAATGGCATCGTCTTTTTGTTCCGGTTCACCGAAAAAGTCCCTGATCACGGAATTCATCTCAAGGTGTTCAAAATATGTACGTGTTTCCTCTGTGTCCAGTTCAGGTACTGCAGCATCATCGAGCTGCAGCCCCAGGGGGATATCTGTTTTTATAGTGACAAGTTCTCTGCTTAAAAGGGCATTCTCCCGGTACTCTTCAAGATATTCTTTCTGCTTTCCCTTAATTTTATCAAGGTTGTTGTAAAGGTTTTCAATGGATGAATATTCAGCGATCAGCTTCTGCGCTGTTTTCTCTCCGATCCCCCTTACGCCGGGTATGTTGTCGGAGGTGTCCCCGGTAAGCGCCATATATTCAATTACCTGTCCCGGGGTGACGCCGAGCTTTTGTGTTACCGCGTCAGTGTCATAAATCTCGTAGTCGGAGATACCTTTTTTGTTCGCGTAGATGCGGACCTTATCGTTTACGAGCTGGTAGGCGTCCTTGTCCCCGGTGACCAGCATGATGTCCGTTTCATCTGAGGCGAACTGTACCGCGATGGAGCCAAGGATATCGTCCGCCTCGAAGTTGTCTTTTTCTATTGTATATATGCCGAGTGTTTTTACCATGTGCTTGATTTCGTCAATCTGGGACCGGAGATCGTCAGGCATTTTTTCCCGGTTTGCCTTGTATTCAGGATATAGGTCAAAACGGAACGTTTTTTTGGGAGGATCAAATGCTACTATAATATAGTCAGGAGACTCGTCGGCAATGAGCTTCAGGAGCATGCGGGCAAAGCCGAATATTGCCGAGGTGTTCTGGCCGCTGGAGTTTATGAGGGGATTTTTTATAAACGCGTAGTAGGCGCGGTAGCAGAGGGCATGGCCGTCTATGACATAGAGTTTTTTTTTCATAAGGAATGTCTCCGGATGGTGTAAAGATTCGGGTAAGTATGAGATGTTCCTCCGGTTCTGCAATTACTTTTATCGTTTTTATTACGATAAAGTACCTGCCGCGGTATATAACCGCATTTACCGCAGTACTTCATACGTCACCAGGGGTTTCTCCTTCCCCTTCACTTTGACGCGGGGAAGTTTTTTGCAGGATACGGTATCCTTTACTTCCTCGTACACATCTCCTGAAATAATAAGGGATGTGTTGAAATGTTTGCAGAAGGACCCTATCCGGGATGCGGTACTGACGGTGCTTCCGGTAACAGTATATTCCGGACGGTCTTCAGATCCTGTGTTGCCTGCAAAGACTTCACCTGTATGTATGCCGATGTCCATCGTTACCGGAGTGTCACCCCGTTGCGCGCGTGTTTCATTGAATGACGCAAGAAAGTCATGTATCGCGAAGGCCCCGGTGATCGCATCCAGACTGTCCCCGCCAGGTTCCCGTGAGGAAAAAGGGATGCCGAATGCTGCTGTAATGGTATCGGTGCTATATGCTGTGACGGTTCCCTTTCGGGAAAAGACCGCTCCGGTGATGTGTCTTTTTATTTCCCACAGGAATTTCTGCAGTTCTCCCGGTGTCATGTCTTCCGATATACCCGGGAAGTCCCTGATGGTGCAGAAGAGAATAGCGGCTTCATGGGTGCCCGGGGTATTTATCAGTTCCGGCCTGTCAAGTATGGCCATTGAAACGGCTGGCGGGAAATAACGGGCAAGGGATGTTTTCCTGGATTCGACGGTTTCCATGCGGAACACCATTGCGGTGGTACGGTATATCGCATAGCCGATTGCGGCGGCAACCAGGATATATATCGCCGGGCGTGTGGTGATTATGTCCGAGGCAATAACTGAACTTCCAAGGATGTATTCACTCCATCTTGAGGTAAGGGGCATCCCCACAGCAAAACCGATTATAAGAAATGATGAATAGGTAATCAGGAAAAGGGTCACCGAAAGCATCACGAGATTCAGCCGGAACTGAAATACCGTTATTGCAATGGGCAGAAGATAATACAGGAGGGCGGGATTCTTGAACTGAAATGCGAAGTTGTCAGGGCTTTCAATAAGTGTCCACGCGATCACGAGAAAGGTAATAACAATAAAGTCAAAAAACACCGCGATGTAGCTGAAACTGTACACAGTGTCACGGTTTCCCTCTTTCAGAATGACGCTGTGGATCGCGGTAACTGCAGCGTAAAGAACCATGGCAATAAGGTTCGCGGAGATACCGTGCATATTCCCTCCGTTGTAGCTGCCGAAGGAGTTCCACACTACGGAGGAAAGTATAAAAACAATAAACATATAGCGGAAACGGTTTGCTGCGATTGCGCCGTGCAGTTCTTCCTGCTCCAGTATTTGTCCCGCAGTTTCAGTGTTACGGGATGACCGGATTTCCTGTAATTTTTCTGTAAAACGCAGACGAATCATGACAATACCCCGTTAGGAAATGAATATATAGTTGGAGCATAGTACAACGCTGCTGTTTTTATTGCAAAGAAAATTGTGGCAGTTGACGCATTTCTGCACGTATTATTAAAAAATAATGAATCATCCTGTCCCGAAGGGGTTTTTTGGAGAACATCGCAGGGAATAGATGGGCGCTGCACAAATACCTTCGAAATACGATTATTTGCTTGAATACTATTCTTTCGTAATGTATTGTACCCTGACACAATGACAGGTGCATTTAAAAAATATGAATAATGTCATAACAGATATTTCTCACAACGGATCGCTGATTCCCATAGCGGCCCTTTCCGCGTGTTTCGGGATACTCCTCGTGGGGGCCCTGGTGTTTTTTTATTTATATATGCGGAGCTCCCGGAAGCTTCATCTTGCGACGCTAATGATTGTTCTGCCGGGTATTGCATTTGTGGGCAGCGAAATATCATGTCTGCTGCTGGGTATTATGAATGAAACAGCCGCAGCAATGCAGATGCACAGAGTCCAGGCCCTCTCCACGTCTACTTTTCTTTTTACCGTTCCTTATTTCTTCGGATATTTCCTGGATATCGGTCCATCGTGGCGAAAGGTGAACAGTATTATAATGTACGTGGGGCTTTGTGTTCTCGGAGTAATCCTGGTGACAGCATTTGTTTCGCCGGACCACTTTATCTCGGTCACGAAAATGCGTTCAAATCCTTTGCGGACAGGATGGGGTATCGGACGGGGAGAACATGGCCTTCTTTTCAGCATACGGGATATCCTGCTGCTTATATTGATGTCCTACTGTGTCTGGAGCATTATTCTTGGTTATTCGAAAAGGAAGCAAAAAATCTATCTGATGTATGTTCTCGGGGGAGTGATACTCGCGGTATTGTTTGCGGTATATGATATTCTTTTTTTTCACGGGGTGATACACTGGCACGGGGGGGAATATGTCAATTATTCCTTTGCGGGGTTCGGATTCACAATATTTCTCACTCTTTCCATGACAGAGGTCCTGCGGCAGTTCCTTGACCAGGGCCGGGAACTTGAGCGGGCGAGGAAACTGGAGTCCCTTGGAATATTTGCCGGCGGGATTGCCCATGATTTCAACAATGTTCTCACGTCAATTATGGGAAGTATTTCCATTGTAAAAAAAAGATTTTCATCGGGAAGCCATGAGTACAGTCTCCTTAATGACGCGGAAAAGGCATCCCGCAGGGCCCGTGACCTGATACAGCAGCTGCTTACCTTTTCCCGCGGCGGTGCGCCGGTGAAGTCCGTTGTTTCCCTGGAGGACCTTGTAAATGAAACGGCCGGGTTTGTTCTCGGCGGCAGTGATGTGCGCTGCGAATGCTCGTTTCCTCAGGGCCTGTGGAATATTAATGCTGACCGCAGTCAGATCGGCCAGGTTCTATATAATATAATGCTGAATGCCAGGCAGGCGATGACCCGCGGTGGAACAATTTCTGTTACCGCTGAAAACAGTATGGAAACATCAGGGCCGGATGATGAGAAGAGCGGCCGGTATGTGCGGGTCTATATACGTGACCAGGGGACTGGTATCAGCAGAAAAAATATGAAAGATATATATGTTCCGTATTTTACCACCCGGAAGGAAGGCAGCGGTCTGGGGCTTTCGATTTCCCGGTCGATAATCCGTAAACACGGCGGGGATATACAAATCAAATCCAGGGAGGGAGAGGGGACAACTGTTGAATTTACTATCCCCGCCGCCCCGGAAAGGGAGCGTGAGGAGAAAGCTGCCCCGGCTGCTCAGGCGGGGGGAGGGCGGATACTCCTGATGGATGACGACGCACTTATATGCGAAGTCAGTTCAGAGATGCTGAAGCTCCTGGGTTATGATGTGGAAATTGCTTCCTCGGGAGAGGAAGCGGTTGAAATGTACAGGAAGGCCTGTGAACGCGGTGAGCCCTTTGACTGCGTGATTATGGACCTCACCATACCGGGAGGGATGGACGGCAGTGAAACCCTCGCGGTACTCAGGGAGTATGATCCCCGGTGCCGTGCTATCGTATCCAGCGGATATTCTGATGATCCTGTCATGGCACATTATCGGGAGTACGGTTTTGCGGGGATCTGTCCCAAGCCCTATAGTATTGATGCCCTTGAATGGGTCCTTGCAGATGTGCTGAAGGCGTAGAGAATAGATGCGGGTATACTGGCACATGATTATCGCCCCGGTGGTCGCCGCAGCGGCGCTCGTTATTGTCTACACCGGCGGCGATGTGAATGACGTCCGCTGTGTTCCCGGTACTGTGCGGAAGGTTGTGTCGCTGTCGCCCTCCATTACCCGTGAAATAATCGACCTCGGCGCGGAGGAGATGCTGGCGGGCGTGACATCATATCACCCCCCCATGAAAAAAAACGTGCCCGTTGTGGGAACAATACTGCATCCAAATGTTGAAAGGATACTTTCCCTGGGTCCGGACCTGGTGCTCTATTCAGAGGAGGACTCTGCGGTGCAGCACGGGGAACGGCTCGCCGCGGCGGGACTCTGCGCGGTACCCCTCGGCCGCAACAGAAATTTTACCCAGATATGCCGTAACTACATGAAGGTCGCCTCGCTGATCGGCGCTCACCGCGCAGGGCGGGAAAAAATATTCCGCTACAGGGCCATTCGCGAGACAATCCGTGCCCGGAAGAAAATCTGCACTGTGGCGGTTTTTATTTCTCATACACCCCTCATCGCGGCTGCGGAGAATTCCTTCGTGGGGGAAATAATAGCTGATTCCGGAGGGGTCAATGTGGTAGGCAATGTGGGGGCGGCATATCCTATACTTTCCGCGGAATTCCTTGTCGCGGTGAATCCGGACGTCATTCTCTCAATTATGCCCGGAGCGTGTGAGTTTTTCGCGTCACTGTCGGGTGGTGCTCCGGGGCTGAAGGCAGTCAGAAAAAAACATGTGTATTCAGTTGACGAAAGACATCTGGTGTATTACACCCCGGGTGACTATATAGAGGCGGTCCGGGAAATTGCCGCGCTGCTCAGGAAGGTTGTACAGGACAATGAAACCGGTAATTAAAGTAGTTGTTTTTATCACCGCCGCCTGCGGGCTTTTCGTACTGTGTATGTCCGCGGGGAGTATTTTTATATCGCCCCTTCGTATTCCGGAAATATTATCCGGGGGGCCGGGTCCGGTCGAGTACCGGATACTGGTGGACCTGAGGCTGCCCCGCATATTGATGGCCCTTGTGGTGGGGGCGTCTCTTTCGGTGAGCGGCGTGCTGTTCCAGGCGGTGCTGAAGAACCCCCTCGCGGACCCTTATACGACAGGTGTCTCCGGCGGCGCCGCGGTGGGGGCCACGGTGGCTATCGCGTTTTCCATGAGCTATTTTCTTGTGGCCCTCCTCGCGTTCGGGGGGAGCCTTTTTGCGGTGTTTTTTGTGTATGCGGTGTCCCGGTACAGGGGGCTCAGCGGGACCGCCCTGGTGCTTGCGGGTATTGCCCTGAGTGTGCTCCTGTCATCGGCGGTGCTCCTCGTGTTCGCCTTCACCAGGGCGGAGTATGTGCACAAGGCGCTCCTGTGGCTTATGGGTGATCTCTCTATCGCAAAGTACGGGATGGTGATGCGGATGGCTGTTGTATCCATGCTTCTTGTGGGGCTTTCGTTCCTGTACCGGCAGCACCTGAATGTCATTTCCTTCGGGGATGAATTTGCTCACGGACTTGGTGTGTCGCGGGGTGATATTATAAATCTTTTCTGGATCGCGTCGCTTCTGGCCGCTATCTCTGTATCACTTGCGGGTATCATTGGATTTGTGGGCCTTCTGGTTCCCCATGTGATGCGGTACATCTTCGGGCCGGATCATAACAGGCTGATACCTGCAAGCGCCATCGGGGGCGCGGTGTTTCTCATGGCGGCGGATACACTGGGGCGCATGCTTGTACCGCCGTACGATATTCCCGCGGGGATTGTTACCGGGTTCGCCGGGGGATTGTTTTTTCTTGTCCTGGTAATACGGAAAGGAGGGGCATATCAATGAATGTGTTTACCGCTGATTCCCTCTGCGCGGGATACAGGAACAAAGAGGTGCTCCATGATATTGACCTCGCTGTGGATGAAGGTGAGTTCGTGGCAATTATCGGCCCGAACGGAGCCGGGAAAAGCACTTTGCTCCGTTTACTTTCCGGATATATCGCGCCATCAAAGGGGAACATTCATTTCATGGGAAGGCCCGTGGCGGCATATACCAGGAGGGAGTTTTCCAGAGAACTCAGCGTGGTGCCGCAGTTCGTTAACGCGGACCTTTCCTTTACGGTACGGGAGTTCGGGGAGCTGGGGCTTTTCCCCCATCGGAAAATCCTTGATATCGGAGTCTCGCCGGAGGGTGAAACCGTTGATGCCGCTCTCGATGCCGCGGATATTTCGCATCTCAGGGACAGGCGCATGACTGAGATTTCAGGAGGTGAGCGGCAGCTTGCCTACATTGCACGGGCCCTTGTTCAGAGCAGCAGAGTGATGCTCCTGGATGAACCGGTGTCCCATCTCGATATTTCACACGCGATACGTATAATGGATGTCCTTCACGCGCAGAACAGGCAGGGTACGACAGTTATAACGGTGCTCCACGATGTGAACCTGGCCGCGGAATACTGCAGCCGCATTATAGCACTGAAAAACGGGAGGGTTTTCGGAGAGGGGGAGCCCCGGGACGTGCTTACATATGAAAATGTTGAAGGCCTTTTTGACACGGTGTGCATTGTCACGGAAAATCCCGTATCGAAAAGGCCCCTTGTGTATCCGGTGCCCGGATTTATCCGCGGAAACTGATAAATCAGTTCTTCCCGCGGTTTACTTCAGCATCAGCATTGTTTCCGATGTGATACTCTTTCCGT
>DAOSYC010000085.1:7309-14489 GCA_035380905.1 Spirochaetota bacterium | reverse complement strand
TCATGGAACTTGTAAAATGCGGGGCTTTAAACTGCAGTAAGAAAAACATAATGACAGGCAAGATCCCATTTACCTTCTGCGTTGGGACCAAAGAGCTCTGGGACTTTATGGACCACAATGAAATGTTTCAAGGCTTTGAAATTGAGAAGGTTAATGATCCGAACTGGATATCACAAAATGACAACATGGTATCGGTCAATAACGCCCTCATGGTGGACCTCACGGGTCAGGTGGCATCGGAATCTATCGGTACAACCCAGTACAGCGCCACAGGAGGGCAGGTGAACTTCGTCCAGGGTGCTCAGCGTGCGAAGAATGGTAAGAGCATACTGGCGCTGCCGGCGACAAGGGTTGACAAGGAGGGAATAGTGCATTCACGTATTCTCCCTACGTTTCCCGAAGGAACCATTGTAACCGCATCACGTAATGATGTTCAGTGGATCGTTACTGAATATGGAGCAACAAATCTCTATAATAAATCTGTATCGTACCGCGCAAAGGAACTTATAAGAATTTCACATCCCGATTTCAGGGAACAGATGACATTTGAGGCCAAAAAGATCGGCTGGCTGTAATTACAATTTCTTTCACCCTCCCGCGGTTGTATGCCGCGGAAGGGTGTATTACCTTCCCTGCATGTTATTAATCCCCGATACAGTACAGTATGGTTATACCTGCCTGACGGAACATATCTGATTGCATGACTGATTATTATGTGTGTATTCAATTGATTTGCTGGATCCATCATGAAAGGTCAAATTGATGCAGGGGGTCTATGGGATGATATGCATTTTCTCTTGACATATTAGAATAAGTATTCTAATATGTTTCTATGGGCAGAAAAGCACACTTTACGAATGAACAGTTTTATACCGCAGCAATGAATCGTGTTGCGGAACACGGTCCGGAAGCGGTAACCGTTGCGTCAATAGCAGAGGAAATCGGAGCCCCCGTTGGATCGGTGTATCACCGCTTCTCATCCAGGGAGATGATAATGGCCGGATTATGGCTCGGCATCGCGGAATCATTTCAGAAGGGATTTCTTGAAATTCTGGATGTTGTGGACTGCATACAGGCGTCACTGTATACGCTGCAATGGGTCCGGGCTAACCCTGTGGAAAGTAAAATTCTGCTCTTATACCGCCGGGAGGAACTTATCGGCGGCGAATGGCCGGAGCAGGTCCGGGAGCGGGCGGAGGCGCTTGAACAGACATTACGATGCGGCATCACAGCTTTTGTAAAACAGTACTTCGGGCGTTATTCACCAAATAACATGCAGAGGACGGTGTTTGCATTTATTGATGTGCCCCTTGCATCAGTAAGGCGTCATCTTGAGAATGATGAAACACCCCCTGAATATGTTGACGAACTGGTCAGGGAAACATGTTCCACAATTATGGAGGTTCAGAATGAAAATATTTAATGTTCACGAAAGGGCCCTTTCCTTATCTGCTGAAAGGGCAGGCGCTGCGATTGACAGCCTTACGGGAAAGGATGACTGTCTCTGGCCGCGTCACCGGTGGCCTGCCATGGAGTTCGATGGTCCCATTATGGTTGGTGTTTCAGGCGGTCACGGACCGGTTAAATATTCAGTTGCTGAATATATACCGGGAAAAAGAATCGTGTTCAGTTTCGACGAGTCAGGTGTCGTTGCCGGTATTGACGGGAGGCATTATTTTGAAGTGGTGCCCCGCAGGAAAAAGGTGATTCTGCGCCATGTCATTGAAGGGGATTGCGGGTTGAAAGACTGGCTGTTGTGGCATGCGGTTATCGGTCCATGTCATGACGCGCTCCTTGAGGACGGCCTTGACCTCGCGGAAAATACTCTGACAGGAAGCAGTAAAAAGACGCGGCTGGGGTTCCGGGTGAAATTGCTCCGCAGGATTATTGCGGGGAGGAGGAAGGGATCTGAGAATTGATGAAATAGTAATGTAACGACCCTGAAGCTGTACCCCTCATCCTGAATCTGGTAAGGGCATGTCAAATACCATTACTCCTCAAACCTCTCCAGTTCCTCCCATCTCGCGAATAATCGTTCAACTTCCTCTTCAATGTTGCTCAGTTCCACCTTGAGTTCAGCAACTTTTTCACCCTGTCCCTGATAGAACGAGGGGTCTGCCAGAATATCGAAAATCTCCCGCTGGCGGTGTTCCTTTTCCTCAAGGAGAGAGGGGAGGGACGCGAGTTCCTGTTTTTCCTTAAAGGTGAGTTTCGTTTTTTCCCGCACCTGTTTTTCCCGCGGCTTTTTCTGCGGTTTTGCTTCGGGGACACGGCCGCGGTCCTTCCGCTCCAGCCATTCGTCAAAACCGCCAGCGTTTTCAATGACCACGCCGTTCCCCTCAAAGGCGAAGGTTCCTGTCACAACATTGTTGATAAATGTCCGGTCGTGGCTCACCAGGAGAAGGGTTCCCTGGTAGTCCAGCAGCAGCTCCTCAAGGAGCTCCAGTGTCTCTATGTCAAGGTCATTGGTGGGCTCATCCATGATGAGAAAGTTTGATGGCTTCGTAAAAAGCTTTGCCAGAAGCAGCCTGTTCTTCTCACCACCGGAAAGCGCCGATACCGGGACATCGGCCCTGTCGGGAGTAAAGAGAAAATCCTGCAGGTAGCCGATAATGTGTTTCCTGCCGCCGTTGAATTCAATAATCTCACTGCCGTCGGCGACGTTCTTCCGTACGGAAAGGGACTCGTCAAGCTGGTTCCTCAGCTGGTCAAAATAGGCCTTTTCAATTCGGGTGCCTGTTTTCACGGTACCGGAGTCCGGGGCCAGTTCACCAAGGAGCAGCTTTATCAGGGTGCTCTTGCCGCAGCCGTTCGGACCAATGATGCCGATTTTATCGCCCCGCTGAATAGTCGTTGAGAAGTCCTGAATTAGAGGGTTTTTTCCATACCCGAAGGAAAGGTTTTCCGCTTCAATGACTATTTTCCCGGAATACCCGGTCTTCTGGATTTCCATCCGGACTGTCCCGGAAAGGTCGCGGCGTTCCGCACGCTCTTCGCGCATTTTTTTTAAGGCGCGCACACGCCCCTCATTCCGCGTGCGCCTGGCCTTTATGCCCTTGCGTATCCAGGCTTCCTCGCGGGCAAGCTTTTTGTCAAAGAGCTCATTCTGCGCATCCTCAGCTTCAAGCCAGGCTTCCTTTCGTGCGAGAAACGTCTCGTAATTGCATTTCCAGTCAAAGAGTTTCCCGCGGTCAATTTCAATAATACGGGTCGATATCCTGCTGAGAAACCGCCTGTCGTGGGTGACAAAGATCAGTGTCTTCGGGTACCGCTGCAGAAAGTCCTCGAGCCAGATGATGGAGTCAATGTCAAGGTGGTTGGTTGGCTCATCCAGGAGCAGGATATCGGGCTCGTTCACCAGGGCACGCCCCAGCAGTACACGTCGCTTCATCCCCGCGGAGAGGGTTTCAAATATTCCCTCCGGGTCAAGGGTGAGCAGTGAAAGGGTTTTCCCGATCTGCTGCCGCCATTTCAGTTCTTCCGTGCTATCCATGTGATGATGAAACGCCTCGGGGGTCGATACACCTCCTGCAATCACATCATATAGTGAGCCATGGAGGGACACCGGCACACTCTGTGAAAGAAGGGAAGTCCTGAGGCCTTTTTCGCGGTGTATAGTTCCGCCGTCAGGGTCAAGGTCCCCATTGATGAGCTTCATCATGGTTGATTTTCCCGCGCCGTTGCGCCCGAGAATCGCGATTTTTTCACCCTCATGGACCTGGAGGTCAACGCTGTCAAGAAGCGGTGCGCTGCCGAAGGCAAGGGTCAGGTTCTGTAAATTTAAAAGTGCCAGTGTGGTGCTCCTGCAGAAATTTTCTCACTGTGTGCATGGCAATGAAAATACTGTCAACAGGAATTTTACAGACTTTTCACTCCGGTTATTATTTCAGCGGATAAGGGGTGGTGATAGTAAAAAATACTCAACGCGGCGTTACTTGAGTATTCACATCACAATATACTGTGCGTCAATAATGTCCGGAAGGCCCTTCATTTCTTCAACCACCTCAGGGGTAAGGTCGTTGTCAATTTCAACAACCATAAAGGCCTTCCCGCCGCGTTTGGTGCGGGCCAGGTGAAAGTTTGCGATGTTTATTTTTTTTGAACCGAAGAAATTTCCCACGTTCCCTATTACGTTGGGCACATCGTTATTGTACATCGCGACCATTCTCCCCGATGGAATAAAGTCAATGAGGTATTCATTATATTTCACGAACCACGGCTGCTTCCCCAGCACTGTTCCCCACACCTCGCTGGTACCTTCGTCACCGGTGACGCGGATGCTTATGAGATGTGAATAATCGTGGGACACCGGGTCCTCTCCGATCTGAATCCGGATGCCGCGCTCCCTCGCGATAAATGCGGCGTTTACGAAATTGACATTGTATTCGGTATAGGGCGATAAAAGCCCCCGGATGTAGGAGGAGGTGAGGGGCGATAAATTGAAACTCCTGAAGTCGCCGGAATAGAATATGCTTACGTCCTTTACTCTTCCCTTTGTCACAGCCCCCTGGAACCGCCCGATTTTTTCCGCGAGGTCAAGATACGGTTTCAGGAACGCCAGCTCATGTATGTCAAGAGAGGGAAGGTTCACGCTGTTTCGTGCGATTCCTGTGGTAAGATATTCCGCGACAATCTCCGCTGCCTCAACTGCAACGGATACCTGTGCCTCTCCCGTGGAGGCGCCAAGGTGGGGTGTAAGCACCACGTTATCAAGTTCATGAAACGGCGGCAGGGAGGCAGGGGGCTCTTCCGTAAACACGTCCAGCGCCGCCCCGGCTATTTCACTGTTTTTCAATGCGTCATACAGGTCGCGTTCATTAATGATACCTCCCCGTGCGCAGTTGATGAGCCGGACCGAGGGTTTCATTTTTCTGATCACACTTTTTTGTATGAGGTTTTTCGTCTGGTCATTCAGTGGCGTGTGTACTGTAATGAAGTCAGCAGTACGCCAGATGTCGTCAATGTCCGGGAATTCGATATCCACATTGAGTTTCGAGTCTTTAGAAATAAAGGGGTCGTACCCCGCAACACGCATGGAAAGGCCTTTGCACCGCCGGGCAACCTCCATGCCCACACGTCCCAGTCCTATTACCGCAATCATCTTCCCGCGGAGTTCAGCACCCTGAAACCGGTTCTTTTCCCATTTGCCCTGTTTCATGGAGGCATCTGCGCCGGGTATTTTCCTTACAAGGGAGAGGAGCATTGCTATGGTATGTTCCGCGGTGGAGATGGTATTTCCCGCGGGAGTGTTCATTACCACGATTCCCTTTTCCGTGGCATGTTCAATGTCAACATTATCAAGCCCCATGCCGGCCCGGGCAATCACCTGAAGGTCCGGCGCGGCATCAATGAGTTCCGCTGTTACTTTTGTCGAGGAGCGCACAATAAGCCCATGGGCGTCATGGAGTTCCTTCATCAGCTCATCAGATTTTATCCCCGGTGTATACACAATATCAAAAAGGTTATTTTCACGAAGAACCGCAATTCCTTCTTCTGCAATTGTGTCGCTAATAACAATCTTTTTCTTCATATAACCGGACCTCCGGAAAGTCAGGGTGTGTCATCCGTGTAACACGTACTTTCAGTAAACAGCGTAATTACAATAAAGTCAACAGAAAATACGAAAAGTCCATTATTATATATGGTGAAAAACGATTGACCGGCGGACAATAATGGTGCATACTGCGTGATATACATATAAAATTTAAAAAACACAGAAAGGAATATATGCGGAAATACCTTCCTGCCCCTGTCGTGGGGGTTGTTTCATTTATTTTGTATCTGGCAAATACGGTGTTCTGCTTCGCGCAGCTCCTGCCGGTGGCGTTTCTTAAACTGATTATTCCACTGAAGCCGTGGCGTGTCATCACCAGCCGTCTTCTGTACGCTTTTGTAAACAACTGGATTTTTGTGAATAACGTCATTATGAACCTTCCGGTAAAAATCAGGTGGGATATACAG
This sequence comes from Spirochaetota bacterium, assembly GCA_035380905.1. Classification (GTDB taxonomy): domain Bacteria; phylum Spirochaetota; class UBA4802; order UBA4802; family JAGODF01; genus JAKQCH01. Next base: position 8,528 of record DAOSYC010000085.1, on the reverse strand, counting down.
GGAACGGAGGGCCTGGAAACAGACCGGTGGTATCTTATTCTTCCTAATCATCAGACATGGGTTGACTCCATGGTGATACCGGCAGTGTTTTTCAGGAAAATACCCTTTCCTAAATTTTTCATGAAGAAAGAACTTATCTGGGTTCCCCTGCTGGGGTTTTCCTGGTGGGCCCTTGATTATCCATTCATGAAACGGTATTCGGAAGACACGCTCAAAAAGAAACCACATCTGAAAGGGAAGGATATTGAAATAACCCGGAAAGCCTGTGAAAAATTCAGGGACATACCTATAACCATTGTGAATTTTATTGAAGGGACACGCTTTACCCCGGAAAAACGTGACAGCCGGAAAGATCCATATAGAAATCTTCTGCGCCCCAAAGCAGGGGGGGCCGCGCTGGTGCTGTCAACACTGGGAAGCCGGCTTCATTACATACTGAATATGACCATTGCCTATCCCGGAGGCGATAAAGATTTTAAAGCACTGCTATGCGGGAATATTCCTGAAATACTGGTTCGTGTTGAAAAAATTCCCCTGACAGAGGAGCTCCTCGGGGATTATTTCAATGACAGGGAATATCGGGACCGTTTTCAGGAATGGCTGAATGGTGTATGGACGCGGAAAGATGCGCTTTTAGATGAACTGCTCTCCAAAAAAGAAATCTGAGAAGCCGGTCATCCTATACTGTCTTAAATACAATTACCACGATATCGGATTCCGGTGATGATATCCCCATAAATGACTTGAAACGCTCATTGAGAATCTGGGCTATCTCTGTGGGCCGTGCAGCCCGGTTTTCCCGAACAATGCTGCGCAGTTCCGTTAGCGGGAATACCTCCCCCTTCTGGTTCTTTGAATTCACAAGTGCCTTCGAATACAGGACCCCTATATCGCCCCGTAAAAGATATGTACGCCCCATTCCGTAGTTGGCGGAAGGGTCATACCCCAGGGGAATACCCTCCGTGTCAAGGGAGTCAAAATCGTTCTTTTCAATGCGGAACAGCTCCATGGGCGGGAACCCGGCGTTGCTGTAAATGAGGCGCATTGACTTCAGGTCGAAATAATAATAGTATCCTGTGATAAACCCCCCCTTTCCCTGGGAATAGTTATACAGGACATTGTTAAGGCGCTGAAGCACCGAATAACTCGAAGGGGCTTCATGGATGCTGGACTGAAAGGCGGAACGGAGCACCACGGAATACAGGGCGCTGTTTACGCC
>DAOSYC010000085.1:0-7209 GCA_035380905.1 Spirochaetota bacterium | reverse complement strand
TCCGGTTTATATCCTGCGAGGGAGTCCTTATCACCGAGGCATATGAGCCCGAGCACCATTCTGCGGTGATAGATTGGAAGTATCATCTTTATATTATTCTGAATAAAGAACGATAAAACCTCCTCGCGTATATCGCCGAAATTTTTATCATCTATATAAATCTTGTCAAGATTCAGTACTTCCTGGTTCCGTACAAACCAGCGGATCAGCATTGCATTCCGCTCAAGGGGGGGCACTTCTTTTTCGCTGCCCTTCGCGTAATAAAGTTCATATTTCCTGTTATCATTGTTGAACATGAGAAAAAAGGAGCTTTTCAGGTACAGTGAATCAAAGAGAATATCGACGGAGCGCTGAACAATGCTTTTAAAATCACGGATACCTGCAGACTCCCGGATGAAGGTATCGAGGATGCCTTCAAACTCATACTGTTTCCGTTTGAAAGCGCCATCAATAACCGGCTGCAGGTATGCGGAAAAAAGAAGAAATATTAAAACAATAATTATAACAATCAGGAATGGCGGAAGTTTTGTAATGTAGTTCCCTATAAACAGAGTTTGTGCGTCATATATGCTGATAATACCGAATATAGGAAGAAATATCGCCGCAGAAATAATACCATACATTGCTGTTTTGTGTGCGGCAGTGGTGATGTCCATCATGTTGTGTGATACAATGGAATAGAAGAGAGATGTTATCGCGAAAAAAGCTGATATAGAGGGCCCGAAAACGTATACGTCAGAGTAATTAAAAAATCTCGGCAGGATGATAGAGGTAATGCCGGAAATAAAAATCGCAATTGATGACGCAACAAACACGTACCGCATCTGCAGACGGTAAATCTCAATAGGAGTAGTGAAGTATTTCCGTATGAAGTTTCCGACGGCAAGTATGATGTAGGTAAATGTTACAGCCGCATATACTGTATAGAATGGCTGGAAATCCCGCTGAAGAAGGCCCCCTTCAAAATATGCCCTGGTGATGTTCCAGTCAGTGAAAACCGCAATCCCACCGATTACGTATGAAGGGATCAGGATTATTACAATATATATAAAAGGAAACTTCTTCTCACTCTTCGGGAATACCAGTGAAAGGGCAAAAAGACCGGAGAAGCATAATACCGTTGAGAGCTGGGTGATCTTGTTCACCAGGGTCAGATCCACAAGGTCCGGTACCGCATAGGTCAGGAACATGGTAAAGAGAATCCCGAAGGCTGCAGTGGTAAAATATGCATAGTAGCGGTGTATCTGGTCCCGCCAGTCCTTGACGAGAAGAAATACTACGATAAAGAAAATAAGTATAGATGCCAGCAGTGATGCGACTATGCTAAGGGTTATCATTGCAGGTTCCTGTTATTGTAGGGTATACATATACAATCGGCATTTTGCTGTTGCATAGTGACAAAAGAAATATACAGCATCAGGCATATCCTGTTGACGAAGAATTCATTATTTCAACAACGGTAGGCTCTGCAGACCTAAAAATCAAGTAAAATATCCTCAGGGAGTGTATAACCAATTCAGTGATATATGGTTTTTAATTGACAAATGTGCCTCCTGCTGAAGAAATACAGGGAGGAGAAGATAATGACAGCACGCAAACCTGTGGAAACAAGTGAAAAAGTTGAGGAGTTCATTGAACGGGCACGGTCCCGTTTTGCCAAAGAAACTCCGGAAAAGAAGAAGCGGTTCCCGCGGTTTCTCATTGTGGTGAACACGCTGGTTGTTCTCCTTGTGCTGTATCTTTATCTTACCGGGGACCCGACAAAAACGTATTTTAAATCCAGGATGAACATGGGGGGCGTGCAGTACAATGTGTCTCTCACGCGTGAATCCGGGTCAGGGACGTTTCTTTTCACCGTGAAACTTGTTTCCATGAGAGATGCTGCAGTTGCGGTGCCTTTTGACGGAAACGGGGTGGGGTGCCTGAAACTGTATTACGGTGAAAATGAAATAACAGGCCGTTGTGCCGGAAAGGAATTACGCGAAGTCGTGCTTCAGAAAAACGGCACAAAGACCTTTGCGGTTTTTATGCGGCGGAATGACATTACTGCAATGCTGAAGAAACGGGAAGGGGAAAGGCTATTCCGGGAACACAGGAGATTTTTTAATCCAGGGAAAACGCTTATTCCGCTCCGGGCTGTAGTTACAATTAATACCGGGGGCGGTGTTTCCTCGGAATATACAATTAAGTACGAGGTGGAATGATGGAACAGCGGCCCTCATGGGATGATTATTTTATGAAGATTGCGACCGATGTATCATCGAGGGCCACCTGCATACGCCGCAAGGTGGGTGCGGTCATTGTAAAGGACAAGTGGATTATATCCACGGGATATAACGGTGTTCCTATGGGGATTCCTCACTGTACTGAAGATTCCTGCCTCAGAAACAGGTATAATGTACCATCCGGAGAGCGCCATGAACTATGCAGGGGGCTCCACGCGGAGCAGAACGCCATAATTCAGGCGGCGCTCCACGGTGTCGCCATCAACAATGCGGTGATATATATTACCAACCAGCCCTGTTCCATCTGCACAAAGATGCTCATCAACAGCGGTATAAAAAAATTTATTTACCGTGACCCCTATCCTGACCCCCTTGCGGAGGAGATGATCTCCCAGGCGGGGATTGAAGTTGTCATATATTCTCCACAATCATTGTGACCGCTTCCGCCCCTCCCAGGCAGAGTGACGCCTGACCAAGGGCGGCCCCGCGGCGTTTCATTTCGTAAAGCAGCGTAGTAAGGACCCGTGCCCCCGATGCCCCTATGGGGTGTCCCAGAGCGATCGAACCGCCGTTTACGTTAAGCTTCTCCGGGTCTATGTCGAGTTCACGCATGACCGCCACTGTTGACCCGGCAAAGGCCTCGTTTACTTCATGAAGGTCAATCTGTTTCAGGTCAATGCCGGCCTTCCCGCAAACCAGGGGAATTGATTTTATAGGGGCCATGAGGACATGTTCCAGTTCTATTCCCGCAGAACCCCCGGCCACAATGCGGGCGAGGGGAGTAATTCCCATATCACGGGCTTTTCCGTAGGACATGACAGCTACTGCCGATGCTCCGTCGCTGATAACAGAGGAATTGCCTGCCGTTGCGAACCCGTCACCGGTGAATGCGGGTTTCATTTTTGCGAGCTTCTCCATCGATGTTGGCCGGGGACATTCGTCCGTGTCGAAAATAATTTCCGCACCTTTTTTGCGGACAGGAACAGGGACTATTTCATCTTTAAACCGGCCTGTTTCAATGGATCGGAGCGCTTTCGTGTAGGAGTCCATAGCAAACAGGTCCTGGTCCTCCCGTGACACATTCCACTTTCGGGAAATAATATCATTTGTTGTACCCATATGAAAGTCATTCACTACATCCCACAGGCCGTCATTGATCATGTGGTCGCGCAGTTCCGCGGTACCCATTCGGGCCCCCCAGCGGGCTTTCGGCATGTAGTAGGGGGCCATGTTCATGTTTTCCATTCCTCCAGCCACTGCAATGTCTGTATAACCTGACCGAATAAATTCGGAAGCTATAATTGCCGCCATCAGCCCGGAACCGCAGACCTTGTTCACGGTAAGGCACCCGGTTGTCATGGGAAGGGAGGCTTGTATTGATGACTGACGTGCCGGATTCTGGCCGTATCCGCATGGAAGCACAATTCCCATTATCAACTCGCGGATATCTGTTGTGTGCAGGCCGGCGCGCCGTATTGCCTCTACGATGGCGATTGCTCCCAGCTCGGTTGCACCGGTGTCCTTAAGTGTCCCGTTAAAGGCCCCGAGGGGGGTGCGCACCGCGCCTACAATGACGGGATCATTGTTCTTAAGCATAACTTTCTCCTTTTTTTGATTCTATATTTATATATTTTTTTTGAAATGAGCAATGTTGTAAAGAAAAGCACTGTTCTGTATAAAACATGAATAATGATAGTCACACATTTATGAGGCGAGGTCAACTGAAATTCATGTAAAAAATCATTGACACTGTAATCGACAGGGTAATTGTGAAACTTCATACCGTGAAATGAGGAAATGTTTCACCGGAACATGAAAAACAACGAGAAGAGAGGGTACAATACGTGCGGATACGGGAATTACAGAAGGCGGTAGAAGAAACAATTTTTGTGGGACAGTCCCACCGGCTGGGGATATTCGAACAGCTGCACCTGAAGCCGGATACCGCGGAAGGTTTTGCGGAAAGAATGGGGTTTGACCTGCGATGCACCCGGGTGCTCCTTGAGGCCCTTGTGGAAATGAAGTACCTTGTAAAGAGTGACAGCAAATACAGTATAACAGAGGAGTCCCATGCCCGCCTTGTGGATAAAGAGGGAATAGAATATGAGGGAAGTTTCTGGAATTTTCTTATGTATCTTATAAATCCATGGCGTTCGCTGCCCTATGTCCTTGAGCACGGGAAACCGGACCAGTCAAGTTACGAGGGCTTTTCAATGATTGATTTTATTGAGGGAATGGACTCCCCCTGGAAAAAGAAGCTTGCTCCTGAAATCGTTGAATTGTGCCTTCGACACTGTCCAGAGGCAAAATCTGCCGCGGATATCGGCGGCGCTCCGGGGACCATGGCGAAGGAGTTCGCGCGGAGAGGGCTCCATACAATAGTGTATGATCTTCCTGAGTCACTGGAAGTCACAAAGGACCGCCTCAGCACATTAAAAAATATCGTCGTGGTTGAGGGGGATGCCACAAAGGAACTGCCGGAGGGCCCCTACGATATCGCGTTTCTCGGAAACATCTGTCACGGACAGTCTCCGGAGGATAATGCTGCAATTATGCGTATGTGTTATGAAAAGCTGAGCGATGGAGGCGTTGTTATCGTATTCGACAATCTCCGGGGGGAGAGTTACCTTGGGGCCACAGTGGCGCTCCACATGATCACCCAGAGCCCCGGTGGGGATATTTATTCCAGGGATGAATATACCGCATGGCTACTGGATGCGGGATTTGAAAACATTACCGTGGAGCAGCTTTCCGATCCCGCATGGCAGATAATGGTGGGGTACAAGTAGATATATCGACCCCCTAAAAGCCGTAAACGCGGCTGCGGCATTCCGCCGCGGCCCGTGTGAAAATATCGCAGTGACGGGAGGCATCATGGACTACATACGAATCTGGACTGAAGTGGACGTAAAAGACATTCAGGAGCATATTATCATTGTTGATGACAGGTACGGGTTCTGCCCCGGCTGTAAGGAACTGGGGATACGCATTGATGAACTGAAAACATGCCCTTCATGCGGACGGGAGTTCAGGTTTGTAACCTCCCGTGAAGCGGCGCAGGGGGGCGGCAGGGGGTTTGAATTGATTATGAGGATAAAAAAGAAACTCCCCGCACTGACCTTCGTTGATTACGGCGACTACGAGCGTCTTACCGGCAAAAAGAAAGCGGAAACATTGTTTAAAGATATTACCTGATTCTCAGTAATCACTCCAGGATTCGTGGATTTCCTTGATCAGGATAATGAGGTCAAGCCACCTGCCGTTTCTGTCCTGGAGGTAGTTTTTCAACGTTCCCTGGGGAATAAAGTTTACACGTTTGGATGCGACAATCGCGGCGTCGTCTTTTCCCGCCACAAGCTCGATCTTTAGTATCTCAAGCCCGAGTGAAGAAGCGATGCTGATAAGCTCCAGCATTATCCATGACCCCAGGCGTTTCTGTTTCGCGTCCCGGTCTATCAGTATGAGTACGTCCCCGATGTGCTTTCGTGCACCGAATGTAGTAAAGTGAATGCTCCCCATGCCGAGTATCTTTTCGCCGCTTATGGCGAGGATGTGAATATTTTCCCCGGGATTCAGGCATTGATAAAAGAAATCAACCGCTTCGGGTTTTGTGTAGTCCCGGTTCAGCACCCAGAGGTCATCGGGGTCCACCCGTGTGAAAAATTCCGCAACAGCACTCTTGTCATTTTCTGTTACCGGGCGGAACAGACACTCGGTTGAGTCCTTCAGAATTATTGTCCTGGGGTAATTCTCTATCATTTCAACACCTCATTATTGCTCGTTTCCTTATGAACGCTTTCATCGAAAACGCCTGGAGGCAATCGTTTCCAATGGGAAGCAGCACCGTTCATGAATAGAGAGTGCGACGCCACTGTTGTTCGCTGGAAAGACATAACATCCTCTTACGGTTCATAGTACAAAGGAGATTTTCCCCCGTCATCAATTTTTTATATATATACTGAATTCTGAACGCATAAAGTGCATTAATTATTTCTGTGTATAGTATGATATTATTCTTGACTAATTAGGTTGCAAACCGGTACATTAAGCAGGATTAAAACACAAAACCTCTTAGGATTATCAGACAGCGGACAAATGTTTAAAAAGGTATTCACCTGCATAACGATGATATTTCTATGCCTCCCGGTTTCGCTTCGGGCGGACGATATATTCGGTCTTGGAATTCATCTCGGTGCACAGCACAATGTGGGATATGTTGGCGATCAGGATTCTTCAATGCTGACAGATCCGCAGAACAGTATGCTTCTTGGTCTTGCGGTGAAGGTGAATGCTTCATTTTTCTTTATACGGACAGGGTTTGATACAACCTTTCTCCTGAACCAGGGGAAAGTTGTTGAAAATTCCAGCCAGATAGAAAAATATAAAATAAATTATGTTGCGGTTCCGTTTTTCCTCGGGCTCCGTTTCCCCATCAGGGACCGGGGGGAGTTCTACATGGGGGGCGGAATGGCGTATTTCCTCGGTTCAGGGGAGGTGACCCTTACGACCGGCGCCACCGAGGATATATCCTCTGTTAATTATGGATACGGGTTTATTACCGGTATTCAGTTTAGCGTACTCCCCGATGTCCGTTTTTATATGGAATGGGAGTATTTTGATGCCAGGTCCGGGGCTGTTCTGAAAACCCAGGGCGCCTATGCGTGGGACAATTTTTACATAGACTATACGGGACACCGCATCCTTCTTGGTGTGATGTATTATCTTTTATAAATGTCAGGTATAATGAACTGCAAATTTCTTACATATTTTGCTGCAATTGTGATAATAACTTTTCCGCTGAGAGTGTGGGGGGCTAATTACGCTGTTGGAGTGTATGGAGGTTTTGCGCCGTCACTCGGCGGTGATCTCAACACCGCGCAGCATTATTCCGAGTTCCAGTCGCGCAACGGTATTGACGGGATGAACCGGGAGCTGGATGGATATAGCACCGGCCGTATCGACAGAGTCCTCGGTGTAACAGGGG
>DAOSYC010000084.1:4716-14513 GCA_035380905.1 Spirochaetota bacterium | reverse complement strand
TACAGGCTGAAGTAAGAAACGGCTCAAAGAGAGACTACCCGGTTTCGCGGACGCTTTATATGTATGTAAATAAGAAGAAACTTACACCTGCGACGAGGGAATTTATTGTGTTTATTCTCAGTAATGAAGGTCAGCGTATTGTCCGTGAATCAGGTTTTATTCCAATATCGGACTTCTCGAGGGACTGAGCCGGTTTTCAATGAATGAAAAGTTGTAATTTAATGAAAAAAAGTTGACGGTACAGGATAATCAGATATCTTTGTTTACTACACATGCGATGCAGAATACCCATTGTTTGAATAGGGTTTCGAGGAATAATTCTCAGGATTTCCCTGATCACCTCTTAACATATCTCGCCTTCAGCCTGTTTTTCCTTATTCATGGATGGTTTCTTTTGTGTCTGTATAGTTACGGCACATGTATGGGCAGGGGATGATATATCCTGCTGTTGTACAACAGGTGCCGTATGAAATTGAATCGGATGGAGAGAGTACATGGTAGAACAAGGTAAATACGTTGCAATACATTATACAGGAAAACTTGCTGACGGTGAAGTGTTTGATTCCTGTGATGGTAACCCCCCCTTTGAATTCCAGGTAGGTGCAGGTATGGTTATCGCCGGTCTTGATGAGGCAGTTGTGGGGATGGACCTGAATGCGGAGAAGGATATTGTGGTGACACCTGATTTCGGTTATGGTGAATATAATGACGAAATGGTCCAGAGTTTCCCGATTGAAGATATCAGACAGCAGTTTGAGCCGCAGGAGGGAATGATGGTTGGCGTGCAGATGGAAAACGGCATGCAGGTCCCGGCCCAGATAACCAGTGTAACCGATACAGAGGTTTCAATTGACCTCAATCATCCCCTTGCCGGAAAAACGCTGCATTTTCATGTGAAGGTTGTTGAAATCAATGATGATGCAAAATATTGCAATGATCAAGGCGGTTGTTCTTCATGCGGTGGTGGAGACTGCGGTTCTTCATGCTGCTGATTCACTGAAAGAGAACAATTTGTTTTACATCGAAAAAAAATAAGTATACTATAAAAGGTTCCGGTTTAAACCGGGGCCTTTTTTGTGTGTCTGCCGGTAAAATGAGAAATTTATTATTATTTTACCCTTGACAAAAACATCATTTATGGCAATTTACTGTAATAGCTTTGAAAAACCTGTCCGGTATATCATCAATAATGCCTTCACGTTACGGACCTGATTCTTCGGAATGAAGAACCGGGCTGATACCTTTATACATGAAATATTAACTCTGGAGATGGATATGAATATGAAGAATGGTGCTGTATTTGTTAGTTTTGATATAATGGAATCATTTATGACGGATGTTTTTATGTATCTTGGTGTTCCGGAAGAGGATGCGAAAATATCTGCTGATGTTCTTATCACTGCCGATAAACTTGGAATCGATTCCCATGGTGTTAACAGGTTAAAACCAATTTACTATGACCGTATAAAAGACGGGATCCAGTTTCCGGTTACTGATTTTGAAATTGTCAAGGAAAGCCCCACAACTGCAGTTATTGACGGGCATCACGGAATGGGCCATGTGATCGCGAAGCGTTCAATGCAGATGGCCATCGATAAGGCGAAGCAGTATGGTATGGGTATGGTAGCAGTCAGAAATTCAACCCATTACGGCATAGCCGGATATTATCCCCTTATGGCGGTAAAGGAGGGCATGATCGGCCTTACGGGCACAAATGCACGTCCCTCAGTGGCGCCGACATTCGGTGTGGAGAACATGATGGGAACAAACCCCCTTACATTCGGTATACCGACTGATGAGGAATTCCCGTTCCTCCTTGACTGTGCTACATCCGTATCGCAGCGGGGAAAGATTGAAGTGTATGACCGTATCGGTAAGGATATTCCTTCAGGATGGGTCATTGATGATCAGGGCAGAGACCGGACCGATACACATCAGATACTTGGCGATCTCGTGAAGGGGACCTGCGCCCTGACCCCTCTCGGCGGTATTGGTGAGGAGGGCAGCGGATATAAAGGTTACGGATATGTTACTGTTGTGGAGATTCTTTCGGCAGCGCTTCAGGCGGGGAGCTATATGAAGATGCTGTCCGGTTTCAGCAACGGGAAAAAAGTCCCCTATGGCCTCGGGCATTTTTTCGTTGCGATTGATGTGGAAGGTTTCGCCGGTATTGATTCTTTTAAAAAGACCACAGGTGATATCCTTCGTGAGCTTCGGGCATCCAAAAAGATGCCTGGCCAGGAACGTATATATACTGCGGGAGAAAAAGAATACCTTGTATGGCTTGAAAGGAAGGATAAGGGGGTTCCCATCAATCCTGAAGTCCAGAAGGAGATTCTCCAGATGCGGGATGAAGCTGGCCTGAAAAATTATAATTTTCCTTTTTAACTGAACGGGTGACCATGAGCGGATTTAGTATAACTGTAACAATTTTTGGCGGACTGGGTCTTTTCCTTTTCGGGATGAAGATCATGAGTGAGGCCCTCCAGAAGGCGACCGGAGAGCGCCTCCGTGATATCCTGGGCAAAGTGACCAATAACCGTTTTCTGGGTGTTCTCACAGGTTTTTTTATTACCTCTGTCATACAATCTTCCAGCGCCACAACGGTCATGATTGTAAGTTTTGTAAACGCGTCACTTATTAATCTTCCACAGTCAATCGGCATAATACTGGGTGCGAATATTGGTACGACTGTTACAGGGTGGATTGTCGCGCTTCTGGGATTTAAAATAAAAATCGCCACCTTTGCCCTTCCCGCGATTGGTCTTGGCTTCTTCCTCCGGTTTTTCAGAAATGAAAAATACGGGCAGTGGGGAGAGGTGCTTCTTGGATTCGGCCTGCTGTTTCTCGGTCTGGACACTATTAACGCTACGGTAAAGGACCTGAGAGGTTCACAGGTCGTATTGAATTTTATGTCAATGTTTCATGCAGGCTCAATCCTTTCGACACTTGTGGTTGTCCTCATCGGCGGTGTGGTGACGATGGTCGTTCAGTCCTCAAGTGCAACAATGGCCATGACCATGACACTCGCGGTTAATGGCCTCATTGACTTCCCCACATCATGCGCATTAATTCTCGGGGAGAATATTGGTACCACGGTAACCGCGAATATTGCTTCCATCGGTGCATCTGTTGCAGCAAAAAGATCCGCCCGTGTTCACCTTCTTTTTAATGTAATGGGTGTTGTCTGGATGATCGCCGTGTTTAACTGGCTTTTTATACCGTTTATAGATTGGCTGGTCCCCGGAGACCCTTATTCTTCTGTTCTCAGTGTTCGTTCCCTTGCCATAGCTGACCATATGGCCGCGTTTCATACATCCTTTAATGTGATCAATACACTGTTATTTCTACCTTTAACCGGTGTACTCGCGAAAACAGCGTCACGTCTTGTGTTTGCAAAGAAGAAAACAGGTGAAGATGAGGAATTTCATTTAAAATATATTACTTCAATTCTTGTTGCGACTCCTTCAATCAATATTAATCAGGCACGCCTTGAGACAAAACGCATGGTGGGTATAATCATTGAGATGTATGACATGGTGCTTGATGTGTTTAAAAATCCGCAAAAGAAACTTGGCCAGATTGTTGAGGAGATACAGAAAAAAGAAAACATGACGGATATCCTGGAAAAAGAAATATCGGAATACCTTGTAAGTGTTTCACAGAATAATATTTCCCAGGAACAGAGTTATGAAATATCAAATCTTCTGCATATGGTAAATGATATCGAGAGAATCGGTGACCATTGTGAGAATCTTCTGAAATTACTCAGGAGAAAGTATGACACCCATCTTGAATTTTCGGAAAACGCCAATCTCGAAATAGATGAGATCTCAGGAAAGGTCCATGATTTTCTGCAGTTAATTAATGCAAACATTATGGCTTCACATGCGAATATATTGAGTACTGCTGATGTAATTGAAAACCGGATTGATGAACTCAGGAAGGAACTCCGTCAAAAACACATCACACGTCTCAATGAAGGGTCGTGTGATGTGCCATCGGGATTATTGTTTATTGATATGCTGAACAGTTTTGAGAAAATCGGCGACCATGCCTTTAATGTCGCGGAAGCAATATCTTCAAAAAAGCTGATTTAATTACTTCCGTGTGAAAGCCGGAAATGCTGTAACAGATGAGAAACGGGGGTAAAGACTCCTTAGTTTCTCTGTCGTTTCGGTAAAGGAGTCCTGTGCCCGTGCGATTTCCCATTGAATGGCATCACCTCCCTGTACACCATATGAAATTCCAGTGAAATCACCAATATAATATGCCTTTCCTCTTTCAACGGTAAATTTTTTGGTAAACGCAGTACAGCCTCCGCATGAAAAATCACGGTCCGGGGTGCAGTCAATTGATGCAATGGTGAACACTGATCTTCTTGCTGAACAGGCAAACATTTTCTGTATCTGATATGTTCCCGGCTCCAAAGCTATCAGGGTAACGTCTTTCGGGCGTGAACGGGTCGAATACGATTCAAATTTTATATTACATTGTTCACCGGTATCAATATTTTTAACAGCAAGTACCACTGCAAGCTCAAAATAGTTCTCCATCTGGATATGGCCGTATATATATCCCTGTGAAGGGTCCGGTTCAGACTGGAAATCCTGAAGAGGTGCATAATGTATGCATCCTGATATAAATGCAGCAGTGCATAAAATAATAACAGTATTACATATAGAAGTGCGTACAGTATTCATGTATAGGCTCCATAATGAATTGTAGAATGGTGAGAAACTGCGGCTACGGTAGCCGTAAATATCCCATTTCGCAAGTAATAATTTATAACGCACAATAAAAAGATTTCCAGGTGTACAGCGTGATGAATACTAAGAAGGGCCCTGCTCATGAAAGGGAAATGGTTGACCGGAAGTGCCGCAGAAATAATATTTGCAGTATCGCAGCGGCTGCATCGCAGCTGTATTTGTATGTACAAGAAAGACAGGAAGGTATGGTGCGAATAAAAATGAAAATATCCAGAAGTATAATAATCTGTGTATCAATTATCCTGAGCATGGCAGCTTTTGCGGTATGTACTACCGCTGCTGAGGTCCGGACAATTAATAATGACGAAAAGAAATCAGAGGCCCGTCATACCGGCACGATGCGAGGGCTCTATGTCCCGAACAAAAAGAGCCGTGACATAAAGTATATACAGGCGCTTCTTGATACAGGAACACCGGAAGGGATAAATATGCTCGTGATGGATGTCCATTCCTATGGGAGTGTTATACCGAGAATTAATACAAAGGTCATTGAGTACTGTAAAAACAAAAATGTCTATTGTGTTGCAAGGGTAGTCTGTTTTCAGGACGGTCTGGACAGGATGCCTGTTCCCGCTCATCGCCTGAAACGCCTGAATATACTTGTGGAAAAATCCGCGAAAGCCGGATTTCATGAAGTGCAGCTCGATTATATACGTTTTAAGGACGGTGGATATCCGTATTCCCTTGTAATGAAGTACAGATTTATTGAGGAACTCCTGGCGGGATTTAAAAAAATAACAGACAGTGCCGGCATAAAACTGTCAGCTGATGTATTCGGGCGTATTGTGTATAACCGGAATGATTATGTGGGGCAGAAGCTCGAAGTTTTTGCGAAATACACCGATGTGATTTATCCGATGCTGTACCCCAGTCATTTTACCGGCGACAGGGTAAGGATGGCAAACCCCGGAGAAACCGTAAAGGAGGGTACCATGAAGGGACTTGACCGCCTCAGGGATACCGGTGTGAAGGTAGTTCCTTATATTCAGGCGTTTGATTATCATATAAGAAGAGCTGGCGTGTCGCTGCCCCGATATGTTGAACTGCAGGTGCGCGGAGTTGAAAGTACAAAGGCCCGGGGATGGGTAGCATGGAACGCATATGGTGATTACAGGGCAGTTATGAAAGCACTTCGGGATATAAATGGGAAATCTGAAAAGTCGGTAAATACTGCCCGGATACAATGAAATGGGCAGTATCGTCCAACGGCATACTGTGCCGGAACATACAGGTCCGGTACGTCTCTCTGATTATGTGCATAATGTGTTTGACGTGCTGCCTTCCAGAAAAAGTGCCCGGAAAGCTATAGAAAAAAGAATGGTCCTTGTTGACGGGGTGCCGCGGGGAACCGGATATTTTGTTAAACCCGGGGACCTGATTGAAATAATCAGTAATGAAATTTCCCCTTCCAGAATATACGAAAGGACGCTCCGGGTACTCTATGAGGACGACAGTATTGCCGTGGTGTACAAACCTCCGGGTTTGCGCACGAACGGAAACCAGTTTAAAACCCTGGAGCACGCCCTTCCATATAACCTGTATCTTTCCGGGGCCATTGATGCGCTTCCGGCCCCTGTTCCGGTTCACAGACTTGATTCTCCGACAAGCGGCCTGGTGATTGCCGCAAAACGGTTATCATCCGCGGTTTCCCTGGGCCGTCAGTTTCAGGGGAGGGAAGTGCTGAAGCGCTACAGGGCTGTCGTGATAGGGGCTGTTGAGGGGAACGGGGTGATACACGGTGACATTGACGGCCGTGATGCGGTAACAATGTACAGGGCTGTCAGGCAGGTGCGTTCACTGCGAAATTCTTACCTTACACTTCTTGATTTATGGCCCCGGACCGGAAGGCAGCACCAGCTGCGAAAACATCTTTCCGGAGAAGGGTATCCCATACTCGGAGATCCGCTTTATGGAACTGAGGGGCTTGTGCTGAAAAGCAAAGGGGTTTTTCTGAGTGCCGTGGAGATATCATTCCGCCACCCTGAAAAAAAATGGATACTCAATGTTAGAGTAGAGGACCCTGAGAAGTTTGCGACGTATATGAACCGGGAAGAACGTCGATGGAACAGAAACAGCGGAATTGTTAAAAACGGGCCCGAGGAATAATCGATTACAGAGAATAGCATGAAAACTCTCAGGGTGACACAATCGAACTAAAATACTATAGATTATATGCAGAGAATCGCATGTGCACAAAATGGATACTATTGGCGATATTATTTTGCATCACGTGCTTGACATCCTGCCGGATTTTTTGTTACTATAACTCCATAGAACGAAATTTACCGGGATACTAGGGAGATTTGAAATGGAAGGAAACCATGAACATAAGCACCTCCATGCCCATGAGCACGCGCATTCTCATGAACATGAACATACCCATGGAGATATGACCCATTCGCATCTGCACATGCATACCCATGTACACGATCATGAGCATGAACACAAGCATCCTCACTCACATGATGAGATAACACAGGCCCATCGGCATGATCATACGGGAGACCACGGTCAGCACGACCACGATCATCCCGGTCATCGTAATGAGCTGCATGAACATGCACATTAATGACGCATCGTTGTGATGTACCGCCTTACAGCCGTTTTTCACTGACAAGACGGGCAAAGTGCTCGAAGGAGCGGTCATAGGTTCTTTCCGCTGCGTTATCAAAAAAGCATGCGGGGAGTTCCCGTGCCCGGAGGTGGTATTGCACGCAGTCGCAGCAGACCCCTTTTCTGGAACACGGTTCATATGAGCAATTACATCGCTTCAGATTATTTTCTTTTTTGCAGTCCATAGTATCTCCCCTGATATTAATGACATTTGTTACAGGCAACGATTAGTGGTTGCCCCGGAGTATTTTTTGCTGTAGTGCAAATAATTATTTCCTGTCGAACTTCTTTATTACAAAAAATATACTGTCAAGTACATATGGTGAAAATCCGGACCAGGGTAAACAGGGGGCGTGAAAAAAAATAATAGACGCAAAAAAGAAAGTATGGTGCCCTTTGACAATAGCAATCACATAATGTTAGCGGAGTTCACATGAAAATAATATCCTGGAACGTAAACGGTATCAGGGCTGTAATCAAAAAAGGTTTTCTCGAATTTCTGGAACAGGAAAACCCTGATATTATCTGCCTTCAGGAAATCAAAGCGTATCCGGAGCAGGTCGATATCGATCTGCCCCTATATCCTCACATGATATGGAATCCTGCCGTGAGAAAAGGATATTCCGGCACCGCGATATTTTCCAAAATCCCCCCCGTCAGCAATTCAACGGGGATAGGTATTGACAAGCATGATAATGAAGGGCGTGTCATTACCATGGAACTTGACGGCTGTTATCTTGTGACAATATATGTTCCCAATGCCCAGCGGGGTCTGGAACGCCTGCCGTACCGGCATCAGGAATGGGATGTCGATCTCCTGCAGTACCTTAAAGAACTGGAGAAGAAGAAACCGGTGATTTTCTGCGGGGATTTAAATGTGGCCCATAAGGAGATTGACCTGGCAAATCCTAAAAGCAATCAAAACAATGCCGGTTTTACCCCTGAAGAACGGGAGGGTTTTGATAATATTGTTGACGCTGGTTTCATTGATACGTTCAGAGAGTTTACCTCTGAAGGGGGGCATTATACCTGGTGGAGCTACATGGGGAGGGCCCGGGAAAAGAATATCGGGTGGCGTATCGATTATTTCTGTATCTCCGCTTCCCTCAGAAAGAAAATGAAGAAATCGTATATTCTCCCGGATGTCATGGGATCTGATCATGCCCCGGTTGTCCTGGAGATTTCTATCTAAACATGTCAGAAGACCTAAGCTGCAGTAATTAAAAATAAAGTCAATATTTCCTGATGGTGGTGCTAAAAAAATGATAGACATAGTAACTGCCGGTCGTTACATATTGAAGTAGTGAGGTAATAATGAAACTTATCGGCGAAACTGAAATTGATGAAGTCCTGGGGAAACTTGAAGCACTGAACAAAAATCCTTTTGATTATCTTTTTGATCAGCTGGATAAAGAACAGCCGGCAATTGTTGATTACCTCTATGAAGTTGAAGGTGAAGAACTGAATGAGGACGAGCGTGACCTCCTTATTAATTTTACGACCCTCGGCTGGCATATTGTAAAAGAACTGTCGGAAAAAAGTGAGAGGGTCAGCCCGGATTATCTTGATGAGTGCCTTGAAAAGAATATCGCGCTCCTTGAAGAACAGGAGGGACGTGAGGATGAGGAACTCGATGAAAGTCTGCTTGATATTTTCTCTGAAATTAATGAACAGCCTGTTTTAATAGGGTTTCTGATAAATCTTATTGTTGACCGCCCTGAAGATTACAGCGGCACTGTGCGCGATGAAATGATACCGATTATAATTCTTCATATTAAAACAGTTGTTGATAGTCTTGTCACCGGACAAAAATAAAAAAGATATCAATTGTTATAGGAATGATAAAAAAAAGGACCCCCGGCCGGAAGCCGGGGGTTTTTTAGGGTATTATGTACATGAAAAGCAAAATCCTTACGGATTCTGCACATATGCGTCAATTAGTGAATATACATCTTTTTCGAGTACAGCTTCGTATTCTTCCTGGTTTGCGACAGGATACTTGTAGCATTTTTCACATGCTGCCCGCTGCTCAGGGGTGTTGCTGGGTTTCGATGCGAGAGTCATCGCGTAACGTGAAAAGTCACGTACGTAGACATCGAACATCTGATTCAGCAGGCTGTCATCGATTTTTTCCATTGTGGCGCTTTCGATGATCAGCTGGCCGTACGCAACGAGGCTGAATATTTCACCAACCGCGAGAAGATAGTCAAAATCCATCATCTGCTGCATGAGGCCGGCACCTGAAGCGATGAGGTATGCCTTAAAGGACTCAATCTGCTCACGGAATACATTGATATTCGGGAGGTCCTTGCTCTTATAGGCAATGTTGTAATCGTGGAACTGTATCTTCCCGTAACCCTTTGTTGGTCCCTGGTTGAAGAGGAAGTCGTCGTTTTCAGCGCCGTTACGACGGCC
>DAOSYC010000084.1:0-4616 GCA_035380905.1 Spirochaetota bacterium | reverse complement strand
TTTGCCGCCCTCATGTAGTCAGTTGCCCTGAGGCCGAAAAGCTTCATCCCCACGAGTCTGCAGAAAGAGTCCATGAAAAGCCTTTTTACATGGGGGAAGTCTGTGACATATTTACCATAAATATTACGGTGTGCGGCATGGTTCAGTGACTCGTATAGCGCATGGGTCACGATTCCTGTTGCACCTGATCCAATATTGAATTTGCAGATATTGATGGTATTCAGCATGTCGTCCCATGCTTTTGGTCCCTTTGTAAGAATATCTGCATCGGTAATTGGATAGTCATGAAGCGCGAATTCCGCCACATACTGCTGATTTAAATCGATAACATTTTTTACGCATTCGTAATTAGGATGTTTCGAGTCGACAACAAAAAATACATATTCGTTAGAGTCTGCCATTTTCGCAAAAACGGTAACAGTCCCGGCTTCATTTCCATTACCTATGTAATATTTACTTCCATTGGCGAGATACGTGCCGTCAGGCTGCGGGTAGAGTTTCATGTCGGTAGAGTAGATATCTGCCCCGTGTTCTTTTTCGGAAAGCCCGAATGCGCAAAGTGGATTCTCCTTAAGCTTTGCGGCTGCCTTATGTTTTGCTTCTTCATTGTCACCGAGAAGTACAGGATCAAGACCCAGTGTGGAAACATGGTACATGTACCAGTACGCGCCGCCGTAAAAACCTAAAATTTCAGAAAACTCATACATCTTGTATGTGCTGTAATACTGGTTGGGATCATCACCGTATCCCTTCGGGAGGAACAGTGTTTCAAAAATTCTTTCTTTTTTCACGAAATCAGCGAAATCCTGTGAGAATTCCCTGTTGTGAAACTGTTCCTTCTGCTTGGCGAGTCCCTTGTTCTCAAACCATTCGATGGTTTTGAGCATAATTTCCTTTGAACGTTCGTCAGGATAATTTCTGTCCTGATAGTTCTTTGGATTTAAGAGTATCATGCTTTTTCTCCTTAAATATGAAACATTAGTGCTATGGTATGAATTATACTATTATTTTGTGAACATTCAATATAAAAAGAGAACGATGTTCGTTTTTTGTCAAATCATATTACTTTTTTTCTTGATTTTTTCAGCGAAGACGAAGATTTTAGAAGAATGCAACGGTAATATAAATAAAAGTATTCAATAAATATATTATGACAGGTACGGGCTACATGAAAGCGAAAGTAACACTTGAAACATTGAAGTCGCAGGAAAAGGAGGCACGGCGGGATATTATTATTGATGCAGCGGAGCGTGTATTTGCTACCAAGCCCTACGATAAGGCAAGTATGCGGGAAATCGCTGTTGAATCCGGCATGTCAACCTCCTCAATTTATCGCTTTTTCCCGAATCAGGAGGCGCTTCTCGTAGCCGCGGCGGTAAGGGCCACGAAATATTTCAATAACGTCATGGAACAGGTAATACAGGATAACGAGCCGCGCCGTGCATTTCAAATTATGGTTGATTCGTTCATCGAATTCATTTCAAAAAATGATTCGTTTTTCAGTATGATGACAATACTCATGTCTCAGGGGAACCTGAATCCTGAATCAGGTAAAGCTATTGCGGAAGTGATGAACCGTTCCCTGGACCTGATGGATGATCTTTTCCGTAATATGGGATTTGTCAACAATACCCGGATGCTTTCACGGCATCTTTACAGCAGTATGATGGGGGTAATTGTCTCATATAACAAATTTCCTCGAAGTAACCGTGAGGACGTGATTGTACTGATGAAACGCCTTGCGAGAATGTCATACCAGTTTGTCCTGAACTGTCCCAAAGAAAAAATCGAAGAGTTTCTCCGTCAGTAATGCCGGTGTAACGCTTTCCCGAATAACCGTGCATCGTAGAGAACATCATTAATTTTTATCCGTTTCTGCAGGAGTCCTTCTTGCACGAACCCGTTTTTTTCAGCAACACGGATGCTGGCTGTGTTTTCAGGGTGGATTATGAGTTCAAGGCGGCTGATCTCCATGTCGTGAAAAGCACGCTCTACAAGGATGCCCAGTGCATGTGAAGCAATACCCGACCCGTGATACCGCTCATCAATGAAGTAACCCGCTTCACCAATATACGTGTCGTGCTGATTTACCTTGATACCGATGCCGCCGATAATCGTATCATGCTGCAGAATTGTAAAGTTATGTTCAAAATTCGCAATTCTCTTTTCTTCTGTCTTTGACAGATACTCAATTTCATCTTCCAGGGAACCCACGGTAACGGGAAAGAAAATGAAGTTCGGGTTTGAGAGAATTTCAAAAAACCTCTCCCCGTCTGAAATATGCTGATAGCGCAATGATATTGTTTCCGTCATAAGGGACCTTTGTAATCGGGTTGATAAAAATACATGACGCAATAAAAACAGGTATGTGTCAATAATGTAATTGCGTCATACCGGTGAATATTGTAGATAAAGAAAAAAGTTCATTATACCAATAATCCTGTATAGGGAGGAACACATGAAGGAACTGCTGGTGTGGATATATTGCGCCAATGCCGTGATTCTTATAAACCATGAGATAGACTCCGCGTACTGGAAAGAGTGGGACCTTATTGGTATGAAGGGGGGGATTACCCTTTTCCTCATACTTCATTTCCCTATGATCTTTGCAGTGCTCTACGGGCTGCTTGAAGTTTCGAAGGGCACCTTTGCCGGATCAGTGTTCTCCCTTGTTTTGTCGGGAACCGGAATTGTTGCGTTTACACTGCACATGTATTTCCTGAAAAAGGGCAGGGAGGAGTTCAGGACCCCGGTTTCAATTATGATTCTCGTTGCAGCGCTCCTCGTATCTATTGTACAGGCTGCGGTCACAATATTGATTTTACAGGCGTAAAAGGCCGGATACCCGCACGATGAAGAGATGTACAAAATATCAGCATCCGGTGCCGGAGACCGGATGGAGTATTAATAATTGTTTCCGGTTCGTCCGTTTCATAGTCACTGGTATCAGTGTCGTCATGTTCTGTATTGTATCCTGTGCCGGCTCACAGGATGCCGGTATACCGGCGCATATCCTCCGCAGCGGTGATGTAAGGATGGTGCTTATTCCGGGAGGTACATTCAGGATGGGCAGCACCGGAGGCAGGGACGATGAACTGCCGGTACATGATGTACAGGTGTCACCGTTTTATATGGATGAAGTCCCTGTGACATACCGCGAATTTGATGAATATGTGAGAGCCGGCGGCACACCGCCGGCATACTGGAACCACCGGTCATATTCAAGCTATCATAAACCGGACAATCCCGTTTCCGGTGTAAGCTGGTATGAGGCGGTGCTGTACTGCAACTGGCGGAGCATGCGTGACGGGCTGCAGGCAGTATACAGTCCCTCGGGGAAATTTGATGCCTGGGGGTATGAAATTTGGAACGCCGATGTTACCCGGAACGGGTACCGTCTGCCGACGGAAGCGGAATGGGAATATGCCGCAAGGGGGGGGCTTGACGGAAAAAAGTACCCCTGGGGAAATGAATTCAATGCCGCGTGGGCAAACTTTGATGAAGGCAAAGGCTCCATGAAGGGGCACTGGTGGCGGCTCTCGCCGGTAAAGGAACAGAAGCGCAATGCCTGCGGCCTTTACGGAATGGCGGGAAATGTCTGGGAATGGACAGGGGACTGGTATGCTCCCCGTTACAGGGACTCATGGTTTTCCCTGAAGGACCCGGAAGGGCCCCGGTCCGGAAGGCGCAGGGTTATCAGGGGAGGTTCATGGGGGAGCCCTTCGCCGGATTTCCTGAGGGTTTCCCGGCGCAGCAGCGCGTCGCCGGACCTGTACCTCTATGACATAGGGTTCCGGATGGTACGTTCCGCGACAGGGAACATTCAATCGGGAAAAAATCAGAATGTGCCATCCTCTCCATGTTCTGTGCGTTACCGGGCGCCGGAACCGGTTGATCCCTTTGATTTCGGCCCCTTATTCCGGAAGCGTCTTGCCGGGTATATCGGCGACCGGTTCAATAACTGTCTCTATTTCCATGAAACTGTGGACCGGCAGGAGGTGCTTACCCCTGAAAGGATGGCGGACCTCATTGTCCGCATCGCGGTGGAGGAAAAGGTACACCCGTTATTTCTTACGGGTATCATGAAAGGGGAAAGCGGGTTCGGTTCTGTTTCCTTTCCACGGTGGTTTAACAGTCCCATGGCGTTTCACTGGGGCAACAGCAGAATGCGGTTCGGGCCGCCCCGATATCGTCCGCGGGGCAGGGTGAACAGAAAATTCCATGATCTCGAGGAGGGGTTCCGTGCCTTCTGCAGGGGGATCCGGCGCGGTGTGTACTATCGTGCCGCGCGGCGTGACCTGTACGCGTTTCATATTGTGTATGTGGGAAGCGAGGCGCCGGAATGGATGCGTTCCGTGGCGCAGGTGTATCGTGATGTCACCGGTGCCGATATATCGGCGAGGAAGCCGGTGTACAATTTCGGCAGGTATGTGTATCTTGACTGGAGACGGTAAGGATGTGCTCATTCCGGGGGTTGATATCGCCCTCCGGATAAAGAGTATTCCGGAACATGTTACCTCTTGACAGAATACAGGGAAATGCCTTTATGTTACACATGTCAGTGCGGGTTGATGCGTGCTGTGCCACTATGTACAGGATATTATAGTGAGTTTTCG
>DAOSYC010000083.1:10408-14653 GCA_035380905.1 Spirochaetota bacterium | reverse complement strand
TAGAATTTCGGTGTTGCCAGGAGAATTTCCACAAAACACGCCATCCAGCAGCCGGGGCAGCACATGTATCCCTTGAGGTCCTTTTTGTACCGGTCCCCCTTCAGCATTTCACTGACAGATGACTCTGTAATATTGCCGATGGGCTCCCTGCTGCAGAGGGAAAGGTCCCCGTTCGGATCAAGAAATATTTTATATATCTTAAAAAGTCCGGTCAGGTAGGGGCAGTATTTATCTGTTTCACCCTTGATGTAGCGGGGAATGTTCAGGAGAAAGTCTTTTGAAACGGCCACATTGCTTTTTGTCGCAGCAAGGGCAATGACCTTTTCCAGCTTGTCGCTGTAATGAAGCTTCGGCGTGTTCGGGTCCGACGCGTCCTGATAGAAGAAGTTGTTTACCGGGGCAAGGGTCTGCGTCCATCCGTATTTTTCTGAAAGGGCGAGAATGTCGGGGATCTCGTCAATATTCTGGTCGGAGATGACAGTATGCATGTTCAGGGTGGAGCCGGATTTCATCTCCTTCCTCATCTCTGTAATCATTTCAATGTTCTTTGTCACTCTTTCCGAAACATCCTTCGCGCCGCGCAGTTTGTCGGCTGTAGCGCCGAAACCGTCAAATGACGTGCCTATCCGTATATCATTGCGGAGAGCGCCTTCAGCAAATCGCCGTATCACGGACTCCTGGGCATACAGGTTTGAGTTGCAGTTTACACCAAAGGGAAATTTATCCGCCACATAATCGAAAATCTCCGGCATTTCCTTTACGATTGACGGCTCACCTCCGGATATTGTAAGTGACGCTATTTTGTGGGGCTTCAGGATGTCGATATATTCCTTCACCTGGTCAAAGGTGATGGTATTCCCGGTACCTTTTCCTACGATTACCGCGTTGCACATGGGGCAATTCTGGTTGCAGAGATTCGTGACATTCAGGTTGAGATTGAATATCATGGGCTGCCTGGTGATATATTTCCACAGGTATACGCCTGTTGCTTTCGCGATTCGTCCGGCTTTCGGGGCCTTAAATATCTTCTCTTTGCTCATAATCCACCTCTTTCTTTAATAAACCGGCATACAGCAGGATACACATCCCGATTGCTGACCACACAAATGAGCGCAGTCTTCTGATAATCCCAACCGAGAGGCCCAGTGCCGGATCATATCCTAATAATTTTAACGCAAGAGAGTACGATCCTTCACTGGTGCCGAGATTAGCCGGCATAAAAAAGATAGCACTCGTGAGAAACAATCCGAAAATATATACAAATAGTCCATGGCTGACTGAAATGTCTATGCCGATAAACTTTATAATCAGAAAAATTTCCAGAAACCCTGAAATAAGTACCGAAACATAATGCACTGTCAGGGACACATAAAAGTGACGGAGATTTTCCCTGCTGCTGAAGATGAACCCGATTTCCTCGTCCAGGGTCCGGATCTTGTTAATACGGCTTTCATTTAAAAACCTGTTCCGGAGCCCGCCGGGAATTTTATTGATAAAGAACTCAACAAATCCGTCACGCTGTTTTACGAGGACCGCGCACATCAAAAAAAGGATCACAAGAAACAACAGCAGCGTCAGCAGTGTTACATATACCGGAATGTTCAGTATAAAAAGGCTGATTATAATCCCGGTCAGTATTAATAAAAGATTTGCTATGGTATGAATTGTTCTGTCAAGAACAACAGAGGCAAGTCCTGATTTAAACGGAAGCAGCTCTTTTATAAAAAGGGCCTTCAGGGGTTCGCCGGCAACAGCGCCAAGGCTGTTAATAGCTGAAGTCGAGTCCCCTGCAATACGGGCAAGCACAAGCTTCAGGAAATAGGGTTTTTTCATGGGCTTGTTTATGAGTACCCGCCAGCCGTATGTGAGGAAAATATGGTTGAAGAAAAATATCATGACAATCAGCCAGAACTGCCATATCCAGAATTCCAGCCCGAGTTTTTTTATATACTCTATAGTTTCTTTCTGAAAAGTCCTGAAAAGAACAAGGAGTATGATTATCCCGACAATTAAAAAAATAAATTTACTTTTTTTCACTCCCCATTCCTCTTTTTCTGATGCGGGCCTGGCTTACAAGAAAGACGCGCTGTTTGTAGTGTCGCTGACAGTTTAAAACTGTATTGCAAGTAATGTGAAATCATCAATAACATCGGTAAAATCCTGGGTAAAATCTTCAGCATTGAGCATTTCCCGGAAATGGTGGATCAGGGCATTCGGGCCTGCTTCAGTATACTGGAATGCGATGTCAATGAGTTTCTTTTCTCCGATGTCGATATCACATTCACCCAGATATTCAAGGACGCCATCGGTAAAGAGTATCATCATATCCCCCGGCTCGTAAAGAAAAACTTTCTCTTCGAAATTCTGATTGCTGTCAACACCAAGGGGTAGTCCTTTCGCGTTTAGCCGTATCACCTCTTTTGTTTTATGTTTTATAAGGAGCTGATCGTTGTGTCCGCCGCTGCCGAAGGTGATAATATTATTATGGATGTCTATAAGAAGATATACAAGGGTCACAAACATGCCGTGTTCCGAGTCCTCGTAAATATATTTATTTGAGTTTCTCAGCAGCATGCCGGGCTGGTTATTTACTCTTGATTCAGCACGAATAACGTTTCGAGCGGTCCCCATGAAAATGGCCGCGGGTATGCCCTTCCCGGAGACATCGGCAACCACAATGCCGTATTTGTTTTCGTCAAACTGAAAATAATCATAAAAGTCGCCCCCGACTTCCTTCGCGGGGCGGTTCAGCGCCGCGACGCGGTGGGTTTTTATGGATTCCGGCATTTTGGGGAGAATTTTTGCCTGAATTTCCGAGGCGACGTCAATTTCCTGGGCAAGCCGCCTCTGCTGAAGGATGCTTTTATGAAACTGCATATTCTGATAGGCTTCCGCTATCTGACTTGCCACTGTGGAGAGCACCCTGAAGTCATATGAATCAAAGGGGTTTCCGTTTTTCTTATCTGCGAGACTCAGGACCCCCATGATCCTGTTCTTATACCGGATAGGGATCGAGATAAAGGATTGTGTTTTATAATCACGGTCTTTTCCCCCGGGGAAAGAAAGTTCGCTCGAAATGTCCGCTACAATGAGAGGGTCGCCGTTCTTATATACAAATCCTGCAATAGAATTAAAATTGTCTATTTCGTGATTGTTGCTGACAGCTTCAGGGAGGCCGTATGATGCCTTTACCACAAGGGATTCTGTTGACTCATTGTAGAGAATGATTGAAGCCTTCTCGACACGGATTGACTGCGCAACGGAATAGATGGTATTCTTTAGAATGTCTTCTTCAGCGGATGAAAAAGAAATGGACTGTGAAAATTCATAGAGTGCCGTCAGTTCCTCGATCCTGTTGGTGAGATCATAGTACAGCCTCCTGTTTGCTATTGCGATGGCAGCTGTTTCCGCGAGATACGTCAGCAGTTTCATGTCCCATTCATCAAATCCTTCTCTGTCAATGGCGTTGATTGCCTCAAGGACACCGACCTTTCTGTCCATGACCTTCATTGGTACACAGAGAATATGACTGGTGTAGAAGTTGTATTTGCTGTCCATTTTATTGTAAAAACGGGGGTCATGCTGTGCATCATTGACAATGAGCGGTTCTCCGGTTGCCGCGACGGTCCCCGCAATCCCGACACCGCTGGGGACCCTGTCCCCCTTCATAATGTCGCCTTTCTCTCCGACTACCACGTTGAAGATGAGATCATCTGATTGTTCATCGGTAAGGAGCAGAGAGGACCCTTCCGCCATCACCAGTTCCTTGGTGATATCCATTATTACAGTCAAAAGATCGGGCAGATTCATGGTGGAATTTATTTTCTTATTGATCAGGCTGATCTTCTGCAGATTTATTGTTGTCCGGCTGATATCGGTTCCCCCTTGTTGGCGTCGGGATTAAATTCGCGACTATATTTTTTTCTTCATCCGGTAAAGATCTTCTTTTTTGCCCAGTATAACCAGAGTATCATTTGCGTAAAGCACTTCTGTGGGGGCAGGATTAAATGTCATTTCTCCGGTATGTTTTTTTATCGCCACAATAATGACGCCGAAGTCCTGGCGGACATTGCTCTGGATCAGGTTTTTTCCTACCAGGCCCGAATTTTCACGGATCAGGACTTCTTCCATTCCGAGGCCGAGGTTTTTATCCATTTCCATGACTGCAAAGTCAAGGAAATCGCCAACGGCGGGTTTTACAAGGGCCTGTGCCATTCTTTTGCCCCCGATAGCATAGGGGAGGTC
>DAOSYC010000083.1:0-10308 GCA_035380905.1 Spirochaetota bacterium | reverse complement strand
TCAACTGCTTCGGGGTCATTGTCAATGGCGACAAAGTCAATGTCATTGTTCAGCAGTTCCCGGCATATCAGCTTTCCGATCCGCCCGTATCCGCATATAATGTAGTGGTTTTTCAGCTGAGAAATTTGTTTCTCCACTTTTTTCCTCCCGAAGGTTTTGCTCAGTTCACCCTCTACGAGTACCCTGAAAAGGTTTCCTATGGTGTAGGCCCCTATGGTGATCCAGGTTCCTATGATAATCATTGTGACAATTCTCCCTTCGCTTGAAAGGGGTTTTACTTCGCCGAAACCCACAGTGCTGATCGTTATGACCGTCATATAGAGGGAGTCGAGAATTGACATGTCTTCTACTGTATGATACCCTATAACGCCAAATGCGATGATTCCCGAGAGAAGAAAAAGAGATATTATCACCCGTTTCATTCCCATCTCTCTCATCGCGGTAGTATGCCTGTCGTGTGCCGGTATTCTGTTTCTCAAGTTCGTAGTCCGGATATAGTATTTCTAGTCGGGATCATTGTATCCGCATCCGTCATAGGGACTGAGAGGTTCATCTCTGTCCAGGTGTGTCACATCTTCATAATAAGGAAAATCACGGCACATCCTGGGACGGATTTCATATATTGAACATGCCGGAAGATTATCAGCATCACGGGTGAAATGTTTGCACCGGTAATGATAGGGGAGATCTTCATCGGGCCGCTCAAAAAGAAATGTAAGCATCGGATAAATAAGATAAATCTCCGAAAACTTCGGATCAATTGAAGGAATCCGAAGCCAGTTCTCATATGCCTCTTTCAGAAGTTCAGGCGGTTCCGCCAGTCGGACGTCCTGACAGCAGTGGCCTCTCCGTTTACATCTGCCCATATCCACTCTCGTTGAATAATATCAATAGTATATCTGAAAACGTTATATTTCAGGGAAAACTTTTTATATATTAATAAGCCTGCGGAGCGTCATTGCAGGCCTATATGAACTGCATGATGGGGATTATTTATATTTATACCCCCGGTCAATGTTACGGCAGAAATTGGATGTATCTCATCTTTCCAGTACAAACTTATTGACTAAAAACTCCGTCTGGAGAGGAGACAGGTCAAACTTCTGTGCCGCTTGCTCAATTATTTTTGATCTGTCGGCATCAGGGTTGTCCTTCAGCTCGAGGCTGATAAACCTGAATGCGTCTTCCATGTGCTTTGCTTCCATGGTAACCCCCGTGTATGTAAATAAGGAAACACAATTACTATGAGGCCCGGTGAATCAGAGGGCCCTCATGAATTCCGGTCTTAAAACGCCGTCATTTTTTTTCTCAATAACACTATTGATCAGTGACACTATTTTTTCTTTTTCATCCGGCAGCGTTGCCCGTATGGGCAGATAATTTGACGCATGATTTGAAGCGAAAAAACAGGGCCGGTGTACATCCATATTTTCGACAATAAGCTTCAGTTCCTTCAGCATGCCGAATTTGTCCGGCAGTTTGAATGTACCCTGACGGTATTCCCGGTACAATTCGGTATTCGGCAGCAGCATGACAGTAAGCGCTGAGGCGTAATCGGCGGACATTTCTCCCAGAAGTTTTCCCGTGTCAATCGCGTGGACCTCGCTCATTTCCGTGCCCCCTATACCAAGAAGCACCGTCTGGGAAAGAAGAATGTTGGCGTCAATAATTTTATGTGCTGTCTCCACCATTTTGTGGGGGAATGCGCCCTTCTTGATTTTTTTCAGAAGCTCTTTGTTGCCTGTTTCAATCCCCTGATATACAATCCCAAGGCCCGCGTCACGGAGTTCCTTCAGTTCCGCGGGGCTCTTCTTTAAAATGGCCTTTGTGTTGCCGTATACCCCGATACGTTTCACCGTGGGGCACATTTTAAAGATAAATGACATTATTTCAATTATTGTCTCGGTCGGCAGAATCAGTACGTCTCCGTCAGCAAGAAATGCCTTATCGAAAGGGATTCCGTACCCGGCCATCTCAACGATATCTTTTTTGACCTGCTCGATGTCTTTCAGATAGAATTTATACCCCTTATAGGTGCCGCAGAAAGTACACTGGTTGTGTGAACACCCTACGGTGACCTGAATTATCATACTTTTGGCTTCGCTTGGAGGCCGTATTACATTTCCAACGTAATCCATATTATATCCTCATCTCGATTTTTTCTCGCCCTCAGGCCAGAGAAGTGCATGGAGCTGCACATGTAACCGCACAACCAGCCTGTCGCTGATAATC
Organism: Spirochaetota bacterium; assembly: GCA_035380905.1. GTDB lineage: Bacteria > Spirochaetota > UBA4802 > UBA4802 > JAGODF01 > JAKQCH01. The sequence continues at coordinate 8,076 of DAOSYC010000083.1, read as the reverse complement.
TGTTCCCCGAGCATCCCTGCAGGCATGCGTGACAGTACAGGTGAAAAATTAACAGTTGTTTCAGCATCGAATGCATCACCATATTTTTCAAGAAATTTCTTAGAATAATTATAGTCATCCTGATCAGATATTACAAATTTAATTTCATCACCTTTTTCAATGAATTTCAGGTTCTCCATTAGAAATGATCCCTCTTCTCCGCTGGAGGGTGTTTTCACGTCTACAATTTTCCGGACACATGACGGAACATTCTCAAGAGATATGCTTCCATTTGTCTCAACCTGAACCAGGTATCTTTTCTCCTTCAGCAGTTCAAGAAGACCCGCAGCGTGTTCCTGGAGCAGGGGTTCTCCCCCCGTCATGGTGATATGATGGAAAGGGGAGGAATTTGTTACAATTTCCAGTATCTCATCATATGTCATTTCCTTCCCTGCGGTTTTTGCATACTGCGTATCGCAGTAGGTGCAGTTAAGGTTGCATCCGGTAAGGCGGATGAATAATGAGGGAAACCCCGCATACAGGGATTCTCCCTGTATGGACCTGAATATTTCGTTGACAACAAGACTTTTCATGAATAGATACGGTACCTTCCGGATTGGAAAGAGTATTTTTCTTCCGGTGCGGGTAGTACAAATCAGAGTGGTTCCGGCGTCAATTGTTTTATACAATTGTTTTAAGATAACAGGGTGATATAGTACACATAAAAAACTATCTGTATCATTTCCCGATAAGGAATGAATCGTGAAAATAGGTTCCGTTGAATTAGCAGACAGACTGTTTCTTGCTCCCCTTGCAGGGCTTACGGATTCCCCGTTCCGGCGGATTGCCCGGCAGCACGGGGCCTCCCTTGTGTTTACGGAACTGATCAGCGTGGAGGGGATTGTCAGGGACAACAGAAAAACAATGGAACTCCTGAAATTCTGTGACGATGAGCGTCCCCTGGGAATGCAGATCTTCGGAAGCAACCCCGTGAGGATGGGTGAGGCGGCAAAAATTGTCACCGAACAAGGCCCCGATCTGATTGACATCAACATGGGGTGCTGTGTGCAGAAGGTCTGCAGCAGCGGTTCAGGGGCGGCACTGCTCCGGGACCCGATACAAGTCAATGCGGTCGCCCAGGCAGTGGTGAAAAATACGCACCTCCCGGTAACGGCGAAGATACGCCTCGGGTGGGACGATGACAGCCGCAATTACCGTGATGTGGTGAAGTCCCTTGAGGACGCGGGAGTGTCCATGATATCGGTCCACGGGAGGACGCGGGCGCAGAAGTATACCGGTACCGCCGACTGGGAGGCGATCAGTGAGATTGCCGCGCTGTCACGGCTCCCTGTTGCGGGGAACGGCGATATCGCTGATCATGCGGATGCCCTTCGCCGGCTTGAAACAAGCGGCTGCGCGGCGGTGATGATCGGGCGCGGGGCACTGGGCAACCCCTGGATCTTTTCGGGACGGACCCCTGACGTTGAGGAGCTTATCGCCCAGATACTTGCGCATTGTGATCTTATGAGCCGGTGGTATGGAGAGTACGGCCATGTGTTAATGCGGAAGCACCTCGCGAAATACATTCATGGAAAACGCAATGCAGCCGCGATACGGGGTTCCCTTGTGCGGGTCAACACGCGGCAGGATGTGATTGACATCATGGAGATTTTGAGGGAAGGGGAGATGCACAGCGGCGGAATTGACATGCCGTCGGGAGCATCCTGAAAAATAATTGACACCGCACCGGATCCGGTGCATGAATAATGCTGCGGGGTGCCGGGAAGGTGCTGCGCGTGAAAAATAATTACAACGTGGCGGGTCGATATGAAAACCGGATACACAATACTGCTGCTTCACGGGCCGAACCTGAACCTCCTGGGAACCAGGGAGCCCGACGTGTACGGAACCATGAACCTGAATGACATTAATGCTGAAGTGACTGCACTCGGGAAGGAACTCGGGGCCGATATAAAGGCGTTTCAGTCCAACTCGGAAGGGGCACTCATTGACTTTATCCACGAACACCGCGATGCCTCGGGGATCGTTATCAATCCCGCTGCATATACCCACACATCCGTTGCCCTCATGGACGCCATTAAGGCGGTGGGGATTCCCGCGGTGGAGGTGCACCTTTCCAACATTCATTCCCGCGAGGAGTTCCGGAAAACGTCCCTCATTGCCCCCGCCTGCATCGGGCAGATTTCCGGATTCGGCGCCTTCTCGTATATTTTAGGGGTCAGAGCCCTCGTTGATTATCTGAATACAAGAAAGAAATAGCGGCAGACTGCATGTGCATGGTAATAAAAAAGGCCGGAGAAATATCACTCCGGCCTTTCCTGTCTGCATGTGATGTTTTTATTTGTCGAGGGACACAATTCCCGGAAGTTTCTTCCCTTCCAGGAGCTCAAGGAACGCGCCGCCGCCGGTGGAAATGTAGGTGATCCTGTCCGCAAGGCCGGATTTGTTGATGGCGGTCACGCTGTCGCCGCCTCCGATTATACTGAGGCACTCCGAATCCGCAATGCCCCTGGCGATATCAAAGGTCCCTTTCGAGAACGACGGCATTTCAAAGGCCCCCATGGGACCGTTCCATACCACGGTTTTTGCGCCGCTGATTACCTTGTTGAACTGCTGTATCGTTTCGGGGCCTATATCGAGCCCCATCATGCCGTCGGGAATTTTGTCCGCGGAAACGATGCTGGTTTCCGCATCGTTGTCAAATGCGGTGGATGCCACTATATCGACGGGGAGGAGAATCTGTACTCCTTTATCCTTTGCGTCCCGGAGGATTTCCTTCGCCGAATCAACCAGGTCCTCTTCCAGAAGCGAGTTTCCGACGCCATACCCTTTTGCTTTAAAGAACGTGAATGCCATGCCGCCGCCGATCAGGAGCGCGTCAACTTTGTCCAGAATATTCTGAAGGGCATCAATCTTTGTGGATACCTTGGCTCCCCCTATGACTGCAACGAGAGGGCGCTCCGGCTCAAAGAGCGCTTTCTTAAAATATTCAATTTCATTTTTCAGGAGAAACCCCGCAGCATTTTCCTTTGCGAAACGGGTAATGGCTTCATTCGACGCATGGCCGCGGTGTGCGGTTGCGAAGGCGTCATTGATATATACGTCCCCAAGCCCGGCGAGTTTTTTGCCGAATGCTTCATCGTTCTTCTCCTCTTCGGGATAGAAGCGGATGTTCTCGAGGAGGGCAATGTCGCCCGGCTTCAGTGATGCAGCCGCTTCCTTCGCACCGTCCCCTATGGGGCTGTCAATGAAGGTTACTTCTTTTCCGGTCAGTTCTGAAAGACGGGCCGATACAGGTTTCAGGCTCATTTTATCGACAACCTTTCCCTTGGGCCTCCCGAGATGCGATATAAGAATGACCGCTGCCCCCGCGTCGAGGCAGTGCCGGATTGTGGGCAGCGTCGCGGTAATGCGGGTGTCATCTGTAATATTCATTTCTTTATCATAGGGAACATTGTAGTCAACACGGATGAGCACTCTTTTTCCCTTGAGATCAAGCTGATCAATATATTGTATAGCCATAACCAACCTCCCGGTATTGTGTATGTAGTGACAGGATTCGCGGAATGCGGGCATGCCGGACAGTGTGCCGCGCATCCCCGCTGATATCTATATGTACTTCAGATGGTGTGATCAATGGGTGATCGATAAAAACGGTAGTATACTGTGAAATTTTCAGGAGTATGTCAAGCGATTTCCCCCATCTCCTCGAGTTCCTTTTTCTTTTTGCGGATAACAATGAACTTCGATATGAAAATAGAAATTTCATATAACAGCATAAGAGGTATTGCCAGTATTGCCATGCTGAGCGGATCAGGGGGGGTGATAAATGCCGCGGCAATCCAGATGAGTACAATCGCATGTTTCCGTTTTGATATGAGAAAAGACGGCGAAATGATTCCGATTTTGGTAAGGACGAGCATTATTATGGGAAGCTCAAAGACGATACCCATTGACAGACTCAGGAGTACAAAAAAGTTAAGGTATTCCGTCGCGTTATTTGTGATATTCATTCCCTCCGGGGAAAATCCGAGCAGTGTGGTGATTGCCATCGGAATGAAGATATATGTTACTACGAGACCCCCGTAGAAGAGAAGCACTGCGGCCACGAGTGTGATGCGGACGAACATCCTGTCGCCTTTTTCCACTGCAGGAAAGATATATCTCCACACCTGGTAGACGATGAGGGGGAGGCTCAGCAGCAGGCCGCAGAGAACAGCCGCCTTAATGCGGAGCGTTACTCCTTCAAAAATCTTAAAGAGGTTCAGCTTCTGTCCGGTCTGGGCAAAGGGCTGATTGATTATATGCATCAGGTAGTCGGAGAAATAAAAACCTGCCACGGTACATACCACAATAACAATCAGGGACACAAGGAGCCGTGACCGCATTTCCGAAAGATGGTCCACCACTGACATTGGATGGTCGCCTCTTTCGAGTGCTTCAGGTTCAACGTCCTCTTCCGGCGGTTTTTTTACCGGGGGAGACGGTTTTGCTTTTTTCGACAGTGATGTGTCCTGTTGTACAGGTGCCGGCGGTTTCCTCGTCTTCGGATTATATACGTTTGTGCTGTTCCCCGGGGTATCCTTTTTTGCGGGAACGCGTTTCTTCGTTTTTTTTGGGACGGTTTTCTTTTTCGCCGCAGCCGGTTTTTTGGGTGTGGACGGTTTCTTCGGTGCTGATGATTTCACCGCAGGTTTTTTCGCGGATGAACCGGTTTTGCCGGTTTTGCCGGCACCGGTGTTCTTTTTTTTCTTCGGCGTATCCGTTTTTTCTTTTTTCGGAGCGCCTGTTTTTTTTTCGTCCTTTTCGGCCAAAACGAAACCCCTCTCTCAATATTGAGTGAGATAGCACTGTAAACAATTGCGGATGTCAAGTAATTTATGGCGGCTTTTTACTCTGAATTACAGGATATTGTTACAGGTGTCACCCGGAAACAGCTGTAACAGAAAATGACCCGAACAGAAAAACGCAGATGGTTTTCAATATGATACATATCGCGAAACACAGGGTAATTATGATTTCAGGAAATTTTTACCGTGGTGCAGGGATAATCACTTGATTTTGAATTATCTGAGGGTGTACAATTATTTCATGTACTATGTGTGCCGTTCAGGAGGATATTAACGTGTTCCGACAGCTTCGTTTCCGTGCATTGCATTATTTATACGAGCCCTCCCTGGTGATGACCGGGAAGGGGGATGTTGTTTTTTTGAATTCAGCTTTTTTACATGATACCTCCGGACTCAAGAAGGGACACCTTCCATTATTCAGGACGGCAAAGGTCGGGGACATACTTGACCTCAATGACTATGAGAAAAATGCTCTCGATGATTTCCTGCTTCATGCTGTTCAGGATAATGGAAATACTATGTATATGGATATGCCGCGTTATGGTTATTATTGTAAGGCAATTCGGATATATACCTCACGTTATTTCTTTCTGACCTTCATAGCCCGCAAAGACATTGAACAGCTGACCGATAAAATGACCCTGACATTCAAGGATTCCGGGCATGGGTTGAAAAAAAAGGAAAAACAGGGTGATGCGTATTCAGGGGAAAATGCTGACTTCCGGTTTACAGAAGATGGAATGACCGGCGTGTTGAATGCCCTCGAAGACTTTGTGGTGATAACAGACAGCAGTTGCGGAATTGTGTATGTGAACCGTTCAATGGCGTCAGTGTTCGGTGATGTCGAGGGTATGAAATGCCACGAAGTCCTGTTCGGGACTGATGTTCCATGTAATATGTGCCGCATGGACCGTTCGGACAACATCCGGTCTGTCCGTTATGAAATGCGCAACAGTGAATCCGGCCGGTATTATGATATTCTTTCTACTCCATATATACTGGAAAATGAAAGAATATTTAATATCTCAATAATTCGTGATATCACTGCAAACCGTGAACAGCAGAATAAAATTCGTATATTCATGAATGCAGTGGAGCGGACCAGCAGCGCCGTTTCAATATGTGACAGCGAAGGTGTTGTTACATTTGCCAACAGTTCCATGTGTTCATTGTTTGACGCGGGCAGAAATGACATAATCGGAAAAAAAATACAGGAACTGTTTGATCTTGACCATGAAGACTGGGGTTCCCATGACTTCTATCAGGTGGAGGCATCTCCTGTATATGCAGGGAAGCAGAATGTGATGCTGATTACGCTTCATGTAATAAACAGCGATAGTGCAATGAATCCGGTATGGATATTGATCGCGCAGGATATAACCTCCCTGAAAGATCTGGAGAACAGGTACGAGCGTGAACGTAATTACTTTAAGAACATTATCGATAACTCTATTGACGGTTTTTTTGTAGTGAACATGGATTTTTCACTTCGACTGTTTAACAGGTCCTTCAGGGATATATTTTCATATGTTGATAAGGATATCACCACGCTTTCTATTCTGGAGCTGATGGCGGGTGTCTCCCAAAAGGTGCTTCGGGATACAATACTTACTGTTATAAAAAGAAATAACCCGCATTCGTGTGAAATACAGGTGGATGTAGATGAGCATCGCAGGGAATTCTTTCTTATCAGTGTTAATCCCCTCCATGACGAACCAGCCGTGGTTAATGGTGCGTATGGGTTTATGAAGAATATTACTGAAATAAAAAAACTCCAGCACCTGATTGAAAACGAACGGAACTATAACCGCAGCATTATTGAATCGGTGAACCTTGGATTTGTACTTGTTGATGATAACAATGAGTATCTTGATTACAATGCAGCGTATTTACATATTGTTGGCCGGAGCGAGGAGGAGATTGCAGGGAAATCATTTTATGATTTTACATCACCGAAAGACCGGAAAATGCAGATAGAAATAATGAAGGAGATTAAAAAGACCGGGAAGCCACAGATTTTCGAAAAGAATTTAGTCCGTAAAGACGGCAGCACCCTGCCGGTCCTTGTCAATATGGGAAGATTGAGGGATAAAGACGGCAGTGTGATTGGTTCCTTTGCATTCATTAAAGATATATCCGAGCAGAAGAGTATTGAAAATCAGCTGATTGAGAAAAACCTGCGGATACTTAAACTTATTGAAGTGTATAATGCTTTTTCAGCGCAGCTTCTCGGAGCAGGTGAAGTACAGGATGTATACAGCACTCTTGCGGAGGCTGTGAATAATATTATCAGTCCCGATTCACTGGAAATTCTTGCAGCGAAGAACGACAGGTTCCGCAGCGTATATTCCAATAATACATTGGAACGGCAGGCGGGATTTTATGTTGATGCAAAGACTTCGTTAATCGTAAAGATTCTTGTAGCCAGGCGAACAGCAATGTTTATTCGCGACAACGGCGCTGAACTGAACGATGAAGACAGGAAGGCGTTTCCCGATGCAGTAAAAAACAGTTCATCGTTATTTATACCACTTTCCATCCGGGGACATCTTGTTGGTATTCTGGTGCTTTTATTCAGGGCACATCATGATGAAATTGATGCGATTATGATGAATATTCTTACAAGTGTAACGAATCTTGCGTCAATAACGATTGAAAAGATCACCTCACTTAATGAACAGGCTGAAATGAAAACCGCCCTGGACAGGTATGAGCGCCTTACTGTTATGGGCAGGATTATAGCAGGGGTTTCACATGAAATTAATAATCCTCTTTCCATAATGCAGCTTGACCTTGATGACCTGAAAACGGTGTGTGAAAATGAAAATGTAAAATCAGAAGAGATATATGAAATATTGAAGTCAATGCAGGAGGAAATTAAACGGCTTTCCGGAATAGTAACCCAGCTCAAGGATTACTCTAATCCGGAGGGAAGAAGTGATGAGACTGTTAATGTTGATGATGTCATTAAGGCATATCCCCTGAAAATCCTCATCAAGAATATCCGAAAAAAGGGCATTGATGTAAAAATGAAACTTGAAGTGGGCAAAACCACTACATTGATATCCCGAAACAGGTTGATTCAGGTCCTCATGAATATTCTTAATAACGCAGATGAGGCAATTGATGATAAAAGCAGAGGTGAAATACTGCTTTCAACAGCCCGGATAGAAAAGGACGGACCATGCGTAGCAATTACTATACGTGATAATGGTCCCGGAATCAG
>DAOSYC010000082.1:0-14778 GCA_035380905.1 Spirochaetota bacterium | reverse complement strand
ATAGTTGATAAGATTTGCCGCGCCCACAGAGAGGGTCACGTGCATGGTGAAGGCAAGGCTCGCCGCGAAGAAATATTCAAGGATACAGCGATACAGTACCTCCGGCATTCCGGAACCACCCCATTCAGGATCAACCGCAAGCCCCGCGAAACATGCTTCATTGAAAACACCCATCGCCTCCCGGAACTCCGGCGGGGAAGTTACCATAGACGTCTCCGGGTCATACTGCGCGCCGCCCTGTTTATCTGCCGTCATGTTGACCGGGTACACTTTCTCAACGGCAATTTTTTCCGCAAGTTCAATTGTCGATTCGAACATGTCGCGGTCGAACATTGAAAACATCTCATATTCACAGAGCCGTTCGATATCAAGCATCTCAAAGAGCACAAACCTGACATCGCGTGAATCCACCAGCGGATTGAGTGCCATAATTATCCTCCCTCCTGAATTCTCTCGACAACGACGGCCGTCCCCATGCCGCCCCCGGCGCAGAGTGCTGCCAGTCCCCGGCGGAGTTTTCGCCGTTTCATTTCATAGATCAGGGAAATAATAATCCGTACACCCGTCGCCCCTACAGGATGGCCCAGGCTGATACCGCTGCCGTTAACATTGGTAATTTCCCGGTCAAGCCCCATGGCCTTCTCGCAGGCAAGGTATTGCGCCGCAAAGGCCTCATTCAGCTCCACAAGTTCCATGTCAGAGAGCGTCATCCCCGCCTTTTCCAGTGCTTTCGTCGATGCCGACACCGGCCCGATGCCCATGATCTCCGGCTCCACGCCGGTGGTAGCTGTTGATGTAATTTTTGCAAGCACCGGTACTCCCAGTTCCCGTGCCCTCTCCTCCGACATCATGATCACACCGGCAGAGGCATCGTTTATACCTGAAGCATTGCCTGCAGTAACAGTGCCTCCTTCTTTGAAGCTGGGCTTGAGGCCCGAAAGAGATTCAATACTTGCGTCCCTTCTGGGGAATTCGTCGGTATCAATGACTTCAGTTTTTTTCTTTCCATTTATTGTGAAGGGCACTATCTCGTCTTTGAAGAAGCCCCTGTCGATGGCGTTGACCGCTCGCTGCTGGCTGAGGAGTGAAAGCTCATCCTGTTCCTTCCGTGTGATCCCGTACTTTTCAGCAAGGTTTTCCGCGGTTATCCCCATCGCCGGTCCAACTCCTAGATTGGTCAGGGAGTCCCACATTGAATCACGAAGCTCCACATGCCCGATCTTTGAACCATACCGCATCTTCTCCACCGTATACTGTGCGCCGCTCATGCTGTCGGTGCCTCCTGCCATGATGACATCGGCTTCGCCGCACCGTATCTGATAATACCCCATCTGCACTGAAGACATCGACGAGGTACAGTTCCGATGAACAGTAATGCCCGGCACGGTGAAAGGCAGTCCCGCTTTCAGCAGCGCCACCCGGGCAAGGTTATTTTCGCCGTTTGTTTTCTGATAGTTGCATCCCCATATCACATCATCAATTATTGACGGATCAAATCCTGCACGCTCCACCAGTCCCTGCATGACCGGGATCGTCAGATCAAGGGCGCTTTTGTCCTTATAGGCGCCCCCCAGTTTCCCTATTGGCGTTCTCGCCGCCGCAACGATGACTACATTGTTCATTGTCCCCTCCTTATTTCCCCTGGAAATCCGGTTTCCGTTTTTCCAGAAATGCTTTCATTCCTTCTTTCTGATCAGCTGTCGAAAACAGGTCGGCCCATGCCCCCTGTTCAAACGCGATACCCTCTTTGAGCCCCGCGTTCATGCCGAAGTTGATAACCCCCTTGACGCCGGCAAGTGCAACAGGAGGACGGGACGCCAGTTTCTCCGCCATCCGGAAAGCCTCTTCCACGGGGTCTCCCTGAACGACCCGGCTGCACAAACCATACTGCAGCGCGGTGTCCGCATCGATGATCCCGCCAAGATATATCATCTCTCTGGCACGCCCGACTCCAATAAGCCGGGGCAGGCGCTGTGTCCCTCCGGCCCCCGGGAAAATACCCAGTTTGATTTCAGGGAACCCCATCTTCGCATCCTTACCGCAAATCCTGAAATCGCACGCCAGGGCAAGCTCCATTCCGCCCCCCAGGGCGAATCCCGATACAGCCGCAATAACAGGCACCGGAAGCGCCTCAAGAGTATTAAAGACGTCGTTGAAACAGAACGCCTCCGCTTCAGCCGGCGACAAATCGACCATCGGTGCCACATCTGCCCCCGCGGCAAAGTTCCCCTCACTCCCGGAAATGATCAGCACCCTTGCGGAACCATCATCTTTGATCATCCCGACTGCGTGCCCAAGTTCCTCCACAAGGGAACGGCTCAGCGCGTTCAGCACCGCAGGTCTGTTAAGCACAATATGCGTGGTATCTTTTTTGTGATGCACCAGAAGGTTTTCATACTCCATGTCTCATCTCCCGCTTTATATTACAGCCTTTATCATCCTGCTGTGTACAATTTTACATCTGATCAAAAATATATTAATGAACGACCATTAACTATTCAGGCAAAACAAAAATATTCATCGTAATAATGTGTGAAAAATACATACACAGTATCATTTTTTTTCCGCACTGATGCCGTTCATTGTAAAATTGAAAATAAAATCAACGATATCATCCACTTTATACTTTCCTTTCGGTGAATACCATATCCTGGAGCGCGCAATGATCGATGCAATACTGAACACCGCGATCTTCTCGTCAACAGGGGCAAATACCCCTTTCCGAATTCCCCTGCGGATAATCGCCTCGCCGATAGCGTCGTACTCGTCCCTGAGTCTGATAATTTTCTTTCTGTTCGGCTCCGACAGGTTCTTCAACCCCACATCGAAAAGGAGCTTCGAGGAACTCTTCTCACCGAGCGTAAGTGCGACATGATTTTTAATAAAAAAGCGAAGGGCTTCAACAGGATCCGCTTCCTCGTCGTCCTTCAGGTGACGCACAGGGGTGACTATTTCAATCATCTCCTGAAGAAGGTTTTCAAAGAGTATCGACTCCTTGCATTCAAAGAAATTATAAATGTTTGCCGGCCTGAACCCGCAGGCGTTCGCGATGTCCCTCATACTGGTTTCCGCATACCCCTTGTCCCAGAAAAGCCTGTTTGACTGTTCAAGGATCAGTTCCCGCTGAGTACCGTTTTTTCTCTTTTCACCCATTCCTGTTTTGCCCTTTTAATATCAATAACTGCTGGCGCGATGTAATTCTTTTCAAAAGCATCCCCATTCTTCGTCATGCCATATGCTACAAGACTTTGTTAATGAACAATCATTAATACAAAATAGACCACCAGTCAACTTTTTTTTCTGAAAAAATTCTTTTTTTTTATTAATTCCATTCACCGGCTTCCCCGAGGGTCCTGAAAAGTTTTCTATAGCGGACCGCCCTGTGAAGTATTGCCCGGGCCTCCCGCACTTCGTTATCACTGAAACCGCGTTCCCTGATATAGCGTGCTCTGCTTTCCGGTGCCGGCCCTGGAATCGCGTCCACACGTATGAGCCTGTTTCCCGTAAAATAAAACCGCTTTTCACTATTGCCCCCGACAGCAGCTTCACGGTGAAAAAAGAACACCGGGCGCTCCTTTTCGTCATACAGGTATTCCACAGTATACTGCGCAGAGGCTGAAATATTCCATGATACCGTCACTTTGTGGAGGCGGCGGAGGAAAAGATACGGGTCCTCACGGGGATTGGCCTGCTCTGCGCTCAGGGTAAACCGGATTTTCTTTGTCTGCAGTCCTGTTGCAGGCATCATGGTGTTCAGAGTAATATTGTAATTGTGGTGCTCACATCCCGATCCGCACTCCTTCTTTTGAGCTTCGGCGTAGAGCGCCCTGATCCGGGTGATATCGGGATTCTCCGCTGCAGCTGCCGCCCCTGTTATCACCATGGTCAGGCACAGCGAGGTTATTATCATCCTGTGCATCATCGTACCTCCATCGTTGCTTCATGGAATTACGGCTGTCGTTACCGGAAAGCGGCCGTTTTCATGGTATCATTTTTTCGGGGTCGATATAATTCCATGCAGCGGCGCGAACCTTCGGGTGAAACATGCATTAATATCGCCCCACGCGACCCGACGCCGTTTCTGCTGTCGTGTTACCGTATATTTTTTCCTTTCATAAAGCAACCGTAATCTTCACCAGCCATGCATTTTGTGTTGACATTTATCAATGATAGACCATGTAATATTACAATACAATAAATAAAGGAGAACTCCAATGAGATCCAGCATCATTACTCTGTTATGCGCTGTAATAATAACTGCGGGCTGCTCCTCGGTATCAATACATAACACCGAAAAGCGGGTATCCGAAACCATGCTTGAACAGCAGATCGGTCTGATTTCGATTGATTTTCAAGATCCCGGAGAAACATATTTCAATTTTATCATGAAAAACACCAGGGAAGGGATCATCGAGGACAGCACCAAATCCCTTGCTGAGAAAAACAAAATCATCGCCAGCCTGCAGGACTTCAACTACAGCAGCAACAGGTTTTTTCTCTTCCGCATACGTCATACCAAACCCGTACACCGTGAAAAGGGAGCGGCTAAATTCACCTTCGTGGATGCTGCCGGCAGCGATATCATCGCAAAGACGCTTGACACTACCATTAAATGGTCCGGTGACGGAACGATGTACGAGCAGTGTTTCCTGTTTAAAACAGTCAGGCCTGTGACAGCTGAACACTTCAGCAAAAACCAGCTGCCTCTTACCTTTACCGCGCAGTTCATGGGTACGCAGAAAATGGTATATACCGTTGCACCGTAATGATCTAAAAAAATTAAAGCCTAATTACTCCGGCGCACCGTTCGCCGGTTGCGCCGGAGCAGAAATTCGTTTAAATGATTTCAATTATCCGCATCATAAAAAATATCGAGGGCCGGCATGAGTCGGCCCTCAGTAATTATTAAATACTCTGTCAGAACCCGAGGCGGGCGCCGGCATATATTGTGAGAGGCTTTGACGGTCCGTACAGATATCCGGCCGGCCTGTCCTGGCCCACAGGGAGGTCCTCCTGATAGGCATCAGTGATATTATCGACCCCGGTATACAACTGCACATAACGCTGATTGTCAACCATGTATTTATATTCCACACGGGCGTTCAGCACAACGAAAGTGCCGGTTTCACGAAGTTCCGTTGTTGTCCCTTCATAGACCACATACTGTTTTCCCATATACTGGCAGGAAAACGCGAACTGCAGGCCGCCGAAGAACAGCTGTACCATTGAAAACCCGTACAGCTCAGGTACTTTCGGCACTTCATTGAAACTGCCGTTATCATACACCTGGTCATTCTCATACCGCGCGACCTGGTATGTCCATCCCGATGTAAACTTCATCAGGTTCTCGTAAGACAATTCCAGCTGAAGGTTACCGCCGAAAAACTCTGTTATTCCGTCCTCGTTTTTTCTGGTATAGTACGTGTTAGTGCCGACAGTCTGCCCGTTGGCGTAATCGACCGCCATTGCATCCTCGATCGCAGTGTAGAATCCGCCGAGAGTCAGTTCAAATCCAAAACGCCCGGCATGGGCATCAACACTGATATCCGAAGAATAACTACGTGAGTGTTCCGCCTCAAGGTTATCATCATTCACTATCAGGTGGTTGGTAGCGCCTCCCCCCGCGAGTGATATCTCAATATGAAAGTCCTCGTCAAAAACCTGGGGCGCCTTGAATCCTGTTGCCACGGTGTTCCGCCACCGGATATGAGGTGTAAGCTTGAAAATCACACTCGCCCTGGGGCTGAACTCCCACTCGTCAAGCTCGTTGTGTTTGTCCCCACGGGCACCGGCAACAATTTCAAAAAACCGCGTGTCCCAGTCATACTGGGCAAACATGCCGATGGTTTTGTAATGCTCACTAAGCTCACGGTTCATTCCCGGGTTGGAATCACGCAGTTCGTCATCAGAGTATTCTCCGCCAACAGTAATGGTATGGCCTGATACAGGTATGATGTTCACCGTCATCCCCGCCACATGAAAATCATTCTCCGTGTTCCCGAACAACGCAGTATCTTCACTGAGGTTGTCGTTTCCCGCCGGGCCATAATATGAATGACGGTGTGTGCCGGAATAGCCGTACGCGATTGAATAGTTGAGATACCTCGATACTTCATGGTCCAGGCGGATTTCCGCGTTGTCCCAGTTCCACTCCGCCGCTTCAGCAATATTAACGTCCGTGCTGAACGGTTCGCTCTTCAATGCATTACCGCCCCTCCTGTCATCGTAGATAGTCGACCCCGCGAAGGAAAGCTCCATCCCCTCCATTATTGTAATAAACCCGTTTCCTCCCATGGCCTTGTTGAGCTGCTCCGGAAGATCAGAATAGCCGTCATCATTGGCGTCCCAGGCGTTCCTGTCGCTTTTGGACCCCCACATCGCGATGCCGGCTTTTCCGTTATCCGCCACCACTGAGATATTGCCGGAGACAGTATGCATTCCAACGACATCGCGGCTGCCGTCAACATTACCGGCTATCCAGTCATACCTGTAACCGACACTGCCTTCATTTTTTGTAGGCTTTTTACGTATTACGTTAATGACACCCCCGATCGCGCCGCTGCCGTACAGCGCCGACCCGCCGCCACGGACAATCTCCACCCGCTCGATCATCTCCGCCGGTATCTGCTGAAGAATATATACTCCCGCCAGGGAAGAAACCGTTCCCATCCCGTCAAACAGTATCTGGCTGTATCGTCCGTCAAGGCCGTTCAGCCGTACCGCGGTCGCCGCGCAGTTCTGGCAGTTGTTTTCCGCAAGCACTCCCAGTTCATTGTTGATTGCCTCATAGAGATTTTTGGCCGCCTTTGCTTCAATTTTACTTTTATCAACAATCTCTGTCCGCACCGGCGACAACTGCAGCACCTTTTTTGTTTTTGTGCCGGTGACAACAATATTCGCGTCTTTGATGGACTCCCCGCTCCGGGTTCTGCCGGTATCTTCAATTTCCACCTGGAAATTCTGTGCATACCCCCCCGCCATGAAAGCTGCCGCACTACACAACGCGATAATAACTGATAAAAAAAACTTCCTCATAACTCCTCCTTCTTTCTAATAAAATTAGTTCTAACTAACTCTTTGTGCAAAAAAAATTACTCCAGAAAGAAATCCATTTTCAGCCTGACAATAAGTTCATCATCAGGAATACCTTTCGGAAACGGCCTGAAGGGCATTGCCCGTTTTATACTGTCAATTGAGGCCCTTGTGAGGCCGCTGTATCTGCTCTGCCTGAGTATGCTTACTTTTCTCACGCTTCCCGATTTCACGATGTACAGTTTCATAAGTATACGTCCCTCATGACCCTTTTTCTGTTCAGAAAGGGGATATATTTTCGCCTGTTCAATTTTCGTTACAATATACCGGAAATACCTGTTTCGGATGTCTTCAACAGAAAGAGTGTCGGAATCCTTATCAATGGCGACCTTTTCCGCCTCCTGTTCCATCAGGGCCTTCGGGATTTCCGAAACCCGTATAACCTCGTACCGTATTGCTTTCGGCGCATCTGCTGTTATCACTTCAGGATTATCATCCCACGATAATCCTGAAATCAGGACCGCCGCGGTAACAGCAAGTATGAGAAGTAACTGGACAGGGAACAGCAGTTTCCCGCTTTCTATCGCATGATACATTCTTGTCATGGAAATGCTCATATATTCATCTTCCTTTTCCCGGGTTACTACCTTGTATGCTCGACAGAAAAGCTGGTGGCTCCGGCTATCTTTGAAATATCCAGTATTTCAACAAAGGTATTGTAGCTGATACGTTTGTCCGCTTTGAAAATAACATCATACTTATTCATCCTGAGCATTTTCTCCTGCAGCGTTACCTGCAGGTCCTTCTTCAGCACAGGCGTTTTATTGATGTAGATAGTTTCATTCCTGTCCACCGTCACCACAAGGTCCACCTTCTCCAGTTTCTGCTCAAACATCGCCTTCGGCAGCTCCATCCGTATCATGGGCTCGATAAAATTTGAGCTGATCATGAAAAACACCAGAAGCAGAAAAATAATATCCACCAGTGGTGTAATTTCAATATGGGGACGGGACCTTTTTTTCCTGATAAATTCCATCAGCAGACCTCGTCTTTTACGATTTCCTCGACATCAGCTTCATGAGAGAACAGCTCCCTCTTTTTCCCGCTCTCCGTCCGTTCACATGCCCGTATCTTTTCCGGACATCCGTTGAAGAAAAATTCATTCATATAGGTGACGGTATAACTCATTCGATTCACACGTGCGGCGACAATTTTTTCAAAATATAGATATGCGAGCTGTGTCGGTATTGCAACGGTAAGCCCGGCAGCGGTAGTCAGCATCGCCTCCCATATCCCTCCCGCGAGGGCCGCCACATCGACCTGCCCACCCATCTGCGCAATCACGTTGAATGAGGCAATAATACCCGTCACCGTTCCCAGGAGCCCCAGGAGAGGGGACACGTGGCTGATCGCCGAGAGGCCCTGGAAATATTTCTCCATCTTTTCAATTTCCTCGGACCCTGTTCTACGGAGCGCCTCTTCACGGCTCCGTGTCCCCGCCGCGGCATTATCCACGTAAACCCTAACAGTTTTCACGTAATGGCTCCTGTTCCATCTCAGTGATGAAAATCCTTCCGCAAGCCTGCGCAAAAAAGAACGTTCTGCGTCTCCCGTTTCCCGGTGTTCAAGATTCACTTCACTGATGCGTAACCTCTGCAGATTATCTATAAGGATACGTTTAAACTTTTCATAATTGACCCCGGTGCTGAAGAAATAGATACACCGTTCAATGATGATTGCAATTGATACAAAGGCACATGCAATAATTGGCCACATAACGGGCCCACCCTTTTCAACCAGATACATCATAGACATACTCCCTGTTATATTTTGTTCAGGACATACTTCACCCTGCAGCACCGGGTATATTCATCCCGCTGCATACTCCTGTTGATTCTATTACATGGCAGCTATACGAACAGCGACGGTTCGTATATAATTGGAAGGTTACATCATACAGGAGGGGCACGCACCGGAATACTGCTGCTTCCACCTTCCGGAACAGACCTGTCGATGATACAAGTTACCTCTTCAACTGTTATCACAGGATGAGGGCAATATTCACAGGTCCCAGTTTCATCTCCCAAAGCATACATCGACTTGCAGAAAATATCAACACCGGTCCCGACATGTGGATCATACACTTCCTTTGCCACACAGAATGTCATGCATGAAAAAAGAAGCAGCCCGATTGAAATAAAACGTATGTTCATAGCAGTATTATAACATTGTAGTACAGGATTATTATTACATTACTATCCCATATAGCATACCTGCATTACTTGTCAAGAAAATATCTCGTTTTATCTAATATTATTAGTTTTATCTAATTTTATTTTATTATTTCTCCATCTGCTTTGAAAGCTGCCCCGCGGCAGTCAGCAGCGGGTCCCATACCGGCCCGAATGGAGGGGCATAGGCAAGATCAGTCTGCCAGAAATCCTTTACACTCATGGAATTATGGAGCGCCACAGCGACACTGTGAATACGGTGCGCAACACCCTCCTCCCCCACCATCTGCGCCCCCAGGAGGCGACCTGTGCTTCTGTCTCCCGTCATGGCGACATGTATAGTTGTATTACCCGGGTGCCCGTGGGCCCTGCTGCGTGAGGCAATTACGGCCTCAACCGGATCAAATCCCGCGGCCCGTGCCTCAACGGGATTTATCCCCGCCCTTGCCACTTCAAGGCCGAACACCTTAAACACCGCTGAACAGGCGATTCCGCTCAGTGGACGCTCCTCACCGCAGATATTTTCCGCCGCCACCCGCCCGGAACGGTTCGCGTGAAGCGCCAGGGGCACCCAGACTTTTTCCCCGGTCACAACACTGAAGGCGTCAGCACAGTCACCGGCGGCGTAGATATCCGGATCATTTGTACGCCCGTACCTGTCCACGGAGATCGCATGAAAGATATCTGTGTCAAGGCCTGCTTCGGCAGCGATCCCGCTGTTCGGCTTCACTCCGATCGCCGGAATTACCAGCTGGCACTCCAGAATCCGGTCATCACAGACCACTGTTAATCCGGAACCTGAAGCTTTGATTTCTTTCACAGTATGTCCCGCATAGAGCTCCACACCGTGTTTCTCAAGTTCACGGTATATTTCTTTCGAGAGATCTTCGTGGAGCCACGGCAGCAGTCTCGCCCGGGGCTTTACCATCGTCACATGAACACCCCGTTTCCGCAGGGCATCCGCCATTTCCAGGGCGATATACCCCATCCCGATAATGACAGCTTTTTTTACATTACCCTCTGCAATATATTGCCGGATTACCCTGCCGTCATGGAGGCTCTTCAGCGCATACACCCCTTCGTTATTGATACCGGGTATATCAGGCACTATTGTGGATGCTCCGGCGGCAATGAGAAGTTTATCATACGCGCATTCAAAGGTTTCCCCGTTTTCTTTTTTCCCCGAAATGACATGGTTTTTCCTGTCAATTTTTTCAACCCTGTGACCAAGGCGGAGATCAACCCCCTGCTTCTGCCTGAAATCTTCTGCCCGCCTTACCACCAGCGTGTCCATGGAAGCGTCAGGATCGGCAATATTGTACGGCATACCGCAGGCGCTGTAAGACACATCCTGCGTCTGTTCAAACACAATTATTTCCATGTCCCTTCGGAGCCGTCCGGCCCTGCTCGCGGCGCTCATCCCCGCCGCGTCACCACCGATAATTACAAAACGCATAGTATGCCCCCTCTACCTGAAATTACAGGAACAGTACAGCACATACAGGTTTTGTCAATGAATTCAATTTTGTGTAAACGGCCGGATTGGTCATATACCGGCCATATCACGGTATGGTTTTACGTAGTGCGGCAATGCAGTAAGCCGGATAATTGAGGGGTACGCAGGTTACAGAAGGAAATCGCTACTCTCCGGTACAACCCCCTCCAATGCTGTTCACATACACCGGTGAGAAGCCCGCAGCGGACTTAAATCCCAGGAACGAATGCCGTCCCGCCATATGGGAGGGGTCCTCACGGAAATAGCTGTTCCACTGACGCTGCAGTTCCGACGCGACGGGGACGTAGGACCAGTGCCACCGCTCCTCGGCGTACCCTGAGGTTCTTCCCGCGGTATAAGGCTGGCAGAACCCGAAACGGCCCGCGTTTGCCCGGAGCCATGTATAGAGTTTTTTCCCTTCACCGCTCCCATAGTAATCATTGCGCAGAATGTTGATATCAAAATCGGTGCCCCAGTGATGCCGTGAGGTGCCCGGCATCGATGAATAACGGAGAATGAGGAGCGCAATCTCCCTGTCCGGGAGAGCGGGGTTCTGTTTTTTGTAGAACTTCCACTTCCGCTCCCAGATCGACTTCTGGGAGAACCAGTTCCTCGTGGAGCTCTGCACCCAGAACTTCACTCCGGGCAGGTCCTTCTTCAGGGCGGTGTACATTTTTTTCAACGCCTCCGCAGTGTCCCTGCGCAGATAATGGGGCCGGTCGCAGGGAATGCCCAGATCGGACAGCCTCACGAAAAGTGGATGGCGGAGCGGATCAAATTTTCCGGAAAGATAATTTTCCGCACTGGTGGGTCCGTATAACTGCGCCACATTGACCGCGCTGTTGGCGCACTGAAGAACGGACATAGTCAATACTATCCCGCCGCATATCATACACATTCTTCTTTTACAGGAACTTTTCATATACCCCTACCATTTCCTTCGCGGCGTTGTCCCAGTTGAAACAGGTCGCAACGCGCTCTATTCCCTTCTTCCCCATACGGGCAAGGTCCCTTTTGTCATTCATCACGGAATCAATCGCCGAGGCAAGGGCTTCATGGTCACGCACCGGCACCACAATTCCCGCGTCCCCCACGACTTCCCGCAGGGCCCCGCCGTCACTTGCTATCACCGGCACACCGCAGGACATGGCCTCCGCTGCGGGGAACCCGAACCCTTCATACACTGAAGGAACAATTGCCAGTTCCGATTCATTATAATGCCGCACAAGGGCGCCGACATCAATTTTTCCGGTGAATTCAATTTTCTCCTGAAGCCCCAGATTTTTTATCAGCTGGGACGTTATCTTCCTGTGTGGCGCCCCGCCGTCAACGACGGTAAGCTTCACATCGGCCTTTACCAGGTTAAGCGCTTTCACAAGATACGCGAACCCCTTCTTGCCGTCCTCCACATTTCCTACGAAAATAATTTTTCCCTTCTTTTTCTTCGCGCCGGGAAGCACCCTGAAGACGGTCCGGTCAAGGCCGTTATATACCACAGTCTGCTTTTCGAGGGGCACACCGAAGGCTTCATTAATTTTCTGTTTCGAATCCCCGGAAACGGTAATAACATGGTCAAGCCGTTTTGATACAATACGCTGCATAACAAGTGGATAAAAGGAAACGCCCTTCACCTTTTCTTTAAACGAAACCCCCCGCTCCAGTACATTTTCCAGATCAATGGTAAGAGGGTGGTGGATGGTGGAAATGAGGGGCACCCCCAGCTGCTTCATGAGAAGAAACCCGTACCCGAGACACTGGTTATCATGGATCACATCGAACCGCTCCGATTTCAGCAGCTCCTTCAGTTTGTAATACGCCCTGAAGCTAAACGCGTTGATTTCCGAAAACGCCCTGTACCTGGTGCTCACATATTCATACAGGTTCAGGGGTGAAAAAATATCAAAGGGGGATTCGGGGTTGATGATATCGAGGCCCTTCCTGACGAAATACCCGCTGTTCGGGAGGTAATGCACCGTCACTCCTTTCATGGGGAGGGGATACGGAGGGCCCACAATGGCGTGGACCTCATGGCCCTGGCGCACGAGGGCCTCCGCCACATATTTCAGATATATTCCCTGCCCCCCGCAGAAGGGATTTGCCCGGTAGCACAGCATGCATATTTTCACCAGGGGACCCCCGGTTTCCGGCTGTTCCCGTTCCCTTTTCTCCGGGCCTCTTTTTTCCGGTTAATTTTTTCGTACAGGGCACCCATGGTAACGACCTTTTCAGGATCAAGTTTTTTCACAATTTTCGCGGGGTTCCCTGCAACAATCACGTTGGGGGGAACATCCTTTGTCACCACAGCCCCTGCTCCCACAATGGAGTTTTCCCCTATACGGACGCCTTTGCACACAATCGCAGAGTCTCCTATCCATGCGCCCTTCTCGAGCACAATAGGGGCGGTCTTTCCAATGGGCCTTGTACGGTCGTGAATATCATGCCAGTCCGCATCAGTGAGATAACAGAAGTTCGCGAGCATGCAGTCGTCGCCGATAACGATCTTGCTGGCGCTGCTTATCCTGATCCCGTGCATAAGGAGGACGTTATCACCCACTTCAACACGCCCCTCAACATCACCCAGTTTAATGGAGGTAATATTCATCCTGGCCCCCCGCCCTCCGGTGAAGACGACATTCTTCCCGATAGAGATATTGGGTCCTGAGATATCGATATTCCACACACCCCATACAAGGGGGGGCCCGCCGATTGCGGTAAATTTCTTTTTAAAGGAAAGGTGGTACCACAACGCTGAACGAAGCCGGAAAAAAACGCGGAACAGGAAAGGCTTTTTATAATACTCAAGCATAATATTGTTGACTCTTACCGCACAGGCTGATAGAAATCCGGGCAGCACGCAGCCGGCAGTTTCTATCTATAGGATAATTTTTTAAGGAACGAAATCCTTTTTTACAGAACAGGCGTTAAAAGTCAAAGAAAAATAGCGCCTCATTCTCCGAATATTATTATATTTCAAATGAACCGCCTTCTCATGGATGTGGTTTGTTTCAGATGAAGTGTATTGAAAAAATTGCACATATATCTTTTCCGGACAGGGATGGTTTGATGAAAGCTGAAAATGAAATCCAGGAGATAATTGACAATATTGACAGGGCCCACCGCAACAGGACCGAGAACCTGTATCTGAATACAATAAAAAATGAGTTTATCACATTTCCCGGAAGAATTGTAATTCCCAGGATTTCAGTAAAGCAGCTGGAATACGATACAGCACTTCCCGTAGTAAAGGACCTCGGGGAGTACATGCCTGAGTATTTTCAAAACCACCGCCTTCAGGCGGTACGAAGGCCGGAAGCTGAAACCCACAGCCTTCAGTTTGTTCAGAAACTTCAAGGAGCTGTCTGTGATTTTCTGCACATGTTCAAGGTGGACCTGCGCTTCGGCGGCGACTCATATAACATTGTGGAAAAGGGGAACACTGAATTCTATCCCTCCTACATTACCAACCGGATTTACTATAAATCGCGCCTCATTCCCTGCCCCCGTGAACTGAACATTGAGAAAGGGGAATTCGCGTCAGTGCGCCTTATGGATACGCAGTATGTGGAATCGGACCAGCATTTCCACACCTTCGCGGTATTTGACGAGATCAGCACCCGGAAGATCACAAAGGACATCCTGGACCGCCTCAATATCGACGTCTTCAATATATCCCGGGAGCTGTACCCCTTTATCGTCTATGAGTATTTCACCGCCTGCTTCAATGTAATCAATCCGACGCAGCCGGAAATCGCCTCCGCCCTTGAACTCTATGAGCCTGTTTTCATTGTAATTTACAGTTCCTTTAAAGATATCACAACCCTTGCGCCGTTATCGGACATAGAAAAAAAACACAGGGACTCCCTTGAGGTTGTTGACGGGGCGCCTGTCCTCAAAAAAGAATTCATTGAACGGATGAAAACCTATTTCAAACGGTACTCCATTATCCGTGACGATGACCTGGCAGTCAGGGGATGGTGGCGGATTGACATTGACAAATAGCAGGTTCACCCGTACAGCATT
>DAOSYC010000081.1:13614-14883 GCA_035380905.1 Spirochaetota bacterium | reverse complement strand
CCCCGTCTTTTTGATGAACGCCGGACGGGGAGGCGTATAACAAAGAATCTCCGGGTACGCCTTCTTCCCAAAGAGGAGTTCCGCACTGGTGAAAAATATCCTGTGGGAGAGGTTATCAGCACCGGCCATTATACTGTAACCGGTGATGAACATAATTTTTCAGGATCAATTGGTTTGATCCGGGACATAACTGATGTGGTGAGCGTACAGCGGGCGCTTTTCCAGACCGAGAAATATTACCGTTACCTCATGGATAATTCTTCCGACATTTTCAGTATTCTCGCGCTGGACGGCACAATACTGTATAAAAGCAACTCGGTGTTACGGGTAACCGGTTATAATCCATTCGAACTTGCCGGTGAAAATGAGTATGATGTAACTCACGAGGAGGACCATGGACTTCTGAAAAACATCGTATTTGATCCAGGGAATGCCATGCAGCCCCGTGACTATATTGAGCACCGCTTTCTTCATAAGGACAAGTACTGGATAATCCTGGAATCATCGGTATTCAAGATTATTGATGAAGAAAAAAATATGATCCTTGTGGCCCTGTATTCGAGGGATGTCACAAAACGGAAAATGGCGGAAAACAGCCTGAAAGCTGCCCTTCATGAAAAGGAGGTGCTGCTGCAGGAAATACATCACCGGGTAAAAAATAATCTTCAGGTTGTCACAAGCCTGTTGAACCTCCACGCCAGCAGGTCAGGCAATAAAGAGGTGGCGGAAAACCTCCGTGATTCTCAGAACCGGATACGGGCTATGGCTTTAATTCACGAGCGGCTGTATCAGTCCCGGAATCTTTCCATGGTTGATTTTAATGATTATATAAGGACTATTTCCGGAGAACTGGTTTATTCATATTGTCTTAATCCCGGGAGGATACGTCTTGACATTGATGTGGAAAAAGTGATGCTGGAAATAAACAAGGCCATCCCCTGCGGCCTCATCATTAATGAAGTGATAACAAACGCATTGAAATATGCGTTCCCCGAAGGGAAAATTGAAGAGGGGATAATTCAGATTACAATGCACAAAGAAAACGGAGGTATGGTGCATCTCCGGATTTCTGATAACGGTATCGGTCTCCCTGATGAAACATGTTATGAAACCAATAAAACACTGGGATTTATGCTTATTAATCTCCTCACAATGGATCAGCTCAAGGGTACGGTAGATATTTCAGGAGAAGACGGAACTACTGTTGCGGTACAATTTCCCGTCGGGAGCAGTGATTCCGTGTAGGTTTTTTTCCTACAAATTATTTAT
>DAOSYC010000081.1:0-13514 GCA_035380905.1 Spirochaetota bacterium | reverse complement strand
ATTTCCCGTCGGGAGCAGTGATTCCGTGTAGGTTTTTTTCCTACAAATTATTTATTATTTTTTCCACACAGGAAACCTCTATTTGCCGATTGCTCACATCTCTTTTCCTCCATATACTCTCCATGTCGTAACGGTACTACCCTGTTACCCTTTTCAATGCACAGGATATATTTCATTCCATTTATGTCTGGAAGGGGAGAGATCCCGTGCTGTTCAGAATAATGCAGTTATGCAGCATTGTGACAGGGCAGTATCATTATTCCAATGTGAATATAAAGGAGAATGACATGGATTTTCAAAAAGAATACCAGAAAAAACTTGTTTCTGCAGGGGTCGCCATGCAGGGAATAAAATCCGGCGATGTGGTGGATTACGGTTTTTTTAACGGAAAGCCCGTGGTGTGTGATACGGCCCTTGCTGCGCGAGCGGAGGAACTTGAGGATGTAACGGTATATTTTGCTGTCACTGTGCCGCCGCTGCCCGAAATTGCGAAGTATCCCGACAGCTTTATTTATGTTGACTGGCAGTGGAGTAAACTGACACGCATGATTCAAAAAGGAGTAGGCCCTTCATTTTATTCACCTATTTTGTATCATGTTGCTCCGGACCTGTATGATTCATTCCGGGATGACTCCGGCGCCCGTTCCTTTTATTACAATGATCCGGAGAGAAGTAAAAAGGTGAAGTGGTACACTGTTATCCAGGTCGCCCCGATGGACGGGTACGGTTATTTCAATCTTGGACCTCAAAATTCAGAGACGTATGCAAAAATTCAGTGCGCAGATGTTGTTGTTGTCGAAGTAAACAGGAATATGCCGGTGTGCCTCGGCGGGGCGGAGGAGTCAGTGCATATATCAGATGTTGATTTTATTGTGGAAGCCCCGGAAAACCAGACATGTTATGATATGCAGTCCCCTGAACCCACAGATGTGGAAAAGAAGATTGCTGAAAATGTCATGACGCAGATCCGGGATGGAAGCTGTATCCAGCTTGGTATCGGGGGCATTCCCAACCAGATAGGGAAGCTCATCGCGCAGTCTGACCTTAAAGACCTTGGAGGTCATACCGAGATGGTGGTTGATGCCTATGTCGATATGATCGAATCAGGGCGGATGAACGGGAAGCGGAAGGAGATTGACAGGGGGCGTGTGGCGTACACCTTTGCAATAGGCAGTCACCGCCTTTATAATCACATGCATGATAATCCCGCCTATGCGTCATACCCGGTAAACTATACCAATGACCCAAGGACAATCAGCCGCATAAACAACATGGTGAGTATCTGTAACGCGGTGCAGGTTGACCTGTTTTCACAGGTGAACGCGGAAAGCTTTAAAGGTACACAGATTTCCGGGAATGGCGGCATGTGGGATTTTGTTCTCGGATCGTTGTGGTCTGAAGGGGGCAAAAGCTTCCTGTGCCTTCCCTCAACAATGAATGATGAAAAAGGAAGGCTCCGTTCCAGGATAATCCCGGCATTGTCAATCGGTTCTATTACCACCATACCGCGGCAGATGGTTGATTATGTTGTCACTGAATATGGAGCTGTTAAGCTCCAGGGGAATCCGACATGGATGCGTGCGGAGAAGCTTATTGAAATTGCTCATCCGGATTTCAGGGACGCGCTTATCCGTGAAGCGGACAAGTTTAAAATCTGGAGACGGTCAAACAGGAAAGCCGCCTGATCTGCAGTCTACACGTGTTCCCGCGCGTTTTTTTCAGCCCGCAGTGCGTTACAGCACTGCGGGCTTTTCTGCATGTATTGAATTACACTGAGAATATTGTATGTTGTATATATATAACGGCGGTTCAGCGTTCGCGCCTGTTCCCGGATTCTGACTTTTGTAACCGGGGAGGAAATATACTGTCTAAAGGAGTATGACGCAATGAAGAGTACAACGATTACAGGAAGGCTCATAGGGATGTGTGCGGTTATAATCATTCCGTTGAGTATGTGTAACATAATGAGAACAAACAATGAAGAAACAGCGGGGAAATGTATGATATACAATGAACTCACGAAAGAGACATCAGAAGTGGAACGTATTGTAAAAAGTGATGAAGAATGGCGGAGGGTACTGACACCTGAACAATACAGAATTGCGAGGAAAAAGGGCACAGAACCTCCTTTTACGGGAAAATATCATGACAATCATGAACATGGTATATACCGCTGCGTATGCTGCGGAACAGACCTTTTCCGTTCCGATGAAAAGTTTGATTCGGGAACGGGGTGGCCCAGTTTTTCGAAGCCTGTTTCCGGGATGAATATAAGGACGATTCCGGATAACAGTCTCATGATGGAGCGGACTGAAGTTCTCTGTGCCAGATGCGGTGCGCACCTGGGACACGTGTTTGATGACGGTCCTCCTCCTTCCGGGTTGCGGTATTGTATCAATTCTGCGTCGCTGGATTTTAAAAAGAGGGAGGGGAACTGACATCCGGATCGTCCCTTGACTTTTCCTGTATGGGTAGTACTTTTACTGTAAGAACAGTTTGTCAGGAGGGATAAAATGCATCCGGATAAACACATTGATGAAGGGGACATATTCGTTATGCTCTCCTCAATGCCTCACAAGCCCCATGAGAAACATATCATTCCGCATCACATCGGGGAGGGGGATATATTTAACATGATGGCGGAGGAAGGGAAACATCATGCTGAAGAAAAAAAGCCCATTCCCCATCACCTTGATGAAATCGATGTGATAGAGAAAATGTCGCACTGAGATATTCAGGCATTCAGGGAATATCCGGGCAGGGGGAATGCTGCGCCCTGATGAAAGGTAAAAAATTATCTTTCATGATAGTTTTTTTTTATTGCAATAAATAAACACTCTATTACTATGTTCGACCGCTTCCGGCCTAGGGAAAGGAAAAATATTAACTGGAGATCGCTCATGTATACACACTACAAAATAATCAGCAACAAAATTCTTATTCATACCACCGGCCGCCTTTGTGAGTCGACCGAAGAGATATTAAAAAGCGATCTTTTCCTGGAACTGCTGAAACGGTGTATTCTGGAACTTGCCGAAAAAGAATCCCCCCTCCTTGGCATATTCAGTGTTCCCGGGGACAAAATAGGCGAACGGCAGATAACGCTCCTCGTGGATACCCTGGAGAACCTTTTAAAGATTGAGGGGAAGCTGGTTCCGAATATTCTGCCTGAGTCGGGACAGTTTTTCAGGGACATTCAGCTGTTCAGCGATTTTGTCGAGTACTTTTATAACTACTGGCGGGGATATGAGCGGTATGTAATATGTAACTCCGCAGAGCGCGACCTTGACAAGCGCCCGTACAGGACGTTCAATCAGACTGTGGGGAACCTTACGCATTTTGTGCGAAGCGCGTACAGGGACATCGAAGAAAACATTACAGGATCTCATCCGCGTATATACCGCCAGATTACTGCGGGGGCTGAATTCGGTACTATCTCGCTCCCGGTAAAAACCCCCTATGGAGGCGGGGCCTATAATAAACTGAAGCCGGTATCCGTGATTCGTCAGGTGCTTCTTAACCCGCCCCTGATCCTTGAGCCGCCGATGAACAAGAGGACCGGGAGTTTCGTGAAAATTGACACGAATCCCCTTGATGTGGTCGATATAGAAACCGGCGAGTGGTTATGCTATCCCGCGAAGGTCGGTGAGCTGCTGGTGAATGTATATTTTCATGAAAAGTATTACGAGCTGGGTTTTTCACTCTGTAACCTGTTTGAGCTGGCGGATGATGAAGACCTGAAAAGAAAGCCTGACGCGGTGTATCTTTACGGAGTGCCCGGTGATTCTCTTGACGGCCTGGCGCAGTACCCCACGGTGTTTCACGATGACGAGGAAAACAAGATTTTCGTTGCCGCCTGTCCCGGCCGCGACGAGTTCGGATATTTCGGGTATCTGAAAAAAATGATGCTCACCCTGCACAATGCGATAATGATAAAATCGGGACGTCTCCCGTTTCACGGGTCCCTTGTGAAAATAACCATGAAAAACAATGTGGAGGCGACGGTGCTCATGATCGGTGATACCGGCGCCGGCAAGTCCGAAACCCTTGAGGCGTACAGGGCCATCGGAGGGGATGTAATCAGCAATATTACAATTATCGCGGACGATATGGGCTCTCTGCGGTTAGATGAAAATGGCGACATTATAGGGTACGGTACGGAAATAGGGGCATTTCTCCGCCTCGATGACCTCCAGCCGGGATATGCCTTCGGCCAGATAGACCGGTCCATCATCATGAACGCAAGCCAGGTGAATGCGCGGGTTATTATACCTGTCTGCAGTTATGAAAACATCATGAAGGGCTGCCGTGTTGACTATATTCTCTACGCGAATAACTATGATGAAATTGATGAGGACCATCCAGTCGTGGAGCGGTTCAATGACCATGTGAACGCGTTTAACAGGTTCCGTGAAGGCACGGTGATGAGCAAAGGCACCACTACCTCAACAGGGCTTGTGCACTCATATTTTGCCAATATATTCGGCGCCCCGCAGTACAAGGAACTCCATGATCCTCTGGCAATGAAATTCTTTGAAGCCTTTTTCGCGAGTGACATATTTGTCGGACAGATCAGGACCCGTCTCGGGATAAAGGGATGGGAAATGACGGGGCCGGAGGAAGCGGCGAAGGAACTGCTGCGTGTAATATCTGAAGGATCTAAGTAGGAATATTCATACCACGGGCACACATTCCGGGGATAAAATATGCCTTGCAATGTGTGCAGAACCTCTGTATATTATTTGTAAGACTATGGCGGGGGTGTGGTATGCAGACCATAGAAAGAATCCTTGTTCCCATAGATTTTTCCGATTACTCCAGGAAGGCGCTTCAGTACGCGAAGGAATACGCGCTGACATTCAGGGCGAAAATGTATCTAATATATGTATTTCGCCCCATATTTGAAGATATCGAAGTAGGCGTTATAAATGAATCGATTCAGTTCAATAATGAAATAGAGGAATACGCCCGGGAAAAACTGCGGAAACTGATTGATGAGGATATCGGCGATGAGGTGCCGGTGGAGTCGGTAATCAGAATGGGGCGTCCCTTCATGGAGATTAACAGGGCCGCGGAAGAATATGATATAGATCTCATAATAATTGCCACCCACGGCCATACCGGCGTCCAACACCTCCTGTTCGGAAGTACCGCGGAGAAGGTGGTCCGGAAGGCTCCGTGTCCGGTCCTCTCCCTTCGGGAGCCGGTGAAAGGGTTCAGGTTTGAGTGTTGAGAAGGGTATCGAAAATTATGGGAATGAAAGCAGTTACGAAATTCAATAGTCTATAGTGTCGCAAGATATTCAAGTGCCTCATCAACATCCAGAAAAACTTTTACCTTTGATCTTACCAGATCAAGCATGCGGGTGTGCATTTCATTATTGGATATAAGCACAATCTCCCCTCCTCCTTCCCGCTTATTCATACGGCCTATCGAAACCATGAGGACCCCGATGGCTGTTCCGTCAACGTGCTCGAGTTTACGCACATCAACCGCGGCGTGAGTAAATGTGAGGTGGGAAAACGCATTCTCGGATATTGTGAGGAAATCCGGGGCATTGTACATGTCCATCCTGTCGGATTCAATAACAACAAGAATAGTGTTATTGATAATCCTGTATGTGAAGAATTTATTCTGTTCCTGCATATTAGTATTTTGTATTAATTTGATATGAATATATTCGGATGATGTATCCATAATTATGAATAAAAAGAATGATGCAACCAATTTTTCAAGAAAAACAAATCATTTTTACTATAATCAAATATCCGGGATTGTATCTCATCTTTTCAGAAATCCTTTTCCTATGCTGTCTTCAATGAGTTCATCAGCAAATTCCCACAGTATTCCTGATCCCTTTCCCATGTCAGCGTTCCGTTCGAGGATTTTTCCGCTGGTGATGCCGTGTTCCTGCCATGCGCGTCCACCTGTTCCGTGATTATGTATCAGCGGCTGCAGCCGGTCCAGGACCGCGGCGAAACGGGCCTCAGGGGTCTCCCGCGCTTCAAACTCGTCCCAGAGGTTCCGGAATTCCTCTTCCTGGTCCCGGGGCAGCAGCGCGAAAATGCGGTCAGCCGCCGCGTTCTCCCGCTCCTCCTGGGTTTCCCGTTCCCTGTCGTCATAGCAGTAGGTGTCCCCTGCGTCGATTTCCACGATATCATGGAGCAGCACCATTTTCATTACCTGCAGCAGGTTGATATCACCCTCCGCGTATTCGTGAAGCACCATTGCCATGACTGCGAGGTGCCATGAATGTTCAGCATCATTTTCCTTGCGTGATTCATCGAGGAGGTATGTCTGGCGGAAGATCTGCTTCAACCTGTCAATTTCTTTGATGAACTGTATCTGACGGTGTATGCGCTCATTAATCATAATTACTCCATATAAGTTAAAAATCAGCGGCTGCTGCAGAATGCCTTAGATTACAGTGCCGGTCAACATAAAAGTATATTCCGGCATGAATTGATATTGATGTTCGATACCGCGGCATCATAAAATCGGCTTCTCCGGCGGGATGCTGGCCGCGGTATCGCAGTTTGTTACGATACGCGGTGACCAGTAAATTGAAAAAATTTACTGGTCAACACTGCGGCAACGTTGTACAATTGTAACGGCATCATGCCTGCGGTGTCGGGGTACGGTGCAGTCCTGAATAGATGAATGTGTGCGAGGTGGAGAATGGGGAAGCTTTCAATCAGAATGTCAGGATTTTTTCTCAAAAAGTATTCCGGGGAATCCTTCATGACGCAGCAGCGTGCGGCTGTGTTTATGTGGGTGCAGATAGTATTCGTGGGGCTGATACTTTTTTCAATATTGAGCACGAATATTTTTTCACCTCATGTGGCAACTATTGTCTATAACGCGAGCATGGGTGTGCTTATACTCGGGTTTCTGCTTGGTCTTGTGATTCTTAAATCAGGGCGATATACTGTGGCAATGTATTTCGGCATTCTCTTCCCCCTTGCCCTTGTAGCATATCAGTCTTTTCTTGTCCCGACGAAGGTGGGTAAGTATATATATTTTTTGTATCTTCTCCTTTTCATTGTAATGGCCGCGCTGTACGGAAACAGGCTGACAATCGGAATTATTACGGGTATCGTAATAATGATCGGGAACTCGGTCATACTGTATTCCAGGGAGTTAATGGGGGAGCATGTAAAGATCACGATTGCCCATTTTACCGTGGTATCAATGTTTATCGCGGCTTTGTGCATGCTGATATACCGTATTGTACAGGCGACTCTCCACGAAGCTGAATCCAGGAAGAGTGAGGTGATTGAGCAGCTTGACCATATCAGGAGTATAATGGAGACATGTTCAAAAGTTTCGGAGACTCTTACGTCTACCGCGGAAGGTATGTCCGCGGGGGCGGATTCGTTTTCCGATAATGCCCAGACCCAGGCGGCCAGTATTGAAGAGATTACTTCAACACTGGAGGAAATTTCCGCCACCTCGGAGTCGTCAGCGAATATGACCGTAGAGCAGAAGGAGCGGGTCATGGCACTTACCGATAACCTCATGAAGATGCGTGATCTTGTTGCGGGGGGGAGGGACAAAATGACCCGTGCCATGGAACGGAAAGATCAGCTGGATGCGCGAATCAATGACGCAAGAGATGAAATAGTCACCTGCCTCCGTTCAATGGAAAATGCCCTGTTGAGCAGCCGTAAAGTTGAAGAGTCAACTACACTCATTACCGATGTATCGGACCAGATAAATCTCCTCTCCCTTAACGCCTCAATTGAGGCAGCGCGGGCCGGGGAGCAGGGTAAGGGATTTGCCGTTGTTGCCGACGAAGTGGGGAAACTCGCGGAAAAGACCCAGGTGAACGCGAAGGAGATTACAGCACTCGTTGCCGCGACGGACAGGGAGCTTACGGAGACCAGCCGCGCCCTGGAAAATGTCAATGCCGCGACAAAGGACGTTCTTGAGTACGCCGCCTCTTTCGGGTCCTTCGTGATGGAAGTGAACAGGATATCGGAAGAAGACCTTCAAATGAATGACAGCGTACAGAAGGACGTGCAGGGTGTTCTTGAAGGGTCTGAGGAAATAAAGGTTGCCATGGAGGAGCTGAAGAACGCCATTATGGAAATAACAAAGTCGATCAGCATCATCAATACCGCGACGCAGGACCTTGCCTCCGGGGCGGAGGAGCTCAGCGGCTCAGCGGAAAATATTACCGGTTCCACGAACGAACTCAGCAGTGTTCTTCGTCTCGGGAGTGGCCGCGGGGAACCGGCTGCCGGGTTATAGCAGAAGGGAGGCAAGTTCGCCGGCATTCCCGGCGATTAAAGCGGCGCCGGCTTCCTTCAGTTCCTCAACAGTACCGTACCCGTAGGATACCCCGATGGCGTGAAGCCCCTGTTCCCGGGCCCCCAGTATATCGAACCGCATGTCCCCTACCATGGCGGTATTCTCTTTTTTCAGGCCGGGAATCTGCGCGAGGAGGTATCCGATTACTTCGGGCTTTTTTGCCCTGGACCCGTCGTCGTTGCTGCCTGCAATAATTGTAAAATATTTTTCCATCCCGAGATATTCAATGACCTTACGGGCGAAGGATTCAAGTTTTGACGTGGCGATATAAAGACGCTTCCCCTCAAGGTGCAGTGTTTCAAGAAGGTCTGGGATGCCGGGGTACGGCGCGCACCGGAACATGCCGGTTTCCCCGTAGTGCTCCCGGTACAGCTCAATGGCCATGTCAGTGTCCGCCCCCTCAAGGCCGTAGATATTTCTGAATGAATCATGGAGGGGCGGCCCCGCGAAACGTTTCAGCCGTTCCTTGTCCTTCTCCGTGATGTGCATCTTCTCCAGGGCATAGGCAGCCGAGAGCATAATGCCTTCCCTGGAATCGGAAATGGTGCCGTCAAGGTCAAAGAGAATATCGGTAAAGTGGTTCATTATTCGCGTTCCTGACCCGGCACACGCTTCCTTTGCCGCCTTCTCTCTGTCCCTCGTTTTTTATGGACGCGAAAAGTGCATCCCCGCGCTGCGGACACTATAGCGTCCTTCCCATAACTTCGGTCAATGGCGTGAGTGTGTCAACCATCCTGCCGAATTTTTCCGGCTTCAGGGACTGGTTTCCGTCACAGAGCGCAGTTTCCGGGCTGTTGTGGACTTCGATCATCAGTCCGTCAGCTCCCGCAGCAATTGCCGCGGAGGAGAGGGGCGCTATGAGCTTCCAGTCCCCCGATGCGTGGGACGGGTCCACTATCACAGGTAAATGTGTTTTTGCTTTCAGCACGGGAATCGCGGAAATATCCAGGGTATTCCGTGTTTCGGTTTCGAAGGTGCGTATCCCCCGCTCGCACAGGATCACGTTCATGTTACCTTCCGAGAGAATGTATTCTGCTGAAAGCAGCAGTTCCTCTATGGTGGTCATCATGCCGCGCTTCAGGAGGACCGGCCTTCCTGTTCTGCCGAGTTTTTTCAGGAGTGAGAAGTTCTGGCAGTTACGCGCCCCTACCTGGAGAATGTCGGAGTATTCCGCTATCAGGGGGATATCGTCCGCATCAAGAACTTCCGTAATAATCGGCAGTCCGTATGCATCACCCGCTTTTCTAAGGAGCAGCAGTCCCTCTTCCCCCATTCCCTGGAACGCGTAGGGGGAGCTCCTGGGTTTAAACGCGCCGCCCCGCAGCACATGGGCCCCGGCAAGTTTCACCTTTCTCGCGGTTTCCATCATCTGCTCTTCCGACTCGATGGAGCATGGCCCGGCGATGAGGCACACCTGGGTCCCCCCGATCGATACGTTATGGGGGAGGTATACCACAGTGGGGGTGTCCTTAATGAGCCTGCTCGCGAGGATGTAGGGCACCGCGGGCCTGATCGTTGAACAGGCCTCGTTGTTCTCAACGA
Source organism: Spirochaetota bacterium (assembly GCA_035380905.1). Classification (GTDB taxonomy): domain Bacteria; phylum Spirochaetota; class UBA4802; order UBA4802; family JAGODF01; genus JAKQCH01. The sequence goes on along the minus strand of DAOSYC010000081.1, from coordinate 3,659 downwards.
ACTGGGTTATTTCTTTATTCTTTGTATTGAATACGGTAAACGCCTCGCCCTTGCTGGTGTGGACCGAAAACGTACGGAATTCCTTCATTCCGCCCTGTTTCGTGTGAGGACTCTCTTCCGTAAGGGGCATTTCTTTGAGTAGATTCATGGTGTACCTCCGTCAAAATTGGTGCTATGACCGGGGAGGGAGGCGGCGGCCTGTTTCATGCGGGGGGAAACGAAAAAGGCCGCCGGCTTTCCGCCTGCGGCCTTTTGCACATAACAGCACTCGCAAAAGCTACAGGCAGCTTCTGAAATAAAAATACCAGAAATAAAAATAGCTGTTGCGATTGATGTTATGCGGGTTGTTCATGTGTGTTAAAAAACTTCCTTTTATAATTTGTGATCATATAGTATCACTATCTTCGGCATGTCAACAAAAAAAAGTGAAGAAAGTTTTATTTATTGACACGAGGGGCACAATAGACTAGCCTGACTAGACTGATTGGTGAGAGGTGTGTATGAAAACAATCTGGAAGCTTCAGGATGCAAAAAGTCAGTTCAGCAAGCTGGTTAAAGATGCATTAACCGGAGGCCCGCAATTCATAACCCGGCGGGGTGATGAGGCTGTTGTTGTGATATCTGTTGAAGAGTATGAGAAGTTGACTTCGGGCAAACCGGATTTTAAGGATTTTCTTCTAAATTGTCCGAAAATGGATAAAGATTTTGAAATTGAAAGACAGAAGGATTATCCAAGGAAAATTGACCTTTGAAATATCTGCTGGATACATGTGTTATATCGGAGATGGTGAAACCATCTCCCGACAAAAAGCTCATACGCTGGGTTGAAAATGAACCTTCTACATCATTATTTTTGAGCGTTATTACAATTGGTGAAATCAGAAAAGGATTATCGAAGCTGCCCGCCTCACGAAAAAAAGAGAAACTGACCATCTGGCTTAATATGCTTTTAGAAGAATATTCGGACAGAATTCTTGCTATTGATTTAACTGTGGCAGAGAACTGGGGTGAAATGCAGGGAAGGGCGGAAAAAGAGGGTGTAGTTATGCCTTCAATTGATGGTTTAATAGCGGCAATTACCTACACGAACAATATGATTCTTGTAACAAGAAATGAAACTGATTTTATATCTGCAAATATTCCTGTAATAAATCCCTGGAAGTTGTAGTCCGAACCCCTATCCCCGGCCCTTTCCCCCGGAGGGGCAAGGGTGTCGATTGAGTTGGTTAGAGGCTTACCCGCTTATTTATAGTCCATTATTTTATTTTTTCGTCAGTGCGCAGGAACAGATTACACGTACTATATGTTATGTTAAATAGTTGGGAAACATAAGATCGCAATACCTTGTCACGGTTTAATCAAACTTTTTTTATTTGACAAACATACCATATTTGGTATATTTGTTGTATTGTGAATTACAAAATTGAAATACTTGAACCAGCATATGAATTCATATCTTCCCTCGAAATTAAATTCAAGGCAAAGACATTCAGGACGATTGAGTTATTAAAAGAACCACATTCAAAATCATGAAAAAAATTAAGTCCTACAACTTCGATTCATTACTTGAACAGGAATTGAAAGATAAAAATTTCAAAGAAGCGTATGATTCTTTTAATGAAGAATTTACTCTCTCAAAAGAAATTATACGTTTGAGGAAAACAAATCATTTAACGCAGAAAGAATTAGCTGAAAAAGTAGGAACTTCACAACCGGCCATAGCACGGTTGGAATCAGGAAATTACAAAAATATCTCACTTGCATTTCTCAGAAAAGTTGCTCTTGCTCTGGGAACAACGCCTGAGATTAAATTAAAAAAAATAAAATGAAGATTAGATGTTTTGAAATGATTTCGATGGATGACATGAATAATATTTATCAATAATTCGAAAAGGATTACCCCAAAAACAACTATGTTGACATGAGGGGATGCAAATTGGTTGGATTGACAGGAAAAAAATCTCTTACTGCAAACTTCTCAATCTCTCAATCATAATATCAATATTTTTACCGAGAAGGGGGAATTCTTCATCAGTACTTAAACCTCTGACTATTAAATCAGGCTGGTCTTTATAATATTCAGGGAGCCTGTATCCCAGCAGGTAGGTAATATTCGAATATACACTATTAATGTCGTAACAGGGTTCGATCGTTGATAGTACACACTTGATGCATTTATCCCCCTGATATTTTTGAAAACCACACTCTTTTTCGTACTCCTTTTTCGCAACAATACAGAGAGCGCATGTGTTGGCTCCGCTCAGATGATAGATGTAACCATAATAAGCACGTTTGAAGCCGTCATGGGCAATGAAATTATAAGCCTCTTTAATTTTTTCCCATTTATCAATGCTCAGTTGTATGGGGTCACCGCCCTTCTCAAGCTTTTCCAGTATATATTCAGGTGTTAACAGGATTTTTCTCAGGGCTGGTGAGTCAATCCTTTGAGGGATAACACCATTGTAGTCTCTGTCTTCAAAAATTTTATTGTATGTCATATTGTTCTTATGTTACCATGTGCAATAATAATCCAGGCTGTATTACACTGAAACCCGATACCCCATCTGCATTACACATAGCAATAAGGCCCGGATTTTTCTCATGAATTACAGTTCGCAGAAATGTTTACTTCTCCTCCCGCCCCGGAACCAGATTCAATACATCTCTCCCATGTTCCCTGATCATCCTGTCGCTGAACCACCAGTACCTTTTCTCCCCGTTCATGTACGGTTCAATCTGGTCCGTGGTGTGGGTGCGGAACTGCCTGCCGCTCACGCCGCAGGACATGACTGCCATCACCTTGTCGTTGTCGGAGAGGTCCGCAACCATGCGGAGCGCCGCTGAAAAGGTCACGCTGTAGTCACCTGACGGCTGGAACTTTGCCCGGTACAGGGTTTCCGCGGAGCCGTCCATGGGGTGGGGGCCGCTGCCGAAGAGCCCCTTCAGGAAGCCGCTGCGGGCGAGGGGGCTGAAAAAATCAATGCCGTGCACATCGCCCCACCTCCAGTCATTGGGGTCGGAGCCCAGTTTTTCGGAGAGGTCCGCCATGACTTTTTTCCCCGCAAGGCGGAACAGGTCGTCACGGGTCTCTTTTTTATCTGGCGTGGTGATATCATCAAACCATTTTGAGGTGTCCCGGGTGACCATGTTTTCAAACCGTTCATGCCAGTAGTACTGTACATCGAGCATGGTTTTCGCCAGTTCCTCTCCCAGTTCGTCGCTGAAGGTCAGGAGCGCGAATGTATTGTATACCGCCTGGAAGATAAGCGGGGCTGCGGAGTCCTTCCCGTCGCTGCGGTCCCATGATTCAAGGATTGCGGCGAGTTTCGCGGTTTCCGGCTGTGATTTCAGGGCTGCAGCCATAACGGGAACAATTTTTACCGCGAGGATATTTTTGATGTCACGCTGGAATGTCCACATGTCCTCAGGGGCCAGCTTCGCCTTTGATGCCATAAGCTCCTTCAGCCGTACATAGCGGTAACGTGGAGAAAAATAGGATGATATGTAATACGGGTATTGCCGGGAAACCGTTTTATGGTTGCAGGTGCCGACCCATCCCTTCGCGGGATTGTAGGATGCAGGCATTGTTTCGTAGGGGATCCACCCCTTCCAGTTATCAGCGCCGTTTTTTACCGTATAGGGAATTGTGCTGTCCTTCT
>DAOSYC010000080.1:0-15187 GCA_035380905.1 Spirochaetota bacterium | reverse complement strand
ATATATATAATAAATATAAGTTATATGTGTACGTCAATATAAAAAAGACAAAAGGAAATAAAGTAAAGGATGCGGTATACCGTCAATTATAAGCACTGTATCTATAAATTCTTGACAAACAGCTTTCTGTTCATACTGTTTATAGCAAAATGAAGGAAGGATACTCTGCAGAATGAATTGTAACTGGTCCCGGGATAGATTTACTGAGGCATTACACTTTGCAGCCGAGTCCCATGGTAATCAGAAAGTACCGGGCAGCGATATTCCCTATCTGTATCATATTACACTTGTAGCGATGGAAATAATTGCAGCGCTGCAGCAGGGTTTTGCCGGAAACCCTGATCTTGCCGTACAATGCGCGCTGCTCCATGATGTAATGGAGGATGCCGGCAGGAAATACGAAGAGCTGCATGGGAAGTTCGGGAATGCAGTTGCGGAAGGTGTACTCGCGTTAACGAAAGACCCAAATATTCAAAAAAACATGCGTATGCAGGACTCTATTGTGCGAATCAAGCGTCAGCCGTATGAAATCTGGATGGTTAAAATGGCGGACCGTATCAGTAATCTCAGGAAACCTCCTGACTTCTGGACTGCTTCAAAAATTATTGCATATAAAAATGAAGCGTGTATGATTTATGAAGAACTTTCAGAAGCTGATGAATCACTGGGTAAAAGGCTTTTGGCTAAAATTCAGGAATATGATAATAATTATTGCTGAGTGTATATTTTCAGAAAACATATTAGATAATAAAATAATGTCTTGACGGATGCTCTGTCTGTTTTCATGATCAAGTAACGATAATCGTGCGGAGTTATAGTAACGATGAATATCAGTGATGAACTTGAACGAATAGGTGATGCGGTAATAGTTGCATTATCCTATAAGTATTATCCCTTGAATGAAATTGATGCTATTATCCAGAGTATTGATACACTGACTACAGAACCGGAGCACGTTGCAAAGATCGAGGAGCATTTCAAATCCTCCGGAAGCAGTTATGTCCTGTTTTTTCTTTCAAATATAATCTATAACCTGAAAACGAAAAATGATCTCCACCTGACTCCTGATGTCGTTAAATGGCTTGGAAGCGTCTGGAAAAATTTTTTACGGAGAAACAAGTCATACCAGGAACTGTATCCTTTATTCAAAGATTACCGTGAGCGGTTTAAAAAATATTATCCCGGCGAGACAACGTCAATAACAAAGATTGAAAATGTTCATCTGGTAAAAGAAGAGTTTATTGATGATGATGATACGGAAAATACACACGTAAAAAATCTTGAGAAATTTTATCAGGTCATGTCTGAACTGCTTTCCTGGATGAAGCCGACGTATTTTGTACTTCTTGATTATTATTATGAAAGGAATATGAAGACAGGAATTATTCAGGCTGAAGCAGAAGAACATGAGAGAAACGGTCTGATTGTGTTCGGCCATGATGAGTATACATATTGGGATATATGTTTTGTTACGACACAGGCCATTGGTGTTCTCGAAGCTTTATATCTAACCCTGAAAAAGAAAAAAACATCCCGACAGATCATCAATGTTGACGGGAAATCACGATTTCTCTCTGTTTCCGAAATATATGATATCTATAGGGAAAAGTTTAACCAGATGAAAGAGGAGCTGGTAAAACTTAAAAAACGCACATAAATCATTATCTCCCCCCGACACACTTTCCGGAAATTCCAGCTGCTGTTATTCGCATTCATACATACACTGCAACATACAGTTGTTGATGGTGTCAATAATTGGTTGACAATTGTGAAAAATATATAGTACCATGGTGTATATACATACAAGGAGGATCATTTATGAAGAGAGTAGTGGTTTTGGTAACTGTTTTTGTTCTTTCGGTCTCTGTCATGCAGTGTAAAGACAGGGTACCTGTTGACGGGGAGATTATGGATGCGATTAAAGCTGCAGCGTCAAATTGTAATGTTGATATGAGGTATGCTTTTGTCAGGAACTGTACAGGCAGTGAGGATGTTAAACTCAGTGATATTATCAGCAATAAAACAGTTCCTGCATCACTGGGTACAATAAGTGTTGCCCTGAATGACCCGGACGAAAAGATCCGCGTTGTTGCATGCAAGCTGCTGTATCGTGAGGTGCGGGACAATATATCGACTATTGAAAAAAATGCTGATAAAATTACTCCCGCTGTGGTTGAAAACCTGCTGAAGGGTACTGCGAAAATTAAAGGATATGTTGCCATGTATGCCGCTGAAGCGGTGACGCATATCGCTATCATGAAAGGACATGAAATGGGATTGTACAGGATGCTCAAGGAACATCCGCAGGAGGTTGTAAGGGTCCATGGCTACAGTAATTTAATGAGATTCGGACGGCTGAAAGTATTCGATATAATCAAAGAACTTGCAAAAAGCAGTGATCCGGGGATGGTCCTTGCGGCACTCGATGCTCCACGAAACATGTATAAATACACCGATGAAGAGAAAAAAGTAATCTGCCCCTGGGCGCTGACATTTCTGGTCAATGATGACCCGCAGATCGCATTTCGTGCCGGTGCGACATTGAATATCTGCGCGGGAAAATTCATTGATGCTGTGCTCGATGAATGTGCGAAAAGAGCGAACAAGGGAGAGCTGAAGCCTCCATTCAGTTATGTTCTGACAAATTTTACATTCTCATGTAAGGAGATGTTCGGGACCCCTCCAACAGGAACAAAGGAGCAATGTGCAAGAAGGGACGCGTTGAAAAAGAAGATAGCCAGATAATTATAGTACATTGATGTATTCTAACCCGCACTGTGGACAATGGTGCGGGTTTTTTTGTGTGTGAATTAACGGCAGTGGGGTTTTTACCGATACTATTAATGTCAGCAGTAGATACTTTTATACAATAGTATCCCGGGTAACACTGTTTTACTGTAATGTACAGGAAGATGAAATGCTTTCAAAATGGTATACTGCATGTAACATATTTTTTTTCATAAGTATCCTGCACTCCTCCGCAACTGTTATGGCTGTACAGGGACAGCACATAACCTGTATCGAAGGCCGTAAAAGTATTGTATCCAATCACGATAGTGGTTGTTATTCCGGTGATTATAAAAGCGGAATGCGGAACGGCATGGGAAAGATGGTATATCCTGACGGGTCAGAATATTCAGGCGCATGGGAAAATGATCTCCGCCATGGTAAGGGGACTTGTATACTGTCGGATGGTTCACAATACACAGGAATATTTGTACATGATAAACCTCAGGGGAAAGGAGTATATGTGTATCCGGATGGAACAGTACGCTCTGCTTTATTTGAATCAGGTAGAATTGTAGAAAGCAGCCGTATCCCGTTTCAAAAGAAAAACGGCCAGTGCCGTTATGGGGTTTTTTACAAAGACGGAAAGTATAAGGGTTGGTTTAAGGGGACAAGTAGTATCGGATTCAGGCCCCATGGACGGGGGCACATGACATGGCAGAACGGATGTGTGTATGCCGGGCAGTGGGAGGAGGGTAAAATGCATGGCAGGGGCATTATGCGCTGGGAGGATGGTTCAATATATTCAGGTCAATGGGAACATGGGAAGCGGACAGGATACGGCGTGTACACCTGGATAAGCGGCAGCAGATATATTGGTGAGTGGAAAGACAATCAACGTCATGGCAACGGCATTATGTTTTCAGCAGAAGGAGGAGTATTTAAGGGAACATTCTCTGCGGACAGATATATCGGACAAAAATAAAAGAACTCCCCTTGATCAGGGGAGTTCACATATATATTGAATGATTAATATTCTCCGCATTTGTTCATACATGCGGCAGCAGCTGCTTCACAGGCTGAAATTTTTGCCTGGCTGGTTCCTGCCTTTTTTTTGCATTTTTCAAGGGCTTCCTGGCATCCCTGCTCGCATGCAATACGCTTGGGTGATTTCGTGGCAATACCCGGCGAAATACTGGAACATACCATAAAACTGGAACAAAATACTGCGGCAACAAAAAGCATAGCGTATCTTTTTTTCATGATTTCCTCCTGAATTTATTTCATGAAATAATACGTGTTCGCTGCAATGATTGCAATCATTTTTTGACACGTTGAGGTAAATTTAGCATGTACGTGGATACAATGATGGAATTAAAAAAATAGCAGTTTTACCTCTCTACTTAAGTTTCTCCATTATTCTGGCGTGATACTGCATATTCAAACTCATTGAACCGGAACGCTGTTCAGTAAGAAGATTGTACCGGAGTTGTTTTTCGTTTATTTTTTTTGTCAGCTCCTCTATCTGCGAATCGCTGTCACATGCTTCCAGGAGATTTCTGAGGGTAAGGAGATCTTTGCGAAGCTGTATTTCTTCAGGAATTATGTTGGCATTTTTTAAAATCTTGTAGGACATTCTGAGTTCTTCCGGCACTTTGGCGAGATCATCAGGGGGGAGAGGTTTACCTTTGTTGGGGAGATTGTCAAATTCACCTTTTTCCATGGCTATACGGATTTTCTGTTCCGCAATTTTTTCGAAAACTGACATGGAGTACCTTCGGAAATATCAGTAAGGGATACAATAATTGTAAGTGTACGTCGGAAAATGTCAATAGATTTTTCAATATCTATCAATGTATCATGAAGAAATACGCAACACAATTTTATTTTTGATTTTACAATGTTTTCTGTTATAATAACAATGACAGTATAATGATATGAAGTACTATTGTTTTGAAAAAATAAATTTTTTGCAGAGCTGAAAAGCATGGACGAACAAAAATATATTTTAATAATCAATAAAGGCGATGATAACAATTTTGAGATTCAGGAACTTGATAAGCTGGATTTTCTCAGAGCTACATCCTCGCTGTTGAAAAAACCAAAAAAAATATTTCTGGGTATGGGGGACTTTCTTGAAATAGGAGACTACAATAATCTCCTTGATTCAATTTTCTTTGAAACCGAAGGAATCGCATTTGAAAATATCCTTGATGATATTAACAGCAGTATCGCGGAACAGGGGAATATACCTTTTTCATTCCTGAAACTCGCAGTCTATTTTCCGGACTTTCTCCTGAGAAATGTGCCGACGTTCTGTGCTTCGATTGTAGGGAAGAAATCGCGTCTGTTTCCCGGCGCTGAAAATTTTACTAAATACATTAAGGAATATAATCCTATAATACTCAGCGCATTACCCTATGAGATCGCTATTGAGTTTACCAAACGTCTCGGCCTTCGGGATGAGAACCTCATTGCGACAGAGTACCGCATTGACAATGATGATCATAACCGCCCTGTATATTCGGGGGGGATAAAAAGATTTATATCAGGGGACAGGAAAAGTCTTGAGATAGAAAAGAGTATGGCAACCCATGATCTGAAAGAAGACGATATTGTATATATTGGCAGAGGTGAAGCAGGTACAAAAACTTTTTCAACAGTCAACTCCATCGCATTTAATCCTTCACAGACAATAATTCCGGAATCACGCCTGACCATATACGGGTCGTCACTGGAGTCGCTGCTGGTATTATTCAATTTTGACGGGGATCTCGAAAAATATCTTTTGTCGGATCATGTTGAAGAGTTTCTTCCGTCTCTTATTGTTTTTTCCGAAACAAGAAAGAAATCGAAGGAACTTATTGATATCGAATTGAAACACCGGCAGCTGCAGAACAATGTTATTGGACAGAGAATTGAATGTTCAGGGGAAAGCTATAAATCGGTTCGGCGGGAAATAGAGGTTGAGTTCGGCGGATCGGCGATAAACATGCGGGATGTCAAACGAATGGTTGAAGGCAGAATGCATGAATACCGCACTAATCTGGACAGGTTTATTCTGGAGATATCACAAATAGCAGTTGAACGGTATAAGAACATATTCATTACCGAAAAATAACAGTTCCCGGGAATCGGGATATATATCGCCCCGTAACAAATATTTCCTGGTATTTCGGGGCGATAAAAAAGCGTTTTCGTAAGGCTGCACTATCCAGGCTGTTTTGCCGAATGCGCGTCCGCTGTGATAAGATTTCTCTTCATAAAACCATAGATAAATCCGACGCTGAGGTACAGCACGATCATTCCCATAAGATATTCCGGAAACAATGTCGCGAACCCGCAGATAAATGCACCGGCGATATTTATTATTTGAAACACATTAATAGCTTTGCTTTTCCGGGGAACAAGCTTTGAAAGATATAATGTGCTTACCATTAAAATTCCTGAAAAAACAAGTAACCCGGGGAGAAAATACGCGGCGGCGGGGTATTGTGTAATGAGATCGTATTTCGCGTATATCAGAACCGAGCAAATGATCAGCGCACCTGCGATGGTTGAGGGGAGTCCCCTGAACCATACCGCCAGTTCTTCAACATCGATCGCGTTAAAACGGGCGAGCCTGATTGCTGCGCACAGACTGAAAAAAAGGACGGATCCGATTACAAGAGCTTTATTACTGGAATACCATGTTCCCTGTGTTGAGTATACAAATGAGAAAACAAGCATTGACGGTGCGATTCCGAAGGAGACCAGGTCCGCCATGCTGTCAAACTGTGCGCCGAATTCTGATGACGCGTTCAGTGCCTTTGCCGCAAAACCATCGAGCTTGTCGAACAGTACACACCACACCAGAAGCCACCCGGCAATTATTATCAGTGAACGGTGTGCTGTTATAAAGAATGACGAGTATGAAGGGTTTATAATACCATGAACCATAATAATTATTGCGCAGAGTCCCATTGCGAAACTAAGTCCGGTGAAAAAGTTTGGTACGAGATACTTCGCCTTATTCATCATGCAACCTCATATGAAAATAATATGATAAATAATCAGTTTTCCCCCGGAGAAGTCAAGATGAATTTTTACAAATTCAATGGTATGTCACATGGCAGCCCGTACCTGCTGAATTATGTACATATAAAACGGTACGCCATTAACATTCTTTTTGATTGACAACAAAAAACTTTTCATGATAGGAAGACAGAAAACTATTACGGGATAGGTGTTATGGGAAAAAATATAGTTTCAATATTGCTCATAATTACTGCAGTAGCGTGTTCTTCGTTCAGCTGTACTGAAAATGAAGAGGAAATTGCACGCAAAGAGCTTGTGCAGAAATTCAAACAGCTGGAATCGGTAACCGCTTCAGAATTTTTACTTGTTGAACGGGTAAAAGAATTCAGGGGGAAGCAGTATGATGTGCGGGCAAAGTTTGAAAAAGAACAAAAGGGAAAGAAGGTCCGGTGGGATCTTGTCGTGAGAAGTGTGGACAAATATACTGAAGGCATACGGGGGGCGACGAAGGAATATTATCTGGTTTCAGCGAGACCGGTCTCTTCCCTCGAGAACACTTTTATCGACATCATAATTCCTAAAACTATTGCCATGACATTGCAGGCTGATCAGCATATACAGTGTACCGGGTTTGTAAAGTATGTGACTCTTGGCGGTGATGGTCATGTGATTTTATTTCCTGCAATAATTACTGCCGGCAAATAGCGTGATGCGTGCTACAAATGAAAATATTTAACAGTGGAAGTCATACATGAATCAGAAAAGGTTATTGCTTTACATAGCTGTTTTTATCCTGAAGTTCACTTTTTTCATAGGCGGAATAATCCTTTTTGTTTCCGGAATTTTTGATCTTGTGAACGGTAAAATAATTAATGGTATTATTGAACTTGCCGGTGGAGCTGCTGCAGTGAGACTGGGGATTTTCCTGTTCAGTGTCAATATAGAATATTAGGGATTTTTTTTTCGGGTTTTGCCGGGTTTTTCCGTAACAGCTTTATTTTCATTCATCGCAATTTGATGCAGTACACGGCTTATTTCGTGTTCCAGTTTTTCCGGAACATTACGGGAAAAGTGGCCTTCTATATATTCTATTATTCGCTGTTTCTGGATTTCAATGAAATCGTAGTCAATCATCTGATTCTCTCGTACAATTATATCATACACGTGAGTATTTCAGTTAATATTACTGCAATTCAGCAATACGTCAACAAGAAAGAAATGAATCGATTGTTTTATTAATTCTGTCGTACTTGACGTAAAACGCGATATTGTATATATTTATATCGCAAGTTTTATACGGTACTGTACATGAAAAGTTCGTGTATGAGGAGAAGGTGCGCATGCCAGGTGAACGCAGAAAAAGTAAAAGGGTTTCTCTTAATAAGGATTACTGTTTTTACCCTGAAGACAGGAAGCACCGTTTTAACTGTATGACCCAGAATATATCTGTAACCGGTGCCTGTATCCAGTCAGAGCGGAAATTGAACGTCGATGACGTTGTATATATACATATTAAATCTGATAAGGATACCCAGTTTAAATCGAAAGTAGTGTGGGAGATTGAAGATACCTACGGACTTCAGTTCCTGCTGGAAACCAATAATGATTTTGATAATATCAGTTATATTATGAATCATTATGCTGATAATATAAACAAATAAAAAGGCTGGTAGAGGCCTGTAAAATATAGTATTCCCCAAAAACATATCCTGCTTTTTTGTATGAGATTATTACATATGATATACCTGTCTGAACTATGGCATGAAATCAAAAGTGATATGTCATCACTTGGATGGCGTGAGCCTTTACTGGTGATAGTTGCCTCAATATGCATTTTTGTCAGTATGGGAATGCAGGGGGTGTTTTCATCAGTAAAATATATCAACCTGCTGTGGGCCCCGTTTGATCCGTTGCATCTTCAGTTTTATGCCTATGTTAACTGGTTTTTGAATTATTTTGTATTGTATCTGCTGGTTCCACTTTTCTTTGTCTGTGTGTTCTACCGGTGCAGATTGTCCTTCTTCGGATTCGGGGCCGGCAGCCTTCGCAGGTATATGCCCCTATATGGAATGCTGCTGCTGCTCATGGTTCCGGTTGTTGTTATATCATCACTGTCACGTGATTTTTCCATGATGTACCCTCTGATGCAGGTTCCGGTTCTTCATCTCATTATAATATGGGAAATACTGTATATGCTGCAATTTGTTGCTGTGGAGTTTCTGTTTCGGGGATTTCTTTTGTTTCCTTTTTGTGAAAAGTATGGTACTGCTGGAATTTTGTTTTCAGTCATACCGTACTGTATTATTCATCTGGGAAAACCGGTCCCGGAGGCAATGGGCGCTGTTATAACAGGTGTTATTCTTGGGTATTTAGCATGGAAATCAAAATCAATATGGGGAGGAGTGCTTCTTCACGGGATTATCGCATTGTTGATGGATATGCTTGCTCTTCTAAACAGATAACCTTCATGTTATGATTTATATGAAAAATATTCGTGTTCAATGCTGTACAGGGTTTCTGTTCGCAGTGCCTGAAGGCTTTCATATTTCATTGAACGTAAATAAAAGAATTCTATTATTTTACAGCACTTGTAAATAAACTCAAGTGTGTCGATATACGTGAATCCCGGCGGTCCGAATTCCAGTATTCCCTTTATATCAAAATCCCTTTTGATATCCAGAAAAGAATTACGGATATTCTCGAACCGGTCAAATACATCCTGTTGTATCTGGTTTTCATGGAGTTTTATTTTCAGCGCCTCAGTGATGAAATTGTATCTGTACACTTTTCCGTCGTGCTCGTTATAATAATATTTCACATATTCATGATCAATTTTCAGCTTTTTCTTGAAAAGTATCGCTTCACTGACTCTTTTTTTGAAATGATTGATTATCTGATACCGTTCCGGTTCCTCTTTATCTTCAAAAAATTTTTTTACAGCGATTTCATCCATCTTCCATCCAATTGTATTTGAACTTTTTGGAAACAGCATTTTATAGTTATCCCTTGTTTCTGTGAATACAGAGACAGAAGTCATGTTTTTACTGTATTCATTCACAATTTTAATGGCATCTTCGCAGAATGAAATAAAATCCTTTTCAAAAATAAAACCCTGCTTGTAATAATACTTTCTGAATGATATAATAAGATAGTACAGGTCGCTTACTGACCTTTTTGCAAGGCTTAATAGAAGGTGTTTAAAGTTTGTTATATTACTTCCAAATTCAGTTGTGATGTGATTCGCGGATTCGATTGTTTCTGCAAGTTCTTCTTCTGACAGATGCCGGTAGTTTAGACATGACAGTACTGTTTCTTCAATATTAATCAGAAAAAAGATATTAAGGCTTTCAAATTTCAGCTCCCAGGATTTCCGTTTCTTTATATCAGTAAGCCTTTTTTTTTGTGTATCTGATATGATAATATTATTATTTTTTCGTATTTCAGAGAATATATTCCAATCATCCGGAATTTTCTGGATCTTGCTTATGAAATCTTCATCCTGTTTCCGCAGTACATGACGGTAGTAATCAGCTTTTGCCCTGTGATAATTTTCTTCCAGGGTATTATTCACCCTGTGCTCATCAGGTTTGTTATCATTTAAATTTTTATCGGATGTGTCATGTTCCACGTTCCGGCTCCGGGAAAATAAAGATCGAATGTATTGAGTATCGAATGAAGATTATTATATTTCAAGCGAAAAATTGACCAATTATTTTGTATGAACGGTGTAACAGTATTAAAAGATTTATCCGGTTTGTACAAGTCCTTTGTTTGACAGGATTATGGTGTATCCTGTAATTTTGAAATTAATATTTGTGAAATATTCTGTGGTTCATTCTCCGTAACAGTTATTATTTTCAGGAGCTTACTATACCATGTTTTCCAGACCAAGAAGCGCTGCAACATTAATGATACTCCGCAATGGAGTTAATGGTGGAGGGCAATCGCCGGAAGTGCTCATGCTCCTGCGGCATCCCGGGAATAAATTTGTTCCTTTAAATTATGTGTATCCCGGCGGCGCAGTTGATGAGGAGGATACTGCCGGGGATATAATTGACCGATGCAGGGGAATAGTGCCTCTGGAGGCAATGAATATAATACCGGAGGCGAAGACCCCGGAATATGCAATGGGTTTCTGGATTGCCGCTATTCGTGAAACTTTTGAGGAGACGGGAATACTCTATGCGGTAAATAGTAACGGTGACCCGGTGACACTTTCAGGGCCCGAAGAAAAGGAGAGATTTTCACGGTATCGCCGGGAAATTCATGAAAAAAAGCTTTCATTGTATTCTATGTTGGAGCGTGAGGGCCTTTTCCCGGACGCCGGCAGGATCTTCTTTTTCTCCAGATGGATTACTCCGCCATTTTCCTCTATCAGGTATGATGCTCATTTTTTTGTTGCAGGGTTTCCGGAAGGCCAGGATGTCCGTCATGACGGGAAGGAGCTTACTGAGCATGTATGGATTAGTCCCGCAGAGGCACTTGCAAAATACCGTCAGGGTAACTTCAGGATGGTGCTTCCTACCGTGGAAACAATACGGGAGGCCGGCCGATATCAAACGATTGAAGACGCTATTTCAGGACTTTCACAGAGCAAATACCGGAATGTATGTCATTCCGGATAGTATCAGATCATAGTAACAAATCAATGCCTGTTCGGGTCACCTGTGTATGCTTTTTATGGCATAAAATGATACTGTTATAAAATACAGAATATTATTAGTACTTTCAGCAATAAATTGTATCTACCATAAAAATGAATTGTAAGGATGCAGGAAATGTATATACAATGCGAAAAATACAATTAGAGGTATATACATGAATCCCCTTGCCAGCGAGAAAGTCATCAACCGGTTTCGTATTATTCTTTCTTTTTTCTTCTTAATTTCCGGTTTTGCTGCCTATAAGTCAGGGTCAATACCATCGGTGTATACATCCATTATTGTAATTTCGGTGTTTTATTTTTTACTGGCGGGTGTTAATTATACGTTTATACGTCGACAGAGTTTACCGGACGCCCTTATTTATATTTCAGTGACCCTGGAAATACTGATGGTGTTTGCCGTGAAATTTTCATTTCATAATGATCCGTATAATGGATACGGCCTTGCGATTAAAGAACCTTCCACCTTTCTTGTGTATCTTCTACTTGCGGTAATTTGCGCGCTTCGCTATAATAAACGTTTGAATATTTATTTCGGTCTGGTTTCAATTCTCAGTTATGTTACCCTTATTGTACTTGGTGTGACTCTTGGTGATATGACGTTCAGCAAAGATCCGAGAATGATATTTTCTCCTAAAACACTGCGTCTTCCTACTGAATTTGCAAAGATACTTTTCATGGCATGCAACAGCTATTTTCTGTATCTGATGGCGGCATTTACAACAAAAAATGTAAATGAAATAGATGAAGCACGGGTTAAAGTTTCGCAAAATCTGAACTGGACAACAAATTTAATTTCCTCAATAAAGGATGTGACACAGCATTTCATTGCCGCAACTGAAAATGTCTTTTCTAATTCACGGGAAATCGCTGAGAGCAATGACAGACAGATGAACTCACTTGAGTCAGTGTCTGATACGGTGGAGCGGTTTTCGGGGAGTGTGCGTCAGAATACGGAGCAGGCAAAGGAATCAAGTTCAATACTTGATGTGCTGAATAACCAGATAGTTGAGAAGAAGGTGCTTGCGGAGAATCTCTCATCAACGATGAATGGGATCTACGCACACAGTATGGAGATTGAAACCATCATCAGTGTGATAAACGAGATAAGCTTTCAGACGAATCTCCTTGCGCTTAATGCCGCTGTTGAAGCGGCACGGGCCGGGAATGCCGGCAGAGGTTTTGCTGTTGTGGCGACAGAAGTGAAAAACCTCTCGCAGAAAACTGCCGAATCATCAAAATCTATCAAAGAAATAATAATGCAGAACGTTGCGTACGCAGACAAAGGTATGGAACTGGTGCTCCAGGTGTCAGAATTTTTCGGGCTTCTTGTTACGCAAATGGAAGATATTGTTGTAAGAATAAATATGATTTATCAGGAATCCGGAAGGCAGAATGATGGTATACAGGCAATTACCGATACCATGAAGCAGCTTGTCAATACCGGTAAAAACTTTTCCGGGGTTGTTCAGCGACTTACCGGAACCAGCGATACAATGCGGGAAAATATTCATATACTTGAGAACCTTGTGGAGAGGTTTGAAAACAGAGAGGAATAATCAAGACTGTAATTTATATTTCAGTCAGGGCCCTGCGGGATATTGAGATGCGGTTTCCCCCTCGATCCCGGGCTTTTATCATATTCGCATGGGCAAGTGAAATGAGTGCTCTGCTGTTTCGGCTATTAAGGGGATATGCCGCAATACCAATACTGACCCGGATCCTGATATCACCGCCTTCCGTAATGTCGTTCAGATCAATGTCATATAATGAATTGCCGATTTCTTGTGCGCATTGAACAGCTTCATCCAGTGTCGTCCATGGAAGTATCGCGGCAAATTCGTCGCCTTTGTACCGTATGCCGATATCACTTGTCCGCATTACGGACTGGATGAAAATTGATATGAGCAGCAGAATACGGTCTCCCGCCTCATGCCCGTAATTGTCATTTATCTCCTTGAAGTTATCCGGCTTAATCATCAGCAGACATGTGCTGTCACCATAACGGGGGAGTTCCAGGCCGAATTCTTCGAGGAGGAATTTCTCGTTAAAAAGACCGGTCAGTTTATCTGTAAAGAGCTGCCTCTTGAGCCCTGCAATCCATGGTGACTTTTCCCTGATGAGTGAATGGGTCTGGCGCAACCGTGTTGATACCATGGCGATGAGTTTATACAGTATCCGGGCGGATATGCGCGGGTAGTTCTGGAGTACCGTATCGAGCTTCATACCGTCTGAGGGGAAAACAAGGAGCACCGTATCCTTTATTGTTACCGCAGTTGCGGCGTAGGTGGCATTTTCAAAAAGGTCCAGTTCTCCGAATGAGTCACCGGAGGTGTATTGAGCGAGGTTGACATCGTTATCATCCTCCAGGTGCCGGGTTACCAGTACCTCTCCATCCATGACAATGTACATGGACATGCCGGGGTCATTGACATTGAAAAGCGCAGTTCCCCGCTTATAGGCTGCAAGGGAGCTGTACTGGGCGACGATAGTTAATTCGTCGATTTCCAGCCTGGAAAAGAGATCAACATTTTTTAAGATTCTTATCTTTTCACTTACAGAAAGCCCGTTCATATCTTCCAGATGTTATATCATTTTTTTCACTGAGTGGAACGAACAATGTAATTATACAGAAAATACAGGATTTTTCCATTGGAGTCATTGATAACCCTGAATATTAATATACATTGTGCAGCGAGTAAATAGTATCACCTCCTTGAATCATTGAGTCAATGCAATTTTTACAAATTTCCGGTTGTGCCTAAAACCGGATGTACTGTATATAGTCCTCCTCCATGGTGTTTCCCTGCATGTCGCGAACACCATTATCACCGCCTTTGATGACTAATTTATAAATATTTCCGGCAGCAGCATTCAATATATCAAACTTGTAACTGTCTGTGCCGTTCCAGATCGGATTACCTGTTTCAGGTGTTCCGCCGGAAGTTCCCACCTCCCTGATAATATTGATGTTTACCGTATATGGAATTATTTCTTTAGAAAACAGAACCGTAACACCGGGATAATCGGGCGGGGTTGAAAGGCTAAGAGTGAATATTTTATCAGGTTCCCACGTCATACCCGCACTGTCGGAAATTTTCAGCACTCCGGGCCGGATTGAATTAGTACCGTTAACGGTGAACATGTACCGGAAATCTCTTTCGAGGGTGTTCCCGGAGGTATCTGATATGGAAGATCCGAGTGTCAGTGTATAGGAGGCTTCACTTTCAAGGGGACCATCGAATATAAGTTTTGCCACTGCTGATTCAGCAGCACATTCAATATGAAATATACAGGAGGGTGATATCCTCACGCCGTCATGAAGGGTGTCCCGTTTCACCGGTTCATTGAAGGTGAGGGTAAAGGAACCGTTCCGCTCTATCCCGGAAACAGTGGACTCTTCAATGAGGGGGAGGCCTGTATCGTCCTGAATGACCGATACTATCTCCGGACCGGTGAAATCATTTCCCACGGTAAAACTGAAGGTGTACTGTGAGGGCAAAGGATTGCTGTTCATGTCGGTGATTTCCGATGTAAGGGATACTGTATATGTGGTACCCGGTGACAGGTCGTACAGCGGATCGAAAGTTACTGCGGTACGGGTGCCGTTCCATGTATAGCGTCCCTGCACCGGCGGTGAAATGGTGAATCCACGGTACAATGTGTCAGGGTCCATGGCTTCGGAAAAGGTTATGATGATATTTGCATCTGCTGGTATTACGGGATCAGGTACGCCCCCGGTAATAGTGCATACCGGCTGGTGCGACACCACGGAAGGCG